>NZ_CP011451.1:1877463-2190374 GCF_001007935.1 Nitrosomonas communis
GGTTATTTTTTCCTTTTGGCGCGAGGATGGGTGTTATCGTAGATCATTGCAAGATGTTGAAAATCGAGGTGAGTATAAACTTGAGTGGTGCTAATGCTGGTATGGCCCAACATTTCCTGTACTGCACGTAAATCTCCACTCGATTGCAGCATATGCGAAGCAAACGAATGGCGCAAGGCGTGAGGAAAGGTGTGAGTGCTGAGATTCTGCTGGCTGGCGCGAATCTGGAGGCGATACTCGACTGCACGAGGGCTGATTCGTTTGCCGCGGAGCGATAGAAAGAGTGCAGTTTCTCCAGGCGCCAGCATCGCTGCGCGTTGCTTCAGCCATGCTTGTAGCGCTTGCAAAGCATAACTGCCGACCGGCACCACCCGAGTCTTGTTCCCTTTTCCTCGAACCCGCACCGTGCCCTCAGTAAAATCGATATCTTCGGGTTTGAGCTGCGTTAATTCTGTCAACCTTAAGCCAGAAGAATAAAATAACTCGAGCATGGCACGATCGCGAATACTGAGCTGATCTTCCTGCTCGAAAGCCATCAGTTTTACTGTTTCATCTGGAGAAAGCGCGTGTGGCAAGTTTTTGGGAGATTTGGGGACTCGCATGCCATTGCAGGGGTTATCGGCATAGCCATGATGACGGATTAAATAGCGATAGAAGCCTCGCCAGGCAGAGAGCATCCTTGCAAGACTCCGGCCGGAGAGGCCCTCTCCATGAAGTTTGACGATGAAATGCCGGATATCATGAGCGCGCAGCTGATTCAAAGAGGTTGCTTCAGATAATTGCAGCAGAATAGCCAGATCTCTTGCATAACTTTTTTCTGTCAATGCGGACAGTCTGCGCTCATTAGTCAGATGGGAGAGATAAGCGCTGACCAGGACTGTTTTCTCTTCAGGAGCGTGGGAGTTCATGTACCTGTGCTTCAATATTCCAACACCCCAGGCGAATGAGCGCACCTGCAATGAGCTCGCTTAACCTTTCTAGATAAAGTGTGCCCATATCAGGATAAAACCGTTCCAGCTCTGGACTACCCATGACCAGTAACCCAAAGGTATGTTTCCTGCGTAGCGGGATGAGGGAGAAGGACTGTAACTGAGGTGTTTCATCTCCAAACCATTGCTTGATCTCGTCTGTTAAATGCGGACCACAGTAAGGCTTTGCCATGCTTTCAACAGCGGTGCGCACGGCCTCGCTGACTGGCGTGAATTCAGGGCGCTGCTGATTGTCAGGGGAATCTTTCAAAAACCACAAGCGAACAATGACTTGTTGGATGGAAAAATTTTCACGCAGACTGTCATTTAACCTATTCAGCATTTCTTCGAGCGAATTGGATTCCATCAAAGCAACCGACAGTTGGTGCATTTTTTCACCAATCATATCGTTATTTTCTCCGATACTGATGAGTTCGTGCAGTTTCTCTTGCAGCAAGCGGTTTTTTTCCCGTAACGAAACCATCTGGCGTTCATTGATCGAAATCACCCGATTTTCGTAAGGATGAGGAATCCTGACATCTGCCAGCATTTCAGCATATTCGACAAAAAACTGCGGGTTTTTCCGCAGATAGTGCGCAACATTTTCTGGTTTCATAATGACATCCTGATCAATTCCGGTTCATAGGGCAAAAATGGGGATATTAGCGTATAAATTCATAAACTGTGTAAGCACTTTTACATCTTCTCTTAATTCCAGATGGCCACAGAAGAAAATGGTTGGTCTATGGGCTCACAAGAGTTGCCTCTACAAAAAGCGATCGATATAAGCATACAAATGAAGATTTGCTGCTGGCAGTAAATTATTAATGTGAGAAAAATCACTTCTTTTTCAACCAAACAGATACAAAAAATAACAATAATATTAGGTCGAGCATATGGGGTGAGCATATGCAGACAGTGGCAAAATGCGGCCTGTTAAAGTTAATCCTTTCAGAGAGTTGGGTTGCTAATTAAAAGTGGCTCTGACTGAAAACGCAAGCATTTTTCCTGCAATATGCAAATTAAAAGATGTAAATGAGCAATTTTTTCTTCCCTAATCATTCTTCCAGCAGGTCGTTATTTTTTTTACTATGTTAAGGTTAATCCAGTTGGTTGTTATTTTTTACTATATTAAGCTAATAATGTTGCAAATTAACAACACAATCCCTTCAAGAAGATTTGATCACTTGCGTACAATAGTTTTTTTCGGCAGAATCGTCCAAACTTGTCAACTGTGGCGATTTCTGGCGGCGGGACCATTGTCGTGAAATAGCAATCAGGCAAACAGAAACGCGAAATCTGACATTTAACAGGTTGCAAGGACTATTTGTTTCATATTCAGCAATTTCGTGACATATGGTTTTTTGTCTTAAGTTTTTTTAACTTTATTTAAAAGGAACACGTGTTATGGCTATTTCCTCCCAACAAAAGGAAGATATACTGGCGCTGACGGTAGCTACATTTAATGCTGCTCCGAGTGCAAAAATAATGCAGGAATTGGCTAGTGCGGTTGAGTCTGGCATGACCAATCAACAGCTGGCTGATATTCTGGTGGCAACCGATGAATTTAAGGAAGGGGTTCTGAAGGGCGCCGTGACCAATGAAGAAATTACAGCCAACCTGCTGAAAAATTTCGGTCTGGCGGCAGGCAATACGGACGCGGCCAGCCCGGATGCTCAAGCAGAGGCCTTTTTCATGAACCGCCTCGAATCAGGCGCAAGCATAGGAAGTATCCTGCTGGAAGCAAGTGCGTATCTTACAGGCACTCCTGCTGAAGAATTCAAGCCTACTGCTGATCTGTTCCAAAACAAGGTTACGGTGGCTGATGTCTATTCCAGAGAGGGAAAAGGCGAAACTCTGGATGCAATGCAAAATGTGCTGATAGGCGTAACACCGACATTTCCTACGACAGAAGCTGAAGCTGAAGGGTTTGTAGCTGGAAAAGGTACTGGTCCTGACAACACTTTCCATCTTACTACCGGTGTGGATAACCCTCGAACCACTACTGGCAGCGATGAAATCAATGGTGTGGTTGATACAGCAGCTAATGGTGGTACGCTGACCAATGGCGATAATGTGAACGGCGGTGCTGGTTTCGATACCGCTAATTTGGTTGTTGCTAGTAGTGCATGGCCTGCAGGCGCTACTATCAAAGACGTTGAAAAAATCGTATTTAAAAATGTCAATCCTGCTGCTACTAATCTAAACCTGTCGAATGTGACCGGTGCTACGGAGTTGTGGAACTCTGGCGCCCTTAAAGGCTCGGTTCTGAATTTGACAAACATTCAAAGCAACGCTGCTATCGGAGCCCTGAATGTTGAGGGGGGCGCTACACAGAACGCTACCTTTAAAGATGGCTCAATTGGTGCGGGTGGTACGCTCACTCTGTCTACTGTCTCTTCCGGTAACAGCGCGACGGATCGTGTGAATGTATCCGTAGGACATGCGAACACAGCCAATAGCGCAAAAGATGTGACGCTGTCCGTGATCGCGGAAGGCAAAAATTTTGTGCAATTTGCTGACGGAGGCGGAGGAAAATCTATTGGTGGGCTGAGTGCGATTAAAGTAGCTGGCGGCGGTGCACTGGATATTGTGGCTCCAGGCGGCGAGTTCAACAATGTGACCACAGTAGATGCTACAAGTAACGGCGGTGGCGTCACACTCGATCTGACTACTAACAACAAGGATGTCACGTTCACTGGCGGCGCTGGCAATGACACACTCATTCTAGGAAATTTCACTGCTGCCGATACCATTGATGGTGGCGGCTCGGTAGATAAAGATGGCAAGAGCAGCGATAATGACACGCTCATCGCCTCACTGGCCAACCTGCAAGCTTTTAACAAGGCAGGTTCAGTGAAGAATGTGGAAACCCTCGGCATCAATTTAGGTGCTCCGCTGGCTGCGAACGCAACCGTGAATGGCGAATTGTTCGGTATCAGCAACATTACTTTTAATGATGCGCTTAATCTGAATGGCAAATCTCTGATTCTGTCGAATCTGGCTAATAACACCAATGTGACCTTCAAGGGTTCTGCAGGCGCAGGCGGTGGTACAATTGGCGTAGATGTCAAAGGCGCTGTTGCCGGTGCCGACAATACTGCGACGCTGACTTTCGGTAAAGACGCTAATCTCGGTACCAACAAAGTGACGGTCAATGCCGGTGGCGTGGAAACCATCACTATCGCAACCGATGCGACGTCTGGCGCTGGTGCTCAGCTCTTTAAGCTGGCCGATACTGCCCTGACTACGCTGAAGGTGACCGGCTCGGATGGGATCGGTATTGGCGATCTGACTGCCAGCAAAAATATCACCACCATTGATGCGACCGGTGTAGTGAAGGATGCTGTTGGTGCCGTAGGCGGTGTATTTGTATCTGTTGCTCAAAATGACAAATCTGTGACCTTCACAGGTGGTGAAGGCGGGGATGCTTACATTGCCTCGGCTAAGGGTGACATCGTGACCGGCGGTCTGGGCAGTGACGTGATCACTTTGGGTGCGGGCGCTGACAAGCTGATTTACAATGCTGCAGCAGAATCGGATGGCCAACCTGCTCCCAACGGCAGCGTGGACGTTATCGGTAATAATACGGCTACTGGTGACTTCGACGTGGCTGCGGATTCCATTCAATTTGCTGCCGCCCTGCAGACAGGTACTGCCAGCTTTATCGGTAACGCTGCCTTTACCAACACTGGCGCTACACAAGTTAGCTTTACTAATGTGGCCGATGCTAACCCGTTCGCAGTTGGAAACCAAGCGGGTGGTGCGGTGAAAGTTGACTTGAATGGTGATGGTACGTCCGACATGACGATTAACTTGGTTGGTGTGACCGAAGGCGAATTCGGTGCGTCCAACTTCAGTTTCGCCTGATAGAGCAGGCGGGGGCACGCCTCTGCTTCTCTAAGATAAGAACCCTGCCAGCCGTAAGGCTGGCAGGGTTTTTTAATTGAATAGAAAATATGGATAAAGATTGGTCACAAGGGTATTTCACTGAAATCGGCTATACGTTTGGTTACTATCGCGAGATTTCACCTGTTTTCATCCGTTTTTGCCTGTTGCTGCAAGGTGTAATGCCACCCGAGTCAGCCACACCAAATTATTGTGAACTTGGCATCGGGCAAGGATTGTCACTCAATCTGCATGGTGCTACGACACCCGGGCGCTTCTTTGGAACGGACTTCAATCCTGAACATGCGGCATTCGCCCAAAATCTGGCGAGAGCTGCCGCCTTACCGCTCGATATTCGGGATGAAAGCTTTGAGGAATTTTTGCATGCCGATCTGCCTCCAATGGATTACATCGCTCTGCATGGTATCTGGACTTGGGTGAGCACTGAGAATCACCAACAGATCGTTAATTTTGCACGTAAATTCCTGAAACCAGGTGGTGTACTCTACCTGAGTTATAACTGTTTCCCTGGCTGGGCGCCAGCTGCGCCGCTGCGTCAATTGTTCGCACTACATGACCGTTTCGCTAGTCGTGCGCAAGGTGCGTTCGCGCGCATGGATTCTGCGATTCAGTTTTCAGAGCGTTTACTGGATGCCAATTCGGCCTACGCACGCGCAGTGCCAGGCGTTAAAGAACGGCTAACCAAGATCAAGGAGCAAAATCGAAATTATATCGCGCATGAATTTTTTAACCGCGATTGGAACGTCATGTATTTCGCGGATGTGGCCGAGCGCCTGGCAGATGCCAAACTCGAATTTGCCGCTTCAGCCACCCCGCTCAATGCAATTGATGCCATCAACCTCAGCCCAGAAGCCCAGGAGATGATGAGGGAAGTCACTCATCCTGTACTCAAGGAGCAGATGCGTGACTACTTCACTTTTGCTCAGTTCCGTAAAGATATTTTTATGAGAGGGGTGTGCCGCTTGACGGATCAGGAAAAGAGCCAGCGTTTGCTGAATACACGTTTCGTCTTGATGAGCTGGCCGGAAGATATTCCGCGCAAGGTTACGGGAAACTGGGTCGAGGGAAATTTGCAACCAGAAATCTATAATCCCCTTCTGGCTGTCTTGGCCGAGCGTGAGTTCGCACCCAAGACCCTCCGTAGTCTGTGCGCAGCAATGGCTAATATAGCGAACGCACAACAAGTGCTGCAAGCAGTGACCATTCTGGTGGGTATGGGGCATTTGGCTCCCTGTCAAGATGAGGAAACGGTAAAGAAGGTGCGTACGAGCAGCGATCATCTCAACAATGTGATTCTTAACCGTGCGGTGTTTAGCCGTGACATCGCTTATCTGGCTGCTCCTGTGACAGGTGGGGCTGTCTCAGTAAACCGCATGCAACAGCTTTTCCTGCTGGCCAAGGAACGAAAAACAGCTGACCCCGCGGCGTTCGTTTGGCAGATTTTCAAGGACAACAATGAACGCATCGTCAAAGAAGGACAGGTCATCGAAAATGATGAGGAAAGTTTAAAAGAAATCAAAGCAAACTATGCGAGCTTTGCCGCCAAGGCGATGCCATTACTTAAAGCAATGGGAATCTTGCACTGAATAATTGAAATAGAAAGCTTCGATCGATTTAGTGTGGCGCTTCACCTCATTGCATACCTGGCAGAGAGTGCCACAAATGCTAGGTGGCAATGTTGCAGTGGTACAAGAAGATATGCGGGTGCTAAAAGTTATTCCATTTCTAACTCAAATCTGGTTTTGTCGGCTTCTCCTTGCCATCTTATTTGTATTATCTAACGACATGTCTTCGCGTGGTATTGGAGTTGGAGATGGAATTATCTGCTTTGCCTTACCTTGTAAGGCACGATTTCTCAACTTTGCTTTTGCAAAAGTATTGGTGTAAGCTGATTATATGGAGTTTCCTGTATTCAACAAGGAGCAGCGAGAAGGTTTAGCTAAAGTATCAGATAATGTGGCTACTGCATCGGTTGTTGCAGCCTTACTGGGTGGTTTGATTGATAAGAAAGTAACTATCTTCGCTGTGTTGGCACTGATATTTCTGGCAAGCATGTTCTTGATTGTTTCCTTTATTCTGCGTAAAGGAGCAGATGATGGCGATTGAATCTATAATTGGACTGGCAGTATTTGCAGCTATCATGTTATTAGTAGCATGGTACGCTGATAAGCATCGCTCAAGCAAATAGATGATCCGGTTTTATAAAGATGCTTGCAAGATGTGCCAACGTGACAAGGTCCATCGTTCGAATGTAAGTATTAACAGATATCCGCACTGCAAAACTAAAGTAATATAGCCCAAATCACTTTGGTAATCATACCTGCTGCAATACCGCCAGCCAGGATAGCGAAGCCTTGCTGTAACCGGGGGCCGGCAAGACGCTCGGCAAACATTCTACCGAGCAGCATGCCTGCGATCGTGCCAGTACAAAAGAATAAGGCTATCGGCCATTGCATCGCGCGAATGATTATCGCTGAAATGACGCCCGTGGTAGCAATCAGAGCGGTGATTGCCAGTGAGGTCGCCATTATGGACAATATGGGAAGATTAGTGATTTTCCTGAGGGCGGGTACGATCACGAATCCTCCTCCTACGCCCAGCAGACCTGACAAGAAACCTGCTGTGGTGCCTGACAATGCTAATGCTCTGAAACATGGTATGGTCCAAATTAAACGTCCGCTGGCTTCATCTATCTGACAAGGAGAAGCGGAATGTTGCGTGCTCATCTCATTTTTACCTTCATGCATGCTTTGGCGAAACATATGCTGGGCAACAAAGAGAAGTACTCCAGCAAACAGTAAGGTCAAGGATATATCGGGTAAATGCTGTGCTAGCCATATCCCGGCGGGTGAGATGAGCGCGCCTATCAAAGCAATGAAACTAGCTGCCCGGTATCTGACTCTTTTTTGTCTGAACGCCAGCCATGCGCCGATGGCTCCCGACAAGCTGACCGCCAGCAAACTGATGGGAGCAGCTTGTGCAACCGTCAGGTCCAGGCTGAACATGAGCAATGGCACTGCGATGATGGTGCCACCTGCTCCTGTCAGGGCAAGCACAATGCCGGTAAATGAACCGAGCAGAATGCTGATTAAGCTAGCGTCCACCGGCTACTCAGCTTACATTGGTTGAGCGGGTTAGCCACTCACGGCCTTTCAGCATGCCATTCCAATACAGCCAAGGGAACACTTTGGCTTTGAGAAACCAGGTGAATTGCCTTGGGACAGTCGGATCAAGCGGAAAAGTAGGTAGCAATTTTCCGCCAAAACCAAATTCGGCCAGAATCACCTTACCCTTTTCCACGGTTAGTGGACAGGCACCATAGCCGTCGTAAACATCGGGAAGCTGTTTGCCTTCTCTGGCTGCCAGCAGATTATCAGCTACGATCACGATTTGCTTTCTAGCTGCCGCTGCTGTTTTGGCGTTGGGCGAGGAGCAGGCATCTCCGAGCGAGAAAATATTGGAGTAACGCACATGCTGCAAAGTTATAGGATTGACTTCACAGAAGCCCGCTGTATCTGCCAAAGGACTGTTACTCAGAAAATCCGGCGCGACCTGGGGCGGCGTGACATGCAACATATCAAATGGTTTGTCTATACGTGAGGCTTTGCCTTCGCTGTCTTTGATTTCAAAAGTGGCAATTTTGTTGGTGCCATCGACTTTGATCAGATTAGAGTTGAAGACCAGTTTGGCATGATAGCGCTGCACATATTTCATCAATGGCGGCACAAAATCAGCGACCCCAAACAGTACTGCAGCGGCGCTATCGAATTCGACTTCAATATTATCCAGCACGCCCTGGTGCAGCCAGTAATCGCATGAAAGATACATGGCTTTCTGTGGTGCACCAGCGCATTTGATCGGCATAGGGGGCTGGGTGAACAATGCCTTACCTCTTTTGAGAGTTTGCGTCAGCGACCAGGTATAAGGCGCCAGCTCGAATTGATAGTTGGAAGTCACCCCATTTTTGCCGAGCGTTTGCTGGATACCTTCGATTTTTTCCCATGCTAGACGAATCCCGGGACAAACAATCAATTGGTGATAACCGATTGAGCGACCGTCCGCCAGATGGACCAGATTATGGTCTGGATCGAAACCGCTCGCTGCTGCCTGAACCCATTCAGCTTTGGGTGGAATGATATCCACCATGTTCCTTACCGTATCCTTAATGTCATAAGCGCCTCCACCAACCAAGGTCCAGGCCGGCTGATAATAATGCTTATCACTTGGTTCAATGATAGCAATGCGTAAGGAAGGTTGGCGATGCAACAAACTCGCAGTAACGCCGATGCCTGCAGCTCCTCCTCCTATCACAACGATATCAAACACGTTGCCCCAATTGCAGGCAGGAACTGCTGACTGTCTTTTTTCCGCTGAGGGAGAGGATAGCTGAGCCGTCGCAGGGGCTTCGCCTGTCCAGCTGCAGGCGGCAGTAACCGATTCTGCTTCACCTGCCGGCTTTTCCTGTTTTTGCTTGGCCATTTGATACAATGCTTTGGGCCGACTGCCGCTTTTGCAGAAAGCGAGCACGGGCCCCGGTAATTCAAGCAGCAGTTTGTCGAATGCTTCACTTTTTTCAGTCGAGGCTGCCCCGATCTCGACCGGTAGATAAACAAATTGAAGGCCAAGCGAGCGCGCTGCCTGTTGCAGTTGTGCGCTGGTAGGTTGCGCTTCCCCGCCCTCATAATCGGGTCGATTGCAAATAACCGATTGATAACCTGCTGCAGCAATTTCTGACAGATCATCCAGACCGATCTGGCCGGAAACAGACAATTTTTCATCCAGTTTAGTCGTGATTATACCCATTTTTTTCTCCTCCAGAAGGGATTGGTTTTTTCAGCTTAAGATGACTGCTTTTTTTCTGAGGGTGAGGACTGTGATCGATGCAATAAAGATGATACAGCGTTTGCATAATGTGTAATGCTGCCTGACTAGCCAGGCAGTAATAGATATATTTGCCCTTGCGCTCAGTATTGACCAGTTTTTCTTCCCGCAGCACGGTAAGCTGCTGTGACAGGGTCGGTTGTCGGATTCCAAGCGATTGCTCAAGTTCGCCCACATTTTTTTCACCTTGTGCGAGCTGGCAAAGAATGAGTAAACGATCTTCATTAGCCAGTGCTTTCAGCAAGGCGCATGCCTGTGCAGCGGATGCCCGATTGGACAGCATGTCAGTCAAACCAGTAGGATCAGCTATTTCTTTTTTGATTAATGGATTGCTCAGCATAAAAAGTGTTCAAATTTTCTTGTTTAAAAGGTGTTGCAAAAATGTTTTGTGTGGAGTAGACAGCAGCCTATCCATCTTGTTGCTTGGCCTGGCGGGCACGGTATCGTTCCACTAACTCAAAAATAGCCATACCAAGCAACATCGCTGCGACAAATACCATACCGTGCAGACTGCCTGATCCAACCAGCACCAGACCAGGGCCTGGGCAGACGCCAGCCATACCCCAACCGATACCAAACGCCAAACTACCTAACACCAGCCGTTTATCGATCACGCGAGATGTAGGCAGCGAAATGGATGAGCCCAGGAAGGTTCTGCCGTGGCGGCGTGCTAAGGCAAAAGCAACTATACCAACACTGATTGCACCCAGCATGACAAAGGCCAGAGATGGGTCCCAAGAGCCAGTCATATCAAGAAATGCCAGGACTTTGGCTGGATTTGCCATCTGCGACCAAATCAACCCGATGCCAAAGATCAAACCCGAGAGTAATGCGATGAATATCGTGCTCATAGGGAAATCCTTTTCAATGGCGCAATCAGCTCAGTAGATGTCTGATGAGGTAAACCGTGACTACGCCTGCAGTGATGAATGTGAGCGTCGCCACGATCGAACGGGGCGACATGCGTGATAACCCGCATACGCCATGTCCGCTGGTGCAGCCTGAGGCATAACGAGTACCCAGACCCACGATCAACCCTGTCAGAGCCATTATTAGGTAGCTGGTGTCTATTTGAATCGGGGGTAGTTCATTAAACAACTGCCAGATAATAGGTGCCAGGATGAGCCCGGAAGCAAAAGCAAATCGCCAGCCGATATCACCTGGCTGTCGCCTGAATAAACCTCCGACAATACCGGAGATGCCGGCAATCCGGCCGGCAAACAATAACAGGATCGCAGTGGCAATCCCAATCACCATGCCGCCAGCCAGCGCAGATGCAGGTGTGAAATGTATCCAATCAATGGTCATGAGAACTCTCCATGATTTATCTTTATATATAATAATAATTGATAATATGTTAATAAATATATTATAGTCAATTTATTGAATTTATTTGAGCTGAGAAAAGAAGAAAGAACAGGAGAGAACCATGCAACCAAACATCCAAGCATTCTTTGACCCGGCTACTTGGACAGTGACTTACGTGGTGTTTGATGAGCGAGGCGGAAGTTGTGCCATTATTGATCCTGTGCTCGATTACGATCCAAAAGCGGGTAGAACGAAAACGGTTTCTGCCGATAAATTGATTTCATTTATTCATGAGCAGCATTTGACTGTGGAGTGGATTCTCGAAACGCATGCACATGCTGATCACCTCTCCTCTGCGGATTACCTGAAAGGAAAGCTCGGAGGAAAAACAGCGATAGGCGATCACATCCCGGTGGTGCAGCAAACTTTCAAGAAGCTGTTCAATATGGAAGCCACATTTTCCCCGGATGGGTCGCAATTCGATCATTTGCTGGCGGATGGCGAATCGTTCGGTGTGGGCAAATTGACTGCCAAAGCCATTTCAGTTTCGGGGCATACGCCAGCCGACATGGCTTATCAGTTTGAAGATGCTATTTTTATCGGTGATACCTTATTCATGCCGGATATAGGTACCGCTCGTGCTGATTTTCCGGGAGGAGATGCACGTCAGCTTTATCATTCCATCCGTAAATTACTGGATTTTCCACCAGATACAAGATTGTTCATGTGTCATGATTACCCGCCCAAAGGTCGTGATGTTCAGTGGCAAAGCACAGTAGCGGAAGAACGTGCTCACAATATTCATGTTCATGATGGTGTCAGCGAAGAAGAATTTGTTGCGATGCGCACTGCGCGTGATGCGACCCTGGAGATGCCGGTGCTGATGCTGCCATCCGTACAGTTCAATGTACGCGCAGGCCAAATGCCTCCTGCAGAAGATAACGGGATTGCTTATTTTAAAATACCGATCAATGTAATTTGAGCATTTTTAATATGAATTAAGGTGGAGGGAGAAACAATGGCACACTTTGATAGCAAAAGACGACAATTTCTGCAGTTTGCTGCTTTTGGCACGATGGTGGCAGCGTGGCCGGGTTTTATTCTGGTGGAAGCGGCAAAGATGAATAATGCATCCAGCAGCGCGTTCAAGCCTGATGTGGAAATCGAGCTGACTGCTAGGCCCGATACTGTTTCCCTCAAGCCCGGTGCGGCCACCAAGGTCTTCAAATATCACGCCCAATTAATTAAAGGCCCCACTACTACGTTAACCAACATGCCAAGCTATCTTGGTCCTATACTGAATTTTGTGCGTGGCCAGAAAGTTCGCATCATTGCCTATAACGATTTGCCTGAGCCGACCGTTGCGCATTGGCACGGTTTGCACGTGCCGCAGAAAATGGATGGACATCCGATGTACGCCATCAATCCAGGTGAGCGCTATATTTATGAATTTGAAATCAAGAATCCTGCTGGCACTAACTGGTATCACGCACATACCCATGAAAAGACTGCCACCCAGGTTTATCAGGGACTGGCAGGATTGATCACTATAAGCGATGAACAGGAACAAAAACTGGCGCTGCCCAATGGTGAATACGATCTCCCTTTGGTGATTCAGGATCGGCGCTTGACTGTGGATAATCAGCTGCAGTATCTCCAGCATGGCCGGCGTGAGCGCATGTTGGGTTTTCTGGGTGATACTATTTTGATCAATGGCCAGATTAATCGTACTATTCCGGTTAAAACCCGTGCGTATCGCCTGCGCTTGCTGAATGCTTCGAATTCGAGGATTTACAAACTCGGCTGGGAAGATGGGACACCCTTGACGGCAATCGGCACCGATGGCGCTTTGCTCGAAAAGCCCGAAACCTTTCCGTATATCATGCTGGCGCCGGCTGAGCGGGTTGAATTATGGGTTGACTTCAGTGGCCGTGAGGTTGGCTCCGATCTCATCTTGCAAAGTCTCGAATATCACGGTGTCATGCCACATATGGGTGGCGGAATGAGAGGCGGGATGGGTATGATGAGGGGGGGGCTCGCGCAAGGAAGTAAATTTCCGTTGGTGAAATTTCATATTGCTGAGAAAACCAGCGAATCACCTCAATTACCGGCTCAGCTGATCAAATTCCAGCGTTTGACTGACCGTGATGTGGCCAACCCCGACAAACCAATCCAGATTGGCTTGAGCATGAGGCATATGTCGCCCGAGCTCAACCATCGATCGTTTGAAATGCTGGCTGTGGCTGAAGGGGAAAAAATTCCAGTCAATACCATCCAGAAAATCAGGATTTACCAGGAAGAGCATGGCATGCACGGAGGAGGTAGAAGGGGAATGGGTAGAATGGAGGATGATGCGGACGGTATGGAAGGAAGAGGAGGGATGAGAAGTGGCAGAGGCGGGATGATGGAAATGGCGCACCCGATCCATCTGCACGAGCAGCAGTTCCAGATACTATCCCGTTTAATCAAGGATTCGCATGGCAGTGGCTATGCTACTGTCAAGGATGGTTTCATCAATAGTGGCTGGAAAGATACCGTGCTGGTCATGCCTGGTGAAGAAGTCACGATTATCAAGCCATTCCAGGATTACACTGGTCTTTATCTTTATCACTGTCATAACCTGGAGCATGAAGATATGGGGATGATGCGGAATTTTTTGGTGAGCTGAATCATTCAAACTAACTGTGAACCAAATGACAGCGAGGTAAGAAATTCCTCTGATAAAATAGAGCGTACTATTCAACTCCTGTCCGCGAACTGCTTCAGCGCGGCATTAAAATCAAATAGACATGATGAGAAAAATATTATTGCTGGCTCTTCTTGTATCTCTCCTAACGCCTGCGCAGGCAGAATGGATAAGGATGGATGGGGGCGCAAAGCAAGGGGGGGCTCATTATTTTGATCCAGAAAGCATGCAAAAGGACGGCCATTTCAGAAGAATCTGGGTTTTATCCAGTTATGATCAGAAGCAGTCAGGCGGATATCAATCAGTCAAAAGCCTCTATGAGCTTGACTGCAAGGAAGGAAAAGCCCGCTCTTATACCATGCTGCTTTATTCAGATCCCAAAGCGGAAACCAGTGTAATCGGTGCTCAGCATGATCCATCAACTGATTGGTTTAGTTATCCCACCAATTCTCCTCTTAGTCATATCGCTAAGACTGTTTGCGAAAAATAATTTTGTCTATTCTTTTTGCCATTCAGAGTCAGCTTCATTACGGAGGAAATCCAGGTCGGGATGGCTATGGGCGAGAACGCGAATGGGCTAAGAAATTTTTCAAGACACTGAGGAGATAATCAATATCGCCAATGGTATGGTTGGCATTAATTTGGAAACGGATTTCTTCGTCTCCTTTAGGAACAACTGGATAATTTAAACCGGTCGCTAAAATGCCATTCTGGAAAAGATATTCGATCAGAAGCGCTGTTTGCTGGGTGTCACGCACGACCAGCGGAGTTACCGGGTGTTCGCCAGGAATGGTTTCGAATCCCAGTTCAGTTAAGCCATTTTCAAAGCGTGCTGTCAGCTCGCGCAATCTTGCTAAACGCGCCAGTCCTTCCTTGCTTTCCAATATTTCCACAGAGCCTGTGGCAGCCAGTGCCTCGGATGGGGTAATCGGATTTGAATACACATAAAAAGGGGAGACTTGCCGTAGATAATCAATCACAGGGGCGCTGGCAACGATATAACCGCCATTGACTCCCAAAGCCTTGCCCATCGTGGCAATGAGTATGTCGACTTGGCTCCTTGTGTATTCTTCGGTTCCCCGTCCGGTTTGGCCAAACGCGCCTACGCCATGTGAATCGTCAGCAACAGTAATGATGCCTTCGGCAAAGTTCTGCTCATATTTCCGGCAGATCGCGACAATTTTATCCAGTGGCGCATAATCACCACGCATACTGAAAATGCCGTCAGTGATGACCAGCACGCGCTTGATCTCAGGCTCACCGGCAGCATTTCTGCCAGAACTATAAGTACTGAGAATGCGTTCGAGTTCTGCCATATCGAGATGTGGGTAAATCTCTTTTTTGGCTGAATGGGACAAACGAATGGCATTGATGATGGAGTTATGATTCAGTTGATCGCTCACTACCAGCGTGTGTTCATCGATTAACGCGGGCAGTACCCCCATCACAGTTGCATAAGCTGCACTGTA
Source organism: Nitrosomonas communis (assembly GCF_001007935.1). Taxonomy (NCBI): domain Bacteria; kingdom Pseudomonadati; phylum Pseudomonadota; class Betaproteobacteria; order Nitrosomonadales; family Nitrosomonadaceae; genus Nitrosomonas; species Nitrosomonas communis. The sequence continues at coordinate 1,892,685 of NZ_CP011451.1, forward strand.
AATCATGGCGGATGCCCGTCCGTGAAATGCCGCCAGGCGCTTTTCAAGTTCAACATGCGGTTGGTATGTGCCGGAGATGAAACGGACGGCACCGGGTCCGGTGCCAAAATGTTTAACGCCTTCTTCTTCTGCGGCGATCACCTTGGGATGCAACGCCAGACCCAAGTAGGAATTGGAGTTCATCAGTAAGTACGCCTTTTCATCACTTGCTAGAAGATAACGCGGCCCAAAGTTTTCATCTTCTGCCGGAGTGGGCAATCGGCCATTTCTTACCCAGTCGGGCAGGGTGATTTGTGCAATCACTTTCTCAACCCCTCTGTGAGCCCCTCTTTCCTTCAGCTCGGCCAGCTTCGAGGTGCAATACGCATTCAATTGTTCAAGAGACATCTCAGCTCCTTATCAATGTTTAACTTGGCTTTTTTGTAGACGCTCGATCATGTCTTTTGTCATGGCCGCAAGGTCATATTGAGGCTGCCAGCCCCATTCTTCCCGCGCAGCCTGATCGTCCATGTGGCGCGGCCATGAATCAGCGATGGCTTGCCGCACCGGGTCGATCTGATAATGCAGGGTAAAACCGGGAATATGTTTTTGAATTTGTCCTGCCAGCTCTTCTGGCGCAAAACTCATTGCAGTGAGATTAAAAGCATTACGATGTTTTAGCTGCTGCGAGTCGGCTTCCATCAGCTCAATGGCAGCCCGCACGGCGTCCGGCATATACATCATATCGAGAGTAGTGCCTTCAGCTAAGAAGCAGGTGTATTGCTTTTGCTGGATGCCCTGGTAAAAAATTTCGACGGCGTAATCGGTCGTTCCTCCGCCAGGCAGCGTTTCATACGAGATCAATCCAGGGTAGCGGACCCCGCGGGTATCTACGCCAAAACGGGTGAAGTAATAATCGCACAATAGCTCACCAGCCACCTTGCACACGCCATACATGGTATTGGGGCGCTGAATGGTATCCTGTGGCGTGTGGTCACGCGGCGTGCCTGGTCCGAAAGCGCCGATCGAACTGGGAAAGAAAACGGCGCAGCCATAGGCGCGGCTTACTTCTAAAACATTTTGCAGTCCTTCCATATTGATTTTCCAGGCAATCTGCGGGTTTTTTTCAGCGACAGCTGATAATAAGGCAGCCAGGTGAAAAATAGTATCAATGTGAAAGTCTTGTACAATGGTTGTAAGCGCATCGATATCGGTCACATCAAGCGAGGTGTAGGGCCCTTCTTCTACCAATGTTTTTGGAGGTGTTCTCTTATGTCCGGCCGCGACCACATGATCGCTGCCGTATTTTTTTCGCAGTGCAGGAACCAGTTCAGAACCAATTTGCCCGGTAGCCCCGGTGACCAAGATGCGATTCATAAATTCCTTATTTTTGAATTTCAGGAGCAATCAGAAAGAGATCATTGCCAAAAAACATTTTGGCTGGGCAAGTACATAGTGACTCTCATACTTACCATTATCTCTCTATATCGAGTTGCTTTGTCAAATGGAGGCCTATAGATTAAGCGGTTTTTTTGTGTACAGCCGTACCCATCCGAGGAAGCCAGATGCCAATCATCATGCCGATGAGATTGAATGCAATATCAACGAAACTAATGTATCGACCGGAGGTATCGGTTTGATACCATTTCAGCAGTGCGCCATAAATACCCGCCATTATCAGGATTAGAATCATTTTAATCCGAGGGTTAAAGTACGGAAACAAGCAGCGGTAACATATCCCGGCAAGCAAAGCATAGGCTGGCATATGCAGCGTATTGTGAATTATTGAAGAAAACAATAAAAATATGGAATGAATGATTGATGGATTGTCAGGCGGCTTCTCCGGTATCGGACAAATGGCATGCAGGCAGATATTACGCCCTACATGAGCTAATGGGTGATCTCAGTAATGCTTTGAATAAAAAGCATATGTTTACAAGCATGCTTTCATAATTCGAGCTTATTTCCAGATTACCCTGCCGGATCAGTATGGTCCGGCAGGATTTATTGCATCCGAAACCATGCGGCAGAATTTTATGCTGCGTATCCGCCGGCAAATTAGTTCTAAGTACCAGCAAAGTATTCTGAGATCATAATCAAAGCTACCGTTACGCCGAATATGACTGCGATATTAATAGCAAAATATCTAAGTGTTTCCGCATCGCTTCTTGTATTGTTTAATGAACTCATATCCTTATTTACTCCTATATTATCTGTAAACATAAAAAAATATGAACCGATTCAAGGTTATAAATATGAGCCGAATCGTGTTTAGCTTCATTGATCTAGATCAATGAAGCCAACCTCAATTATTGATTTATGTCAATAAATACTAATTGAAGGTCTCAATAGCTTCAGCTGTTTGCTCCCACAATAAATTGAAAAAACTGGGGAATAGGAAAAGGTGTTAGTTATTTCAAAGTATATACAATGCTGTAGGGCGTAACAGCGAAACGTATTGCGCCGCTATGACTGCTCAAAAGCTGGCGGGCATTGGGTGTGTGAAATTAGAGTATTGGCATGCAATAAGAGCAAATCTTTATTTGATTGCTCGTGTCACTCTGGTACTATCAGTTTTTGCGAAAGCTGAATAAGCTGCTCAAAGATCATGCGGGCTCTTTTTGTGAGCCGTTAACCATACCGTCTAATTCTCAATTGAAAAATCTATTTTATATTTTTACATCATATGCATGTGCTAGGTATTAATGCTCGACAGGCCTTTGAATTAACTGAGCTTCCTGATCCCGTTATTGGTGATTACGATCTGTTGGTGCGGGTAAAAGCAGTGGCAGTGAATCCTGTCGATATTAAACTCAAGGCTAGTATCAAGCCGGATCAGGCTGGATTGAAAATTCTTGGATTTGATGCCTGCGGTGAAGTGTTAGCAACAGGTGCACGGGTTGAGGGCTTCGCGGTGGGTAATCGGGTATTTTATGCGGGTGATGTCATGCGCGCGGGATGCTTTGCTGAACAACAAGCCGTAGATAGCCGCTTGGTTGCCAAAGCACCGCAAAGCTTGTCTGATCTGGAGGCGGCGGCCATGCCGTTGGTCGGGTTGACTGCTTCTGAAGCCTTGTTTGACCATTTGGGTATGAGCCTGGATGCTGCTGCTAATCAAGGCAAACGTATATTGATTATTGGCGGTGCAGGTGGGGTAGGTTCCATGGCGACTCAATTGGCTAAGCAAGTGGGGGGTAGAGTGATTGCGACGGCTTCACGTGCTGACAGTCAAGCTTGGTGCAGGCAATTAGGTGCAGATCAGGTGATAGACCATAACCAGCCGTTACGCCCGCAACTTGAGGAAGAGGTGGATTGGATTTTGTGTGCTGCCGATACGGATAGCCATCTTGATAATATGGCTGCTTGTATTCGACCCTTCGGTAAAGTCTGTGCTTTGGTGAGTCATCGTCAGCCGATGGATATGAATCGTTTTAAAAACAAAAGCGCAAGTTTTCATTGGGAGTTCATGTTTACCCGGGCGATGTTCAAAACATCAGATCAGTCGCAGCAAGGCGTCTATCTGCAGCGCCTGGCGCAAGCCGTTGACGCGGGGATTATTCGTTCCATCCTGACTCAGCAGGGCGGGCAGCTCAGTGTTGAAACGCTGCAAGCTGCATTTGATCAAGTTGCTAGCGGCAGGATGATTGGCAAAATAGCGTTAAAAGGGTTTTAAGCAATAATTTGCTCATAAGTGCTGGTAAAAACGTAGCTTCGCTCATTACTTGTCTGCATAGCTTATTAGCTCGGCTTTGATTTCCTCTTCCCATCCGAGCAGCTCTCCTCTATTTTTGCTTGCCTCGCTGATTAATCGTAGATTTCGGGCGGTGGTTTTGGATTCCCATGATTCTCGCCGTAACTCTTGGTATCCGCAATCGTGCCAAGGCTATGCTCTATCGTGCATACCGCATCCAATCCCTGCTTGCGAGCTTCAGCTAATTTTTTGATCTGCTCTGATAGACAGCGCGCTCACGGATATATCTCTTCCAAAACCATTGATTAATTAATAGATGGGGCTGTCCGTCGTTCGCTTGCTTAAATACTTCTTAAAATTGTTTTGTCAGGATTTGAGTAATTCTTGCGATATTGACAGGCTTGCCATTTGTACCGATACCATAAGGTATGCAACGTAGCGGCGCAACATTAAAGGAAGGTTGGCCTGTGTGCTTGATGAAAAGTGATACGGTGAAGCGGGCTGTGCAGCATGGCGCAAGCCGAGTTTGTAGAAAACGTTGGCGTTGGACGTGGTGAGATCAGTGAGAGCGTATTCGCATAATATCAGACGTTCGCACATTGGTTTATGGATCATATCACGGTCATTTCCTCGTCAGCTCGTATTGGTGCGTCATCGGCTGCCAGGATAGCCGGTTCGATCAGTCATGATAAACCGCATCAAAATCAAGCATCTTGCCGCCAGTCGTCGGTTCTTGCCCAAAAAGCATGAGTACAAAGCAGAGCGGGCTGGTCATGGTTTTTTTTCAGACTGGTTAAATAAGGGCGAAATCTTATCTCGCTGTTTATTTAATATTTTTGATGCGTTCAGAATATGAGGAGTGTACTCATAATCATGACCCTCAATGGCGTAATAATTCACTCATTTTAGTTGATTCTTGAGCGGAGAGGTTTTTACCGACACCAATGGCCGATGCTGTGGCTCTTTGCAGGCTGAATGCCATTTTTAGAAAATATTTCAACAAGCGCTTGCATTACTCGGTTTTTTGTATATAATGAGAATCATTCTCATTTACATTATTAAATTTTGGCTGTCATGAATAGATCGAATAGTAATTTGCAAGTTATTACGGAATCACACTCTTTACTCATGCGCGATCCATATAAACCAATTAGCAGTGATAGCTTGTTTGTAGTAGGTAACGAAGTGCTTATTCAACACCGAGGCGAACAGTATCGGTTACGCAGAACACGAAATGGTAAGCTGATTCTAACGAAATAGTGAGTAAAATTAAATATTATCTTGCAAAACAAAAAAACCTATAGCCGGATAAAACAGTTTCTCATCAGTCACTGGAAGTACTCTCTCCTCTGCCAGTGACTATTTTAGCCAGCCAGCCTAACTTTTCTAGGCAAGCCAGCCAATTTTTTTATCGATTTAAGGGGTAAGGGCTATGAAATCTTTAAAAAAAACTATCTTTACGCTTGCCTTTCATGGAATAGATAATTTCTCCGGCAATGCGTTGCACGATTATTCTCACCACCCTTCGCTCATCACAAAATACCATACAGATAATCCTGAGAAGAAATTTACTTACATCGGTAAGTTATTTTGGCTAAGAGATACCTTGCGTGCATGGCTGTCCGCCTTTAGAGCAATTTCATATGCTGTCATCCGGCCTGTATCTGAACAAGAGCCTCTCCCGATAATTCATAGCCATTTTCCCGGGAAAGGAGTGTATTCCAATGTAAACATAAGGCCGGAGACAGAATGGGTTCCACTGATCAAGGCAAAGCCGATGATCAAGTCTAATGCTAGCCAGGAGATCACCGAAATGCACGGTTCTAACCTTAACCTTGCCGGGCAAACTGTTCTATGCGTGGGTGGGCGTGCTACGCTTTATCCAGATTATCTTCAGCTGGTAGAAGCTGCGGGAGGGTGCTTCATGATCTATCGTGGCAATCCAGAAAGTAAAAGAGATCATTTATATCCATTACTAGATCGGGTTAATATGGTTATTTGTCCAGTCGACTGTGTCAGTCATGATGATTACTTTGCCGTTAAACGTTATTGCAAGCTGTCGGGCAAGTTGTGTGTATTCCTGGAACGTTCCAGCTTGCCTGCTTTTAGTCAAGGTTTGAGAATGCTTGTTTTACAATTGCGTAAAGATCATTATCCAGCGTAACAGATTTCCCGCTGTCTGTTTATGCATAGGGTATTAAAGGCACGATCATACTTTCGGAAAAGCAATATACTTATGCCTGGATCGCAGACGCAGAGGCTGGCTCTGGCCCTTGCGATCCTTCCTCGGTTATCTGGTTATTATTCGACTTCCAAATCAAAAATGATGTAAATGATGTGAAGGCAAGCCGCAGACAATATAAAAAATATGGCAAGGTAAAGCCGACAAAGTCAATTTTGGTTTAGAAATGGAAATAGGTAAATAAAGATCTGTTCCCCTAATAAAACTTCCCTCACATGCTTTCGGGCTGATATTTCACTTTTTTAAAAGTAGAAAATTCTATTCGTAATACTTTAGTCATTAGTAAAACGATCAATTCAGACATTTTCTATAGTGTGTTTCTAATTGGCGACAAAATAAAGCTATTGAAAATAATAAATTATTTATTAAATATAAAAAAACATGTTTCTAATAATAGACATAGAAAAACATGTTAAAAGCTTATTATCATAAGCAGCCCATGTATTTGTAAAAAAATTAATTAATTATTGGCGACATTTATCCCGGTTTTTCTTCTAAGGCTGTAATGTAAGCAATTGATTAGTAACTATAATGTTTTTTTGGCATAAATATTGCGGATAAAAAAGCTTTACATAGACATTCAAGATGACGAGGTCGTTTTAGATGACGAGGTCGTTTTTTATTGTAATGCGAATCATAGCGCATTATTTGCTTAATCTTTCCAGTCACAGGTTTTCTCTATGCCAGATTGCTTATCCATTGGCTGAAGAAAAAATAGTTATTAATAAAATATAAGGAGATAGACAATCTATGATAGCTATATCATCAGGTCAAAAGGCGGGGAAAATTATCGGTTTCTTTGCAGCAATTCTGATTGTTCTATTTATAAATAATACTTTTGCCCGCGATGATGATTCTGAGCTTAACGATAATGATCCCGATAGTGAGATTAGATTTGAGCTTACCGATAATGCCGGCCGCTGGTTTGATACTGGGGCTGAGTTAGAAGATAACCGCTCGATTGCAGTCGCTACACCGGGTGTGCGAGTTAAATTCTCGGGTGATTCAAATACCGTTCATACCAGAACCAGTCTGGTTTATCCTACCGGAGCCGCTGGCATGCCCTTTAATACCGAGCCGAGAAAGGGGGGCGACGATGTGACGCTGACTACTCCAGGTTTGTATATTTTTGTCTGTAGTATTCATCCTTACATGTTTGGCGCGGTGATTGTGGATGATCCGGCTACCGCCGGTTTGGATCTGGGTTCCTCGCTCAGTATGATTACGGGAGAAAGTTTTTCCAGCAGCAGCGACCTGGCAACACGATTGCTACGCACCTTTTTCATTGCGACCAATCCTGCCAACTGGCAGAACTATGCTAGTAGTACGCCTTGGCGTGTTACCTATCCAAACATGGATGTACACGTCGATGGAAGTACCGTTAATTTAGCCAATGCTCTGAATGCTCGTTATGGGAATGATTTGACGCTGGAAGCGCTCAGCAAACCAGCGATCCCTGCAGTAGGTGAAGTATGGGTCGCCACCCAGTTTGAAACCACTGCAGGGAAATCCAAGCCGGGTACGGTGTCGGCGATTGATGGTGGCAACTGGCAAGTGACGCGCAAAGTAGCCTTACCGTCGATCGATATGAATAATCCGCACAATTTATGGGCTGATAAGGACCAGAATGTTATTTATGCAACCCAATGGTTTGACAGTAAACTGGCTGTTTATGATCGCCAAACAGGGGCATTGATTCGGAATGTGTCTGTCGGTGAATCGCCTGCGCATGTGATGACTTTGACCGATAATGATCGGATTCACATCACCAATAACGGTGACAGCCGCACAGATTCTGTGATGGAGCTGGCGCCTCTCGCAACCGAAGTGCTGCGCCGTATCAATATTGGCCGTGGTACGCCGCATGGTCATTGGATGAGTCATGACGGCAAACATATGGTGACGCCCAATGTGATCAGCGGTGATACCACGCAATACAACTTCAGGACCAATGTTATTGAAGCCATTGTACCGGTAAGTGGTGAATTCAGCCATCCAGTGGCGGTTGGTATGCTGCCGAATGCCGGTAAATATTATGTCGCGAACATGTTTGACAACACGATTACGGCAGTCGATATGAGTACGCATACCGTCATCAAGCATATTAACCTGCTGGAAAACTACGATCCTTTGTCAGGCGCTGCTTCAGGCCCTGTGGGAGCATGGCCGATTCAGACACCGGTATCGCCTGATGGGAAAAACATGGTGACAGCCAATGCCCTGAGTGGAACGATTACCATCATCGATACCAGGCCAGGCCTGGCGACGACAGATGCAGCAGTAAAAATGCTGCCGTGTGATCCAGGCTGCCATGGCGTGCAGTATGGCGCCAAGCAAGGTGGTGGATACTATGCTTATGTATCCAGCAAATTCTCAAATAGACTGTTAGTGGTGGATCCCGATCCAAACGCTGATGGTGATCCGTCAGATGCGAGTATTGTCGGTAGTGTAGGACTCTTTGCTTCCGAGGCAACTCTTAGAGATGATGCCATAACAGGTAATCCGGGAATGGGTGGACAAGGTATACTGCCGATTCCGCTGGTTTACAATGGCTGGGTGCAAAATTTACCCGCTTCCTGGAGCGATCAACTAACTGAAGCGCAGCGTCATCCGATTCAGTAGTGAGGCAGCGTGAGGCGATAGCGCTAACCCGTATCGCCTTCGTTTCGGATCTGGCACTGAACACAGGGCCTGGTTTCTCTGGTAAAGCAGGAGCATGGACAATTAAGCGGGCTCTGCTACCGCTATTTTTGGTCGGGATATGGTATAAAATATTTAATAATATTACTGATTCATATGCAAAAGTAATTTTCAGCACATGAAAGCAAGTACTTGTGCCTATCCTTACTATGCAGAAGTTCCTTCAGATCCTGTATCATCCTGCTTTTAGAGTTCTTGCAAGCTTTCATGAAAACGATTTTTCTGGATTTTGAAAAAGGTATCGAGGAATTTGAAGAGAAGATCGAGCAACTGCGCTTTGCCCAGGATAATTCAGCACTGGATATTTCAGCTGAAATTGCTAAATTACAGGCAAAAAGCCAGGCGCTCACCAAAAATGTCTATGCCAAGCTCACTCCTTGGCAGATTTCTCAGGTGGCACGTCATCCGCAGCGTCCCTATGCACTTGATTATATTCAGTCTTTATTCACTGATTTTGAAGAGTTACATGGAGATCGCCATTTTGCCGACGATCATGCGATTGTGGGAGGATTAGCGCATTTTAACCAGCAGCCTGTGATGGTCATCGGCCATCAAAAAGGTCGTGATACCAAAGAGAAAATTTACCGTAATTTCGGAATGCCAAAACCAGAAGGCTATCGCAAGGCATTGAGGTTAATGAGCCTCGCAGAGAAATTTTCGTTGCCACTGATCACTTTTATCGATACGCCAGGTGCTTATCCAGGAATTGATGCTGAAGAACGCGGACAATCCGAAGCAATCGGGAAGAATCTTTACGTAATGGCTGAACTGAAAGTGCCTATTATATCTATCGTAATCGGTGAAGGAGGTTCAGGTGGCGCGCTGGCTGTTGCGGTTGGGGATGCTGTCATGATGCTGCAGTATGCCACTTACTCGGTTATTTCCCCAGAAGGGTGTGCTTCAATCCTTTGGAAGAGTGCAGATAAATCGTCCGAAGCCGCAGAAATCATGGGTATTACCGCTGATCGCCTGAAAGAACTGGAGCTGATCGATACCGTTATCAGTGAACCAATTGGCGGGGCACATCGCGATTACGCTGCTATCATGTATTCAGTCAAAAGCGCTTTGCAGGATACCTTAAGAAAGCTGCAGGTTCTGCCGTATGAAATGCTGCTGCAGAAGCGTTTTAATCGATTAATGGGGTATGGCAAATTTAAGGAAGTCAAGGCCGAACACCATTCTTGAATGGGTTGAATGCATCCTGCGTGCGCAGGTGGGCGGAAAAGATCACTTAGTGGTTGCGCTAAGTGGCGGCGTTGACTCGGTGGTGCTGCTGCATTTGCTTCATACATTGTCAAGCTCGATGACATTCAGGCTTTCCGCCGTGCATGTTGAACATGGCATCAGTGCTTATGCAGGCCAATGGAGTGATTTCTGCCAGAATCAATGCGGCGCGTTGGGTATTCCTATTCAGATTTTCCGTTTAAAAGTTCAGAAAGTGCCTCAGGTTAGCCTTGAGGCTGCAGCCAGGCAGGCACGTTATCAGGTATTTAACAGTATTGGAGCTGACTATATTGTGCTGGCGCATCATCAGGATGATCAAGCTGAAACTTTGCTGTTACAGCTTCTGCGTGGTGCGGGCGTTAAGGGTCTGGCGGGAATGCCAGTGGTGAGGAAGCTTGCTTCTAGGAGTGCGATCCGGCTTTTGCGCCCTCTGCTAAGTGTTTCACGCGAAACCATCCTGCAGTATGCACGGCAGCATCATCTTAGCTGGGTGGATGACGAGAGTAATAGCGACACTGCATACAATCGCAATTTTCTGCGACATGTTATTTTCCCGCTGCTGGAGCAGCGCTTTCCTGCTTACCGGGAGACATGCTCACGTGCCAGCCATCATCTTGGTGAAGCGGCTCACTTATTGGATGAGCTTGCCGGGATTGATAGCCAATGCGCTATGACAGCCGGTAAACTTCATTTGTTTGGTTTGCGTCAGCTCAGTTTTTCTCGCGCCAAGAATCTGTTACGCTATCTGTTCTCGCAGCACGGAGCAATCCAGCCCAATTCCCTAAAACTTGAAGAAATCTTGCGGCAATTATTGTCGGCAAAAGCTGATACTAAACTTCATCTTGTTTTTGGCGAAGTAGAGATACGATGCTTCAAAGGCTTGGTTAATATTCAATCAAAACGTATACCATCCGAGATAAATGTTCCTCTGGTATGGCGCGGAGAATATCGCTGGGTGATTGAGCCTTTGGGTGGGACGATTGAATGGATTCAACAGCAGGGTATGGGAATCAATCCGACTGAGCTGATTAAGAAGCCTGTCACTGTCCGCTTGCGCGCGGGAGGAGAGCGATTTCAGCCTGACTGCAAACGTCCCCGTCGCAGCTTAAAAAAGATGCTGCAAGAAGCTGCGCTGCCGCCATGGGAGCGTGGTACGCTACCGTTACTTTTCAGTGGTGAACAACTCGTCTGGGTGCCTGGCATTGGTGTGGATTGTGCTTTTCAGGCATTGCCGGGAGAATTGGGATGGGTGCTGACATGGCAGCCACATAAGGTCGATTAAGTAATCAAAATAACGTTTCAAACAATTTTTCGGAAAAAAACATGATTCTTGTAACGGGTGGAGCAGGATTTATCGGAGCAAATTTTATACTCGACTGGCTGGCACAATCGGATGAGCCCGTAATTAATTTAGATAAATTGACTTACGCAGGCAATCTGCAGAATTTGGCTTCATTAGAAGGAGATTCGCGGCATATTTTTGTACACGGTGATATTAATGATCAACAGAAAATAGCTAACTTGTTTAGGCAATATCATCCTCGTGCCATCATTCATTTCGCAGCAGAAAGCCATGTTGATCGCTCCATCCATGAACCGGAAGCCTTTATTCAGACAAATATTGTGGGTACTTTCAGGTTACTGGACACAACTTATCGTTACTGGAAAGAGCAGAAAGGGGAAATTCAACATGGTTTCCGTTTTCTTCATGTTTCAACGGATGAAGTGTATGGTTCCCTCTCTAAAGATGCGCCTGCTTTCACAGAAACTCATCCTTATCAGCCAAATAGCCCTTATTCCGCCAGCAAGGCTTCCAGTGATCAACTGGTTCGTGCTTATCACCATACCTACGGCTTACCTACGCTCATCACAAATTGTTCCAACAATTATGGCGCATTCCAATTTCCAGAAAAGCTCATCCCCTTGATGATCGTGAATGCGCTGGTTGGTAAGCCATTGCCTGTATATGGAGATGGTCAGCAGATCCGTGACTGGCTTTACGTAAAGGATCATTGCAGCGCCATTCGCCGTGTGCTGCAAGCCGGTATGCCAGGAGAAACTTATAATATTGGCGGATGGAATGAGAAACCGAATATAGAGATTGTGCATATCATTTGTAATTTACTCAGTGAGCTTCATCCGGCTGATTATCACAAATTAATCAAATATGTGGTAGATCGCCCAGGTCATGATCGCCGTTATGCCATTGATGCACGTAAAATCGAGCGTGATCTAGGCTGGAAGCCAGTCGAAACGTTTGAAACAGGCATTCGAAAAACTGTCAAGTGGTATCTGGATAATCAGGACTGGGTTGCCAATATACAATCCGGCGAGTATCGAAAATGGATTGAATCTCACTATCAGGAGTATGCCGGGTGAAGATATTGTTATTCGGCAAAAACGGGCAAGTGGGTTGGGAATTACAGCGCAGTCTCCAGCCGCTAGGTGAAGTGGTGGCATTGGATAGATCCAGTCAAGCATATTGTGGTGATCTGGCTGATCCGGCAGGGATCAGGCAAACCGTACGTGCGATTATGCCAGACGTCATCGTTAATGCGGTTGCGTATACTGCTGTGGACCGAGCTGAAAGCGAGCCCGATCTGGCGTACCAGATAAATGTTGAAGCAGCAGCCATTTTAGCGCAGGAAGCGCAGCGTATCGATGCCTGGTTGGTTCACTACTCTACGGATTATGTCTTTGATGGCAGCGGCGATAGCCCATGGATCGAATCTGATTTGACTTCCCCTTTGAATGTTTATGGCCAAACCAAACTCCAGGGGGAAGAGGCTATTCGCAATGCTGGCTGCCACCATTTGATTTTTCGGACAAGCTGGGTTTATGCTGCACGCGGCAATAATTTTGCCAGAACCATGCTGCGTCTGGCGCAAGACCGTGATCAATTAACTGTCATTGATGACCAGGTTGGTGCGCCGACAGGAGCGGACTTGCTCGCTGATGTGACGGCGCACGCAATTTTAAAGGCATTGAAACAGCTTGAGGTAGCAGGGCTTTATCATTTGGTCGCAGACGGGGAGGTTTCCTGGTATGGTTATGCCCGCTTCGTACTTACTTTTGCAAGAGAGCACGGTTGGGCAACCAAGACTCAATCTGAAGCTATTCTGCCAGTGCCCAGCCGTGCCTTTGCCACAGCTGCGAAACGACCGCTGAACTCTCGCTTGAATACTGAAAAATTCCGCCGCACTTTTGGGCTGAATATGCCTCACTGGCAAATAGGTGTTGCCCGGATGCTGATTGAGGTACTGGAGAAATAAACCAAGTTATCGGAGCTGCCAGCTTTCCGAAGTCCCTATTAGCAAATTGGCGGCCATTTTGCCGAAACGCTTGGCAAAATGCTCAGCTAATCCTTCCTTAGTAGTATAATCAACAATACGTCCGACTTGGATGACTTCCCGCGCTACATATTCGGCGCTGCCGAGTGCATCGACCAAGCCGAGGTCTATGCTCTTTTGACCTGTCCAGAGCATGCCGCTGAAGATTTCTGCTGTATTCTTCAGGCGCTCACCTCTCCCTTGTTGGACCACCTGTATGAATTGCTGATGAATTTCAGCTAGCATTTTCTGGGCATGCTCTCTTTGTTTGGGATCAGTGGGTGAAAAAGGATCCAGAAAACTCTTATTTTCCCCAGCTGTGAGCAGGCGTCGTTCAATACCTAGTTTCTCGAGAGTTCCCGTAAAACCAAAACTATCCAGGATGACGCCGATGGAACCAACAATACTTGCTTTGTCCACAAAGATTTTATCGGCAGCTACCGCGGCATAGTAACCTCCAGAAGCGCAAATATCCTCTACTACGGCATAAAGTGGAATTTGCGGATACTCCGCTCGTAACCGTCTAATTTCGTCATTGATATAGCCTGCCTGTACCGGGCTTCCTCCTGGGCTATTGATTCGTAGAATTACTCCCGCTGTGTTTTTGTCTTTAAAGGCTTTTTGCAGCGCTGCATTAATATTATCAGCGCTTCCCATACTATCAGGCTTGATTTCGCCACGTAAATCAACCAGTGCCGCATGTCTTTCGGAAATTCCCACAGATTCTTCCCCGAGCCAGCCTAATCCCCAGAAAAGCAAAACATAAAGGTAAATAAAAGTCAGTGATTTAAAAAAAATACTCCAATAACGCGTGCGGCGTTGCTCCTGCAAAGAGGAAAATACCAGTTTTTCCAATATTTCCTTTTCCCGGTCTTCATTACGATTTGTTGAATCTGTCATAGCTTCCTCAACTCTTTAGAATGATGTTTCTGAAAATAATAGTAAGTATGGTTAGACTATTTTTGAAATCTTACTCACATTATAAGCATTAAATGATATGTCGGGATTGCAATGAGATGCTGAATAAGTGCCACTTACCAGTAGGCTAGTACGTTAAGTGACGTGAAGGAATGAGCAAAGTTCGCTTTAACGAAACTAATTCTGCTCATTTTAGCGTGACTCACTCTGTTCGTTTTAGCGAAACTCACTCTGTTCGTTTTCCCGTTTACTGCACTCCGTTTGCCTTACACTTTATCTTGCTCGGTAGCTTATTCAGGATCTAGGTTTCCTTAATGGCGAGTCAGGGTTATCCAATCCTGACTACTTTATGACGATTTTAATCCCATCATCGGGTTGAAGTCTGGGATGACTGCTGCTCCATGACAAAGATTTCCACGCGCCGGTTTTTAGCTCGATTAGAGGGTATATCGTTTGAAGCAATGGGTTGAGAGGAGCCACGGCCATCAATCTGTATACGTCGAATTGGCACATTACGACTGACCAGGTAATCACGTGTACTGGCAGCACGATTAACCGATAGAGGATTGTTAATGGCATCCGTACCGGTATTATCAGTGTGCCCCACAATCATTATGGTCGTATTGGGATTATTAAGTAGACTGGTTGCGAAGCTATCAAGAATGGGCCTGAAATTAGGCTTAATATCTGCGCGCCCGCTGTCGAATGAGATATCACTCGGAATATTGAGCATCAAGCGGTTATCAGGAGTTTGTGATACCTGTACCCCAGTGCCGGCCGTCGCTGCCTCCATTTGTCTTTTTTGCTCTTCCATTCTTCGTGACCATATGTAACCTGCGCCAGCACCGAGTACAGCACCGGAACCTGCGCCAATAGCAGCACCTTTGCCACCACCCAGGATTGCACCAATCACGGCTCCTGTACCTGCACCAATGGCGGCACCTTGAGAGCTACCGCGTTGTGTTTCCGTCATGGTGGCACAGCCACCGAGCGTCAACGAAGTTACAAGAGTTGCGATTGTCATTCTAATTTTCATAAATATCTCCCTCATGAATAAACTGTACTGTAGCAGAAGAAGTAAAAAATTCAATCTTCATTATCTTATAGAGTGCGCTATTATTTCCTATAGATAGCGTTGAAACCAGTTTTTCATTATTTTAAAAGGTTGAATATTTATGACACAACAGATCATTGATTGTGAACTGCACGATTATATTGAAGTGGCTTGTATGTATGGCTATCAAGTCAGACTCATTTTAAGGGATGAGCAAATATTTGAAGGTAAAGCAAAAGATATTGCAACAACCGCTGAAAAACGAGAATTTTTGATTATTGATAATGAGCAGGGGTCACAACAGGTTGAGCTGATACAGCTTAAAAAAATACAGATACTGACGCCTAATGCACAGTTCAAAGAAGTTGTATTTTGATAACTATCTTGCAGAGAATTTACAGAATTGTCTCTTTTCACCAGATTATCTCTTGAATTAACTATTAGGCGCCTCTAAAAATTCAGAGTTCTAAGCAAGACAAGGCGAGATTAGGGTGTGATGTTTCACCGTTGTGTATCATGCTGGTTATGTCTTTTATCGTCTACTTTATTTCCGTATCTGGTATGATCACAGCTTACGACATACAAAACTTTGCAGAGAGCCTCTATAATGAATTCTCTTTATTCTTGGTATGTTGTCAGTAATAGTTATATAGCGGAGATAACCTATCAGCAGAGCGATCTCACAATAATATTAGGAATGTCTGCAAATCTGGTATTACCGAAGGATAGAGTTGTTCAAAATTCAAGCATGGAAGCGTTACAAAAAAGATATCCAATGCTTGATGTTTAAATATTGCCTAACAAAGGAGACATAATGAATCTGATTCTTACCGGAGATCATGTAGAAATCACACCTGCCTTACGCGATTATGTGAATTCTAAAATGGAGAAGATTAGCCGGCATTTTGATCATCTGATTGATGTTAATGTCATTTTGTCAGTAGAAAAACATCAACAAAAAGCTGAAGCTTATATTCATCTCCGTGGCAAAGACATTTTTGTCGAGGTAGAGAGCGCTGATATGTATGCATCAATTGATAGTTTAGTGGATAAGCTTGACCGGCAGATTCTTAAATATAAGGAAAAAAATATAGAACGTCGTAATCATGACGCGTTAAAAAATCAGGAATTTGACCATCCTGAGTAACGTTAAGTCAACTTAATAGAAAGAGAAAGTTGCAATGCCAGAAATTATCTGCTTCATCACAAGACTTAATCGGCCTAAGATAGGACAAGGCTAAGAGAATAGAAGTTATGGCATATCAAGTTGCCTACAGATATGTTATCAATACAAGCTAATTTTTTTCCCTCGTTGTCAAATCCCACCTAATTACAGCTTCAACTTCGATGTAAAAAGATAATTTCAGGCGGAATATCCTATTTGTGTTTATTGAGAGTAATTTTATTTCTTTTTATGAACCTTATTTCACAATTTTTACCAGAATCCAACGTGATCGTTGATCTGGATGTCGCCAGTAAGAAACGCGTCTTTGAGCAGGCTGGATTATTGTTTGAGAATACATTGCACATCGCACGCAGTCAGGTATTTGATAGCTTGTTCGCGCGAGAAAGGCTTGGCTCTACTGGCCTGGGTCAAGGTGTGGCAATTCCGCATGGTAGAATCAAGGGGCTGCGTGAAGCTGCTCTAGCTTTAGTCAGAATGAAAGAAGCCATACCTTTTGATGCACCAGATGGTTTGCCAGTCAATATTGCCTGTATCCTGTTGGTACCTGAAAAAGCAACAGATAAACATCTCCAAATTTTAAGTGAGCTGGCCCAAATGTTTAGTGACAAAAGTTTTCGTGAGAAACTGCTCTCGAGTAAGGGCGCAAAGGAGATTCATCAGCTTATCTCTGATTGGACACCTGGTAATGTCTCACATTAGCATTACTCAGCTATTTGAAGGCAATAAAGCTAAATTGAGGCTGACCTGGAATTGCGGGCAGGAGTATGGCAATAAGGAGCTGAATAATGAAGTCGTTGCTAAATCTCCACAAGGGCTGATAGGTCACCTCAACTTTATCCATCCTAATTGGATACAAGTGCTAAGTAGTTTGGCTATGGATTATCTTAATCAGCTTGACCTCTCTTCCTTGGAGAGAAAATTTCAGCAATTAGCTCAAAGTAATTTAGCATGCATGATTGTGGCTGATGGCGCTTTGGTTTCTGATGCCTTAAGATCATTCGCTGCGAGGACACAAACACCGGTACTTTGTTCAGCCAGTTCAAGCCTGGATGTCATCTGGATATTACGCTCCTTTTTAACCAAAGTGCTGGCGCCAAGCGTGAGTAAACATGGGGTGTTATTGGATGTTTTAGGAATGGGTGTGCTAATAACGGGTGAAAGTGGAGTGGGTAAAAGCGAATTGGCATTAGAGCTGATCAGTCGCGGTCATGGGTTAGTAGCAGATGATGTTGTTGAATTACGTCGTATCGGACCAGAAACACTAGAGGGTTTCTGTCCGCCAATATTACGAGATTATCTGGAAGTGCGCGGACTCGGTTTATTGAATATTCGGACTATTTTTGGGGAAACTGCGGTTCGTCGGCGCAAAAATATGAAATTAATCGTCCATTTGGAAAAATCCAGTGGTTCAGATATCAGTTCAGTTGAACGACTTCCTCTGAGCAATCTGAATGAAGATATTTTGAATGTAAACATACGCAAAGTGATTATTCCCGTTGCTGCCGGGCGGAACCTGGCGGTATTGGTCGAAGCGGCAGTCCGAAATTATGTTTTGCAGCTGCGCGGAATTGACAGCACCCAGGAGTTTATTAAGCGGCATGAGCAGAAAATGACTGATATTGCTTCAGATTAATATATTGGAGATTCTTTTCAGGAAATGAGTGCTGCGCATACGATTACTCTTGCCTTTACAGGTGCATCCGGTATGCCTTATGGCATTCGTTTGCTAGAAATATTATTAGCTCAAGGTGTGCATGTTTATTTACTATATTCACAAGTGGCGCAGATCGTTACCCAGCAGGAGATGAAATTGACGCTCCCTTCACGCCCACAAGAAGCAGAAGCATTTTTTACCAACTACTTTAATGCAGAAAAAGGGTTACTAAAGGTATTTGGGCGGGAGGAGTGGTTTGCACCCGTTGCTTCTGGATCGAATCCAGCTGATGCGATGGTAATTTGCCCCTGTACCATGGGCACCCTGTCAGCTGTTGCTTCAGGCCTGAATCAGAAATTAATCGAGCGGGCGGCGGATGTCATGCTCAAGGAGGGGCGTAAACTTATTCTGGTACCGCGCGAAATGCCCTTTTCTACGATTCATCTCGAAAATATGCTAAGGCTGGCACGTTGTGGCGCTATTATCCTGCCAGCTAATCCCGGATTTTATCATCATCCCCAGAGCATACAGGATATCGTCGATTTTGTCGTCGCACGTATCCTTGATCATCTTGGTGTCGCACATACGTTAATGCCACGCTGGGGCGAAGGAAGCGAGTGAGTTATTAACCATAAGTGTTCTTCTGGTTATTCCATTTCTAAATTAAACCTGACTTTGTAGCTTCACCTTGCCGCATGATTGATGCTGTCTGCCGTTCGCCTTCGCGTCATGTTTGATTTAGAAATGGAATTAAAAGCTTTTCACTAAACCTGACATTATTTCAATGTATTTCTTATCGCGCATGTCTCCCGTGAAATTGACTGTAATGTATGGTCAGTCAAATAGTAGATCGTTTTTTCAGTAATAACATAATCCATCGCGATATCATGCTCATGGGGATAGATAGTAGGAAGGTGGAGTATCTCAAATGCGACCCCGATAGTTAACGGTCGAGGATTGATTGCAGCCAGTGTACGATCAAAAAAGCCACTGCCATAGCCTAGCCGGTACCCTTGACTATCAAAAGCAACCATTGGGATGATGATGGCGTCGATGATGACTTCCTCGGTATCGTGAGGAATAGCAATGCCATAGGCATCTTTTCTCATCGGAGCTTGTGGCCACCATTTGCGGAATCTCAATGGTTGATGCGGACCCATTACCTCTGGAAGTGCCAGCGTCGCTCCACAGGCATATAAATAGACCATTACCTGTGCCGGCTCGTATTCGCCATGAAAAGGCGAATAACATCCCACACGGCGTTGTTGCAGTACCGGGAAACCTTGTATGAGCGAGGCGGTAATCGCCTCACTCCATAGAGCGCGTTCTGCCTCTGGAATTTGTTTACGACGTGCGATCAAATCAGCACGCTGTTGTTTCCGCCATTCTCGCCAGTTATTCATGGGGTGACATTTTAATCTGTCAGAAGCGATTGCTGGAAGTGAGTTCTAACAAAATTTTTCTGACTGGTACAGGGATAGCTAATTGTAATGCCCTATCAATAGTTAACCAAATCTTAGTGGCTGTTTTCTTGCGAGGATAATTGATCACTTGCAGTAGTTGGGGGTGAATCCGCAGCTTAAAATGGGTAAAGGTATGGTTAAGCGGAGGTAAGCTACTGATCGTTACACTCTCAATCCCCATACATTGCTTGCAGTAAGTTTGACTGTTGATGTCGATCGGTTTTTCTGGCAGACACCATAATCCGCCCCAAATACCCGGGCTTGATCGTTGTTCAAGTAAAATCTCATCCTGATTTCTTAATATCAAGAAAGTGGTTTCCTTACTGGGTAATGGTTTCCTGGGTTTGGATGTAGGAAGGCTCGCTACCCGGTTTTCCGCGAAAGCAATACAATCTGGCTGTAAAGGACAATTCAGACATTTTGGCTGATGACGCGTGCACACAATAGCGCCCAGATCCATCAATGCCTGGGTATAAGTAGCCATTTGTTGTTGGGCGTTTTCTTGAGGGAGGAGTCCCTCTGCTTTTTGCCACAATAGTGCTTCTGTTTTCTTTTCACCCGGATAACCGGTGATACCAAAGTAACGAGTAAATACCCGTTTGACATTTCCATCCAGTATCGCGCAGCGCTCCCCATAAGCGAAGGCAGCGATGGCCGCGGCCGTGGAGCGACCTATACCCGGCAGCTGTGCAATTTCTGCTGCATGCTGGGGAAACCTGCCCTGAGAACGCTCCATTATGAGGCAAGCTGCTTTATGTAAATTTCGGCCGCGCGAATAATAACCAAGACCGCTCCATAAAGTGAGTACAGTATTAAGCGATGCTTCGGCGAGGCATTCGATATCAGGAAAAGCTTCCAAGAAACGCTGATAATAAGGGATCACCGTCATCACTTGTGTTTGTTGCAACATAACCTCTGCCACCCAAATGGCGTAAGGGTCATTGGTTCCCTGCCAGGGCAGACTATGCCGGCCATGCTGTTTTTGCCATTCAATCAGGGTATTAGCGAAAGTAGACATTCAAGCAATGCGATGACTCGGTTTCTGATTGGACATGCTGAGGATGATTGCGGCTGAAACCCATTACTCCAGGGAGAATACTACTCGGCTGTTAGGCTGCTGACCATCACTTGCAGGCTCTACTTTTGTCCCCAGCACGAATACGCGCTCGTTCGGAATGCCGCCTTGCTCAATCAGCCAATAGAGGACAGCGCTTGCTCTTTGTTCTGCAAGTTCATGCAACTCATCATCACGGATTGTGGTGTGAGCGAGGATCAGCTGTTTCATTTCCTCTACAGGTAAGCTTTTGGTCAATCCGATGATGTTTTTGGGCTTTTCGAAATCAGCTTCTTTATAGACGTGCGTGAGATACTGGGCGTATTCTTTTTCATTGAGCCTGATTTCGTCCAGTGTACCAGTAGCCTGTCCTTTTTTTACGCTTGCGGAAAGTTTCTGTGCCTTGATGCTTCGCTCGAGTAATGCATGTTTGAGCTCTTCATGATCGTTGACCGGATCCGCAAAACTCGTTATTTCAAGCTTGAGCGCAGGATGATCCAGCAAGGCTGCCGCCAGTGCCTGCAGACGTTTTTCTGCTTCAGGTTGAAGTGTGGGGTAGCCTGAAGGGAAGCTGATCTGTGACAGCTCCTCTTCATCTCCCATTAAAGAGCTCAGCAAGGTAAACGGGGCTGTGGCGGCTTTGGTGATCAAATTGACAAATGCTGTCCAGACAATGCCTGTCAAACTGAACTCGGGATCGTTGATCGATCCCTTGAGTGGCAGACGAATGTCTATTTCGCCATGTCTATTCTTGAGAAGTGATATGGCGAGATGGAGCGGCAGTGACACAGCTTCAGGACTATCGGTTTTGTCGCCGAGAACAAGTTGATCCAAAAAGATTTTGTTTTTCGCTTTCAATTCACCGTTTTCAATATGATAATTGACATCAAGCGAGAGTTTTCCTTTCTCAATGACATAGCCAATGTATCTGCCAGAATAAGGACTAAACGTTGGCAAATCGATCCCCGTCGCGGTTGACTTGATATCGAGAAAGAGTTGTCCGCTGAATGGATCAATCATGCCTGAAATGTGCAGTGGTGCAGATCGATCAAACAAGCCTTGGATATCTATTTTTCCAGATTTACCTGGATGAAGTGGTCCAATCTGGCCTTTGAGTCTAGCCAAATTAGCGCGGTAGCTTGGTTTGATGAATTGATCTGCAAAATCAATATTACTATTTCGTAAAACAATTTTATCGATATAAACGGGTAAGGGGGCATTGTCGGCTGGCGCAATAGGGGTTGGCTGGCTGACTGAACCGTTCAAAGTGGACTCGGGAATGGGGGTAGGCTCTGTTTGCTTGACAAGACTGTGAAGATTGAGCTTCTTATTCGGTAATAAGGTGACGCGCGCATAAAAATCAGCGAGGTCAATGGTTGCGATGTCCACTCGTAATGGTTCGTTGATAAACTTGATGTTTGCAAGATCGATTTCTTTCCAGCGTAGCAACCTAGAGCCTTTGTCCTTATCAACTATATTGAAGTCAGTCAGTTGTCCTTTGCCAGTTAAGGCTATTTTGAGGGGTTCTCCATCTACTTTCGCATTACCCTGAAAAGAGAGTGCGCCCTGAGTAAGAAGCGCATTTAATCGATCGCTTAACCAACCCTGCAAAGGTACCAAATCAACATTTTTGAGATTAAAGATGAGATCAGTTGTGAAAGGTGTTCGCCTGAGATTGCCTCTGGTTTCAATGCTGCCGTGCTGATTAATGGTTGCTTGCAATAGCAGATCGAGTGGTGTGGCACCGTCCACATCAATATGGTTAATCATCAAATTCAATGAATCGATGTTCATTGGGGCTATTTTTGCCAGCGTGTGATCTTCAAAACGTACGGAAGCATTCGTCAATTTCACTTGATTGATTTGTGTTGACCAGGCTTTGCCAGTTTCAGTGTTTACCTGGGGGGTAGCGAACTCTGTTGACATCTCGTCTCGATCGTTGTTAGTTTCTACCATGCCAGTGCTTGCTGGATAGGCCGGTTTGGCAGCGGGAATGGGAACGGCCGTTTTGGCTGAAAACACGGCAACCTTCTCTGATTTACTGAATGCATAGGATCTATTGGCAGGTTTTTTATCTGGAATAGGAATGAGAGAGGTGGAATTTTCGATGGATTGAGGCGCTGATGACAATGTTACTGCGGGAGCAGCATTGCCGGATGATGATGCCAATATAAACAGTTGAGCCAGATCAAGTTGACCATCAGCTTGCCGGCGTATCAATGTCTTTGTCTCATCCAGTATCACCGAACCCAGCTCGATAAACCGTTGAGCACGATTGATCTTGATCGTATCGATGTCCAGTTTCGGCAGTTGCAGCACAGGTTCCGTTTCGCCATGACGCGTGAGTTTTGCATCTGCCAGCGATATCGTTGTCTCTACAGGCTGAGGCTCGGTCAGTACTGCTTCCTGCAATGTCATATCGAGCCGTTTCAACGCTACTTGATGCGGCGCTTGAACTGCTTCATTGTCGATAGCCAGTTTCTTGAGTGCAGCACGGCCAGACAGGCTAATGGTAGGTGCTTTGTCCCTCATTTGCGTAAAAACCAATGATAAATCGCTGTCTAGGTTTCCGGAAAGTAGACGGAAACCGACCGGAATAGGAGAATATTCATCGATATCAGTCAGATCAATATCATTAAACTTAAGCGAGAGCGTTGCTTCACGCCTGTCAGTAAACGGGCGCAACTTACCTTCGAGTAAAAATGGAGCGCCATTGATCGTAGCGCTGAGATGGGGTTCAACCCAATTGGTTTGTGTGCTTTGAAAATTAGCAATAAATGGAATGCCCAGCTTGATTTGGTCAATATTCTGCTGGCTTTTTTTGAGCCGATCCTCAAACGCTACGGTTCCTCCATCAATGCTGATGTTACTGATGGAAAAACGCGATTTGCCTTGTGTATCATCTGCTGAGCTGGTGGGCTGTGACTGGAATTGCTCGATCAGATCGGAAATATTGAAACGATGCTTATCCTCACGCACGAGGTGCAGTCTGGGCGCTGTTAACGTTACGGTACTGACAATGGGGGCTAGATGCCTGATCGATTCGGCGCTCAGATCAACATATAAACGAGCGAAAGCAAACAGAAGGTTGTCAGTATTGGCTTTTTCTGCTACCCGGAAGCCTGATATAGTCAATTCTAACGTATAAGGCTGAATGTCAATAGATTGAATGGTAACCGACCGATTCAGCTTCTCGGATAAAATGCCTTCAATCTTGTTCTTGGCATAACCAGGTAACCAATAATAGCCAAGCAATCCAAACAGTGCGGTGACTAGTATAACAACACCGAAGCTAATAACGAGACGCTTGCGCGTCACGAAACGACGTGGTGCTACAGGAGAATTTAAAGAATTTCCCATGCAATCGTACCTCCAGAAACGAGCCTGCAGGAAGCGGCGGGTAACGCAAGCCAAAAGTTGTTACTGAGCGCAGGTGATTAACTTGCTTGCGTTACCTGGCTGGATTGGCTGCTATTGCAAGCCAATCAATTCTACATCGAAAATCAAGGTTGCATTCGGTGGAATCACATTGCCAGCGCCGTGCGCGCCATAAGCCATATCGGGAGGAATGATCAATGTACGTTGCCCACCCACTTTCATTCCCATTACTCCTCGATCCCAGCCTTTGATAACACGTCCTGAACCCAGCAAAAATGAAAAGGGCTCCTTCCGGTCGTATGAGCTATCAAATTTTTTTCCTTTTTTATCAGGAGCCGCCGCATCATAAAGCCAGCCTGTATAATGAACACGCACGGTTTTACCTATTACAGCTTCCTCTCCTGTACCCTCCTTGACATCGATTTTTTGCAATTCAGTGGCTCCTGACGTGGCGGTGTGTGGCTCTGAGGCATGTTCCTTGTAGGCAACAGCGCTCAGCGGCAATAGCGTTAAACTTAGCAGAAAAAAGCTCAAACTCAATGAAATTTTTGTTCTATCCATAAAAACCTCAAAAGAAAAATCAAAAAATGTATTGCCTTTTATCAAACAGCAGCAAGTATTATACTCACTATGGCTTACCTATTTGGGCAATCCATGCAATTTCATATTATTGTGCCTTATTAACGGCATTCTGTTTTTTTAAAATTTTATAATCCGATTTATTTATTCATATGCAATTAAACGAACAAGCAAATCAGAATAGAGATGGAGTGCATATCCTGCACTTACATAATTCTCTTTTTATGCGTTGGCTTTATTTGGGGGTCGGCTTCACAGCTTTGCTGTTGGGGATATTGGGTATTTTTTTACCTATTCTTCCTACTACACCGTTTATCTTGCTAGCTGCAGCTTGTTTTGCACGCAGTTCAGAACGTCTTCATGATTTTTTGCTCGGTAATCGTATTACTGGCCCCATCATTTACGAATGGTGCCAATACCGTAGCGTATCCCGGCGAGTCAAACGCTGGGTATATTTTATGATCATCTTGTCATTTGGTAGCTCTATCTTGATGGTATCTTCCTATTGGCTTAAGTCAATGCTAATTGCGCTGCTAATGATATTAATGTTTTTTATATGGCGCATACCAGTCAGAGATACCGTCATTTATTCAAAAGAAAATTAACAGGCTTGATTATTGTCAGCAGCTATTTTGCCGATCCTTAAAAACGCAAAATCAAGTGCGTGCTGATGTATCTGGTATGCAAGAATAAATTATTCCCGCCACGACGGAAGCTGGTAAATTTATGGAATGGTAAAAGCTAATACCCAAGCCGGGATGAAAAGTATTTATAGAATCTTAAAAAAAGTTGTCAATAAAACTATTATAGCTGATTCATCAAGGGGATAGTCCGCTTAAAACTATAACGACGCGGTAAAATCCCTAAAAAGTAAAACTTCAGTTCTCTGCTAAAAGTATTGAACAAAAATATTAGCGGAAAATTTCTTTTCAGTATCGTGCAGACATCTTTCTTGGTTAACTTTAATGTGAATTAAGAGCTAACTGGTAAAAAATTCCAGGAAAACAGAGCCGCAGCCAGCTTTACGAATACATGCATCATAAGCCCCTTATAAGAACGCACTTTGCTGGCCCATTCAATGCCTGCTTTTTCTGCTATCCAAGCAAATAATGTTTCAATCGATTGCCGCACGCGAGCAACTGCTGTAGACAACCATTGATCCTGTAGCTCCAGATAGGGTTGCCTCGCAAGGGTTACCGAAAATGAATCAGTCAACCACACCTGCCTGGGATTCCTGATTTCCTGTTCTTGCTGAATCAGTGCTAATAAGGGTGCAAACACATCGGCTACTCGATTCAGGCGCTGAACATAAGCCACATAACCTGGGAGTCGTGGAAACTCATCGCGCAAGTGGCGATCCGCAAACGCATCAATACCTTTGATCTCTCGATGCTTGTCTACTACACCGAACAGGAAGAGGGTAATGATTTCTTCGTAGCTAAAACTTAAATCCGCGTAATGGCTCATTCTTTGATTATAAGTTCAAAGATTTTGCTGGTAATGCTTCGGTTTTTCCAGTTCATTGGTTACTTTGATTGAAATTGGGTGATGCTTTCCTCAATAGTTTAATGTTATAGATGAACTGGCTTCTATTTCAGCTCTTAATTCGTATTTTAATAGTAGCAATTGAGTTACAGAGGTTCGTAAGCAATTTTGGGGGCTTAGTCTGAGTATGATAAACTTATAAAGAAGAGCTTAATTATTTAGAAGTTAACAGGAGAGAAGAATGAAGAAAAAGCTACCTTTGTTGTTATTAGGTTGTATGCTGGTGGTATTGAGTGGCTGCTCGAGAGATAAATATATGCCAGAAGCAGGCGCAACGCCTGAGACTATTTTTAAGGAGGCTTGTGCAAAATGCCATTCTCCTGTAAATGGCAAGGTAATGGCGTTGAGTCCGGAAATAGCCAACAAGGAGGCAATTATTGATAGGATTAGAAATGGGAAAGGATTAGGCATGCCTGCTTTCCCTAATCTCATGGGTGATTCCGTGGAAGGTCTGGCACAATATGTATTGGAAAATAGCACAACAAAGTAAATTGTTGACAGCTGTCATTTTCTGTGATAGAGGTTTTTGCTGGACATTATGAGCTATCCATGCCGCATAAGGATTTCTGAATGGTTTGCTTGTGCGGCATTTTTTGATTGAAGCGGTAATTTGAGTTGACTTAATTCGTATTTACTCAGGAATTTGTCTTGCCTAATCACACAATAGCTAGAAATTATATTGTATCTACAGCGGAATCGAAATGTGCTACTTGTAGTTTGCGAGAGATATGTTTGCCAGTGGGTCTTGATAAAGATGAAACAGAGCTCCTGGGCGATTTAATTAATCATAAGTATAGGATTCGACGTGGAGAGCACTTGTTTCATACTGGATTAGCTTTCAAATCACTTTATGCTGTCCGCAATGGTTTTTTTAAATCTTGTGTACTTGACTCGGATGGTCGTCAGCAGGTTACTGGGTTTTATATGACGGGAGAGTTGTTGGGGCTGGATGCAATTAGCTCAGAAAAACACACTTGTGATACCGTTGCGTTAGAAGATAGCGAGGTTTGTGAGGTTCCTTTTATCAAGCTTGAAGAGATCAGCCGTCGTATTCCCTTGCTTATGCATCATTTTCATAAAATCATGAGTCGTGAAATCGTTCAAGATCACACCATAATGATGTTGATGGGAGGTAGAAAAGCTGAAGAACGATTAGCTGCTTTTTTACTTAATCTATCAGAACGTTTTGCCAAGCGTGGATATTCATCCACAAATTTTATTCTTAGAATGACGCGCGAAGAGATCGGAAGCTACCTGGGGCTCAAGCTTGAAACGGTTAGCCGTTCATTGTCCAGATTGCAAGAAGAAGGAATTATTACGATCAACAACAAAAACGTCAGATTAAACGATATTTATCGCTTGAGCCACAAAATTAGTGGCTACTCAGATTGAGAGTGGTTGTAATTTCTTGTCATTCAGAATTTATTGGAACCTCAATCTATATTTTTAGATAAATGGCTTTCTTGAGAGTAGGCTAGAGCATGTTATAATCGCCGGCTATCAAGACTCTCAAATATATAGCGGGAAGTCTAATTGTAATCCATATAGTAAATATTAATAAATACACACACTTGTCATTATAGGGTGCTTAATAAGCAAAATAGCTGGAGACGAGTGGCGGTTTAACCCTAAAGGAAATTTTATGTCAGTAAATATGCGTCAAATGTTAGAGGCTGGTGTACATTTTGGACATCAGACCCGCTTCTGGAATCCCAAAATGTCTCCGTATATTTTTGGGCAGCGAAATAAGATTCATATTATCAATCTTGAAAAAACCTTGGTCATGTTTGATGATGCGATGAAATATTTGCGTAGACTGTCTGCAAATGGAGGCACTATTCTGTTTGTTG
Source organism: Nitrosomonas communis (assembly GCF_001007935.1). Classification (NCBI taxonomy): domain Bacteria; kingdom Pseudomonadati; phylum Pseudomonadota; class Betaproteobacteria; order Nitrosomonadales; family Nitrosomonadaceae; genus Nitrosomonas; species Nitrosomonas communis. Next base: position 1,920,531 of record NZ_CP011451.1, read on the forward strand.
GAACAAAACGCCAAGCACGCGATATCATTCGCGAAGAGGCAACACGTTGTGGTTCTCCCTATGTTAACCAGCGCTGGTTGGGGGGGATGTTAACCAATTTTAAAACAATTAAACAATCGATCAAGCGCCTCCAAGACATGGAGGCAATGGTGCAGGATGGTTTGCTTGATAAGTTCGTCAAAAAAGAGGCGCTCGATTTTCAACGTGAACTCGATAAGCTCAATAACAGTTTAGGTGGCATCAAGGAGATGAAAGGGCTGCCTGATGCGATGTTTGTTATTGATGTGGGATATCAAAAAGGAACTATCACTGAGGCAAACAAATTGGGGGTTCCTATTGTGGGTGTTGTCGATACTAATCATAGCCCGGCTGGCGTGGAGTATGTGATTCCGGGCAATGATGATTCAGGCCAAGCTATACGTCTTTATGCGCGCGCAGCAGCTGATGCTATTTTGGAAGGGCGCAATCAATCTATCCAGGAAATTATCGAAATGAGTAATTCTAGCGCTGAAAGTTGATTAGATTTAGCTAGAAATGTAGAAAAGAAGTAGTGATTAGAGCAGAAACAGAATTTGAAGCAGATATTCACTTTCGATTCTGTTATAAAATAAAAAAAGTGGTAAATGATAAAACCATTATATTGCTCTTTTCTTTCATCTTTATTAATCAATAATTAAGTTTTTAGTACTTGGAGTAAATATGGCGGAAATTACCGCAAGTATGGTAAAAGAATTACGTGAGCGAACCGGCTTGGGTATGATGGAGTGTAAAAAGGCCTTGGCAGAAACAAGCGGTGATATAAAAGCAGCGGAAGATTTGTTGCGAATCAAAAGCGGTGCCAAGGCAAGTAAAGCGTCTGGACGTATCGCTGCTGAAGGTGTTATTGGCGCTTATATTTCGACAGATAGGAAAAATGGCGCATTAGTGGAAATTAACTGTGAGACTGATTTTGTCGCAAAAAATGACGATTTCGTCAATTTTGCCAAAAGTTTGGCGCAGTTGATTGCAGCAGAAAAAGTGACTGAGACAGGAGCGCTCTCGACGATGACGCTGCCTCATGGAGAAACTGTGGAAGCCTCCCGCCAGGCTTTAGTGATGAAGCTTGGAGAAAATATCAGTATAAGACGAAGTGTTTGTTACACGGCAAATGGCAATCTCGCAATGTACCTGCACGGATCAAAAATTGGTGTAATGATCGATTACTCCGGTGGGGATGAAGCGCTAGGTAAGGATTTAGCTATGCATATTGCTGCATGTAAGCCGATATGCGTTTCTGGTGAGCAAATACCATCAGACTTGCTGGAACATGAGCGTCAGATTTTTGCAGCACAGGCTGCAGAGAGTGGAAAGCCGGCCAATATTATCGAGAAAATGGTAGAAGGACGGATAGCGAAATATTTAGCTGAGGTAACCTTGCAAGGTCAGCCTTTTGTTAAGGATCCAGAGCAAACAGTCGAGAAATTGCTTGCTAGCAAATCTGCCAAGGTTAATGGTTTTACTCTTTTTGTGGTTGGTGAGGGGATAGAGAAAAAGTCTGACGATTTTGCTGCTGAAGTTATGGCGCAAGTTAGTCAAACAAAAGAGAATAAAGCATAATAGCCATTTCTTACTTCAGCTTATGCCATCTGCTTATAAACGTATTCTGCTGAAACTTTCTGGGGAAGCCCTGATGGGCGACGATAAGTATGGGATTAATCGCAATGTGGTAGAGCATATCGTGGTTGAAATTGCAGAGGCATGCCAGTTCGGTGTTGAAGTGGCCATCGTGGTAGGAGGGGGAAACATCTTTCGTGGCATGAAATCTGCCGGTGACGGCATGGATCGGGTAACCGCGGATTACATGGGTATGTTGGCTACCATAATGAATGCTCTGGCCCTGCAGGATGCGATGCGCAGGAAAGGCTTAATATCACGAGTACAATCTGCATTACGAATTGATCAGGTGGTAGAACCCTATATACGCAATAAGGCAATACGGTATTTAGAAGAGGGGAAAGTTGTAATATTTGCCGCGGGTACCGGTAACCCTTTTTTTACTACCGATACCGCTGCTGCGTTGCGGGGCATGGAAATTAATGCTGATGTTGTACTTAAAGCGACTAAGGTAGATGGGATTTATTCTAGTGATCCCAAAATAAATTCCAACGCAACACGCTATCATCATTTATCTTTTGACGAGGCAATTATTGAAAATCTGCAAGTCATGGACGCTACAGCTCTGACACTTTGTCGCGACCAGAAATTACCCATTAATGTTTTTAGTATCTTTAAATCGGGCGCGCTTATGCGAATACTCATGGGGGAAGATGAAGGAACCCTGGTAAGTAATGGATGATTCAAATTAGGACGATTAATTATGATCGCTGATGTAAAAAAATCTGCTGAGCAGAAAATGCAGAAGACTCTGGAAGCACTTAAAACTGATTTTAGTAAAGTCAGGAGCGGCCGTCCACATACTGGTCTATTAGACCATGTTATGGTTGACTACTATGGAACCCCAACCCCTATTAATCAAGTGGCTAATATTAGCTTACCAGATGCGCGTACCATTGGTGTGGTGCCTTGGGATAAAAAAATGCTCAATGCTATTGAAAAAGCCATTCGTGAATCTGAATTAGGGGTGAATCCTATGACAGTGGGTGAAATGGTACGTGTACCCATGCCGCCGCTGACTGAAGAACGGCGTCGAGAACTTACTAAGATTGTTAAGAATGAGGCTGAAGCCGCCCGAGTAGCCATGCGTAATATTCGTCGAGATGCAAACGCTCACATGAAAGAATTACTCAAAGAAAAACAAATTTCTGAGGACGATGATCGGCGAGGTCAGGAGGAGATTCAGAAACTCATTGATCGCTATATCGCTGAAGTAGATAAATCTTTGCAAGCCAAAGAAGCCGAATTGATGGCTGTGTAAGTTATGCCTCAGAGCCTTAGCTCAACTGCCGAAATTTCAGGAAAAAGTATCATTCCCAGGCATATCGCCATCGTTATGGATGGTAATGGGCGTTGGGCAAAAAAGCGGTTTTTGCCAAGAGTTACTGGGCACAGAAAAGGTGTCGAAGCTGTAAGGAGTATCATTAAAGCGTGCATTGAACAGGGGGTAGAGTTTCTTACGCTCTTTGCTTTTAGTAGCGAAAACTGGCGCAGGCCTGAGGAAGAGGTCACATTTTTGTTACAGCTTTTTGTTAATACACTTGAGCATGAAGTGACCAAATTGAATGAAAATGGCATCTGCTTCAAGGTGATAGGTGATCTATCCAAATTTGATGCAAGAACTGTAACGTTCATTCGTCAGGGCGAAGAATTAACTGCTAATAATAACCGCTTGATATTTACGGTTGCAGCAAATTATGGAGGACGCTGGGATATCATGCAGGCTATCCAGAAACTGATGATCCATTCACCAGGTTTAATGGAAAATTTTGAAGAAGCGGATCTTGCCAAGTATTTTGCGATGAGTTATGCACCTGACCCAGATTTATTTATTCGGACTGGTGGGGAATGTCGTATCAGTAATTTCTTGCTGTGGCAATTAGCCTACGCAGAATTATATTTTACAGATACACTTTGGCCAGACTTCGATGCCCAGGCGCTTGATTTGGCGATAAAATCTTATCAGCAACGAGAGCGTAGGTTCGGTCGAATCAGTGAGCAATTGCAAAATATGCCTGTTGAAAAAGGAATGACCAAAATTGCTGCCAAGAAAAAATTTTAATTTCTTTATTTTTTATTTCAGCGGGATGTGACCCGCTCATGCTGAAAACACGGATCCTTACAGCTATTATTCTGATAGCTTTATTCATACCAGCTTTATTTTACTTGCCGGCAATATTTTGGGCGATGTTGCTTCTAGGGCTGACCATTGTTGCGTCTAGAGAATGGTGCAGACTGGCAAAGTTTACAACCCATCAAACTATACTTTATTTAATTTTGACAACCTTGCTGGGTGGAGAGTTACTGCTAATAATAAGTGAAGCAGTGACAATTAATCCAAACAATACTAGCATGATGTGGATTTATGTAGTGTCATGTATATTTTGGGGAGGCGTTGCCCCGATTTTATTATGGAAATTTTACGCGGTTAAAAGCGTAAGCTTATTAATGTTAATGGGTTGGCTCATTCTTCTCCCAACTTGCCTGGCCTTATATCAATTGCGTGCTATCGATCCGTGGTTACTGCTTGGATCGATGGGTGTGGTCTGGGTATCAGACATCGCTGCCTATTTTGTCGGCCGCTCGTTTGGTAAACATAAACTCGCTCCTAACATTAGTCCTGGCAAAACTTGGGAAGGTGTAGCTGGCGCTTTAATAGTGGTTGTTTGTTATGCGTTGATATGGGGTCAATTTATAGGAAAAGGGGATAATATATTAATAATCAATTTGGTTTTATTGTCCCTGTTGCTAGCCGGATTAGGAATTATAGGTGATTTATTTGAATCGCTAATGAAGCGACAGGCCGGTGTTAAAGACAGCGGTAACATTTTGCCTGGCCACGGCGGTATACTCGATCGAATTGATGCACTTACTTCAACTTTACCCATTGCAGTATTGGCATTTCTCATTTTTTATTCATTCGAACTATGACAGTAATGCATCATCTGACTATACTTGGATCTACGGGGAGTATTGGTGAAAATACATTGGATGTAGTAGCGCGTCATTCCGACCGGTTCCACGTGGTTGCCCTTACTGCTAATAAAAATGTAAATAAAATTTTTACACAATGTCAGCGTTTCCACCCTAAATATGCAGTCATGCTAGATGCAGTCAGCGCTGAACAACTGGAAAAAAAATTAAGAGCAGCAGGTATTGATACGCAGGTATTGGCAGGCATTGAATCGCTGGAAAGAGTGGCTTCTTTAGCTGAGGTGGATGCTGTCATGGCGGCAATTGTTGGTGCTGCTGGCATCCGCCCGACAATAGCAGCTGCACGCTCGGGTAAGAAAGTTTTATTAGCTAATAAAGAAACGCTTGTGATGGCAGGTCGTATTTTTATGGATATAGTAAAGCAGTACCACGCCATCCTGTTGCCGATTGATAGTGAACATAATGCCATCTACCAGTCATTGCCAAGACATTTTAGTGGAGACCTTGCTTCATCAGGTGTTCGCCGTATCCTGCTAACAGCATCAGGAGGACCCTTTCGGCGGTTAACCTTGTCAAATCTAGACCATGTCACACCTGAGCAAGCTTGCGCACATCCTAATTGGATCATGGGAAGAAAAATATCAGTAGATTCTGCCACAATGATGAATAAAGGGCTGGAAGTGATCGAAGCACATTGGTTATTCGATGCAGCGTCAGATAAAATCCAGGTCGTCATTCATCCAGAAAGCGTCATTCATTCCATGGTCGAGTATATTGACGGTTCAGTTCTGGCGCAACTGGGAAATCCTGATATGCGCACGCCAATTGCGCATGCCCTCAGTTATCCTGAGCGAATGGAAAGCGGTGTCAAGTCATTGGATATATTCGAGATAGCACAATTAAATTTTGAAGCACCGGATTTTGCGCGTTTTCCTTGCTTGAGACTTGCCTATGAGGCATTGTCTGCAGGTGGCAATATGCCAGCAGTACTCAACGCTGCCAATGAAGTCGCTGTCGAGTCTTTTCTTGCTGGTCAAATGCCATTTACTGCGATACCAGTAATGATCGAGCAGGCTTTGCAGATGATCAGTCGAACAGAGATTGCCTCATTGAATGATGTGCTGACAGCTGACTCTATAGCACGAGACGTTGCACGAGAATGGTTGGCGTGCCAAGCTTAAGTTTAGCGTGGCTTTTATGTGAAAAATAGAAGCAATGAGTAATTGACGAGGTGTAGCACGTTCTTTCTTCCTAAGTATATTAAGAAACATATTATTGTCATCATATTTAATTGATATGTCATTACTTTTTACAATTCTCTCTTTTATTGTTGCGCTTGGCGTATTAATCACTTTTCATGAGCTTGGTCACTATCTAGTTGCACGCTGGAGTGGTGTTAAAGTATTGCGTTTCTCAATTGGTTTTGGCCAGCCATTGTTCAAAAAACGCTTAGGTAAAGATCAAACCGAATGGGTGATTGCAGCGCTTCCCTTAGGGGGATATGTCAAGATGCTGGATGAGCATGAGGGAGAGGTTTTGCCCCAAGAGTTGCCGCGTGCATTTAATCGCCAACCTGTCATAAAGCGTTTTGCTATTGTCGCTGCAGGGCCGATCGCTAATTTTCTGCTGGCAATTCTTCTCTATTGGCTTCTTTTTATATCTGGAGTGAGTGGGTTGAAGCCTATACTGGGTCCCATAAAGCCATCGACACCCGCTGCCTTTTCAGCTTTTAAGGAAGGAGAAACCATTGTAAAGATTGAAAATGAGCCTGTGGTGACTTGGCAGGATGTGCGTTGGCTCGTATCAACCCATGTAATTGACCGTAATCCTGAAGTGATGGTGGAAACAGTTAATCCTCAGGGGGAAGTTTTTTGGCGGAAATTAGATTTAAGTAGTGTAGATACTGATGACGTGAATGCAAACTTCCTGGAAAAAATTGGTTTGGTAAATTATCCACCGAATATGGCGCCAATTATTGGTCAGGTAATTACTGGCGGAGCAGGGGATCGGGCAGGGTTGCACGTCGGAGATGAAATTCTTGCAGTAGACAATAAAGGCATTTCATATTGGGAAGAATTGGTTAAAGAAATCCGAGCCATGCCAGGGCAGTCGCTTACCTTGGAAGTTTTGCGTGATGGTAAGACAATAGATATTCCTATCACACCGGATAAAGCGGTCGATGGTAATGCAGAGATCGGGAAAATTGGAATTGCACCAAGGATTGATCAGGAAGCAATCACTAAGCTGTTGGTTAATGTAAGTTATCCTGCTGACACCGCATTGTTGAAAGCGTTGGATAAAACTTGGGAGATGACCTTTTTTACTCTTCGAATGCTGGGAAAAATGGTGATGGGAGAAGTTTCATGGAAAAATATGAGCGGTCCCATCACGATCGCAGATTATGCTGGGCAATCAGCAAAAATGGGGATAATTGCTTATCTTGGCTTCCTTGCTTTGATCAGTGTAAGCCTGGGGGTATTGAATCTATTGCCTATTCCTGTATTGGATGGAGGGCATCTAATGTATTATGTGATTGAAATTTTTAAGGGTGCGCCATTATCTGAAAAAACTGTGGCTATTGGCCAGCAGATTGGAATGGTGATGTTATTTACCCTCATGGTTTTTGCAATTTACAATGATATTTATCGGCTTATTTCTGGTTAAGCATGAAATTCAAGTGTCTCGTCATACTTTCTTGCTTGTTCTATTCGCTTGTTTGCGAAGCGATTGAACCATTCGTGGTAAAAGATATTCGTGTTGACGGGATACAGCGTACTGATGCAGGAACAGTCTTTAGTTATCTCCCCATAAAAGTGGGGGATGTTCTCGACGATACTAAAGCCGCTGCTGCAATAAAAACACTTTATGCAACTGGCTTTTTCCAGGATATAAAATTAAAAGCACAAGATGGATTATTGATTGTACAAATCCAGGAGCGCCCAGCTATTGCGCAAATTAATATTAACGGCGCTAAGGAATTTGAAAAAGACAAGTTGAAAGAAGGCTTAAAACAAGCGGGTTTATCTGAGTCGCGTATCTTTAGTCGCGCTTTGTTGGAGAAAGCCGAGCAAGAGTTGAAACGCCAATACATCAGTCGCGGCAAATATGCTGTTAAGATTACGACGACAACGACCCCATTGGAGCGTAATCGCGTAGGAATTAATTTTGATATTGAAGAAGGTAAAACGACCAGAATCCGTCATATCAATATTGTTGGTAATGAAGTTTTTAGTGATAGTGATTTGATAGGTTTGTTTGTGCTGAGAACACCGGGATTACTGACCTGGTTCACAAAAGATGATCAATATTCGAAACAAAAATTATCTGCCGATCTGGAAACATTGCGATCGTATTATCTCGACCGTGGTTATCTAGAGTTCAATATTGATTCTACTCAGGTATCCATTACGCCTGATTTGAAGGATATTTACATCACTATTAATATCACGGAAGGGCCGCAATATACGGTTTCAGATATCAAGCTTGCTGGAAATTTATTGGTACCAGAACAAGAATTACGCAAATTGATTAAACTCAAGCCAGGAGGTGTTTTCAATCGGGAGAAATTAACAGAATCCATCAAACTGATTACTGATCGATTGGGCGATGAGGGTTATGCCTTCGCCAATGTTAACGCTTCACCTGAGCTAGATAAGGACAGCAGGAAAACAGCGTTTACTTTTTATATCGATCCAGGACGCCGGGTTTATGTTAGGCGTATCAATATCAGCGGTAATGATCGGACCCGAGACGAAGTCATTCGCCGGGAATTTCGTCAAATGGAGGGAGCGTGGCATTCAACCAGCCAAATCAACCGTTCGAAGCAACGCGTCGACCGAACAGATTTTTTCTCGAATGTCGATGTGGAAACTCCCCCAGTGCCTGATGCGCCTGATCAGGTTGATATCAATGTCAGTGTGACTGAGAAACCTACCGGTTCGATCATGTTTGGGGCAGGTTACTCGGATTTGGAAGGGATCATTTTAAATGGCTCTGTTTCCCAGAATAACATTTTTGGCACAGGAAATTTTCTCAGCGTAAATGTTAATACCGGAAGTGTCAATAAGATATTTGCGGCATCTTTTACCAATCCTTATTGGACGATCAACGGTGTCAGCCTTGGTGTTGATATCTTCCGACGTTACCTGAACACCAACTCCTTGTCCAATGTAGGTGTTTTTAATACGGATACATCTGGCGCGACGTTACGTTTCGGGATTCCGATCGCGGAAAACGATATCGTTTCTCTGGGGCTGGGTGCGGAACATACGAAAATTGATCTTAAAGCCAATAGCCCCCAGCGCTTTAGAGATTTTGTAGAACAGTTTGGAAGCTCGACCAATAATCTTCCGATTACCCTTAGTTGGGCGCGTGATAACCGTGATAGTGCGATCTGGACTACCTCAGGGACGACGCATCGAGTATTTGGAGAAATTAGCCTGCCTTTTGCTGAGCTGGAATACTACAAGGCGAGCTATGAACAGAAATGGTTTGTTCCTATTACCAGAATATTCACCTTGATGCTGAATGGACAAGTAGGTGTTGGCGATGGTTATTCAGGTGAACCGCTGCCTTTCTTTAAAAATTTCTTTGCAGGCGGCTTTAATTCGGTGCGTGGTTACAATATTAATTCACTGGGCCCGCGCGACCCAATATTGGATGCCAATGGCAACCCAATACCTGGCAGAAGAGGAAGTGTTGTAGGAGCGAGTAAGCGTGTTGTTGGCAGCGCAGAAATTTTGTTTCCCGCTCCTTTTATGAAAGACTCAAAAAGTGTACGTTTGGCTGCTTTTATTGATGGTGGGAATGTTTTTAATGATTGGTCAGAACTGGATCTGAACTATTTGCGCTTTTCTACCGGGCTCGCTGTTACCTGGATTTCGCCAATGGGTCCGCTGAGGTTCAGTGTGGCACAACCATTAAATGACCAAAAGGGTGATGATATACAAAGATTCCAATTCCAGCTGGGGCAAACATTCTAACTCCAGGCTAGTTAGTTCAGCAGGAGGAGTAATTGAGGCGTAAACTGTTACGATTACAGTGGTTGATCAGCTTGTTCATGCTGATTTTTCTGATGGGCGGGAGCTCAAATATCTGGGCGGGAGAGATCAAGATCGGGGTGGTGAATACCGAGAAAATCCTGCGGGTATCTGCACCAGCTATCGCAGCACAAAAAAAAATAGAAAAAGAATTTCTGGTGTATGATGAGCGCATCAAAAAAATGGCCGCTCAAATCAAAGAATTGCAGGAACATTTAGAGAAACATGATAAAAGTACCACAATAGAAGAAAGGCAAACTAAGGAACGTGAGCTGGCGAACATCAGCCGACAATATCAACGGGCCCAGCAACAGATGCGGGAAGATTTAACTATGCGTCAAAATGAGGAATATAGTTTGATCTTGGAACGCGTCAATAAAGTTATTAAAAAAATAGCAGAAAATGAGGGTTATGATTTGATCTTGCAGTTACAGGATTCAGTCTATCGCAGCCAGCGTATCGATATTACGAATCATGTTATTAAGGCGCTTGCCGAGCAGGAGCAGGCAAGCGGAAAATAGGTATAATTCCAGCTCTAAATCAAAACTGACTTTGTCGGCTTCACCTTGCCGTATGATTGATATTGTCTGCGGCTCGCCTTCGCGTCATTTTTATTTAGAAATGGAATAACCTATTTTTCACTTATACGCACTCTGGGGCAGTATTAAGCGGACTATTATACAAATAGCTCATTCACTATCCAGGCTAAAAAGGGAGATAAGATTGAATGCCATGGACATTTATGAAATTTTAAAGTATTTGCCTCATCGCTATCCTTTCATTTTGGTTGATCGAGTTGTATCTTATGAGCCAGGCGAAAAGATTATTGCCCTAAAAAATGTATCGATCAATGAACCATATTTTATTGGACATTTTCCGCATTATCCCGTTATGCCAGGTGTTTTAATCGTCGAAGCTTTGGCGCAGGCAGCTGCATTATTAACGCTCAAAACAGAGAATGCTGCAAAAAATGATGCACAAGTTTATTATTTTGTAGGGATTGATGGAGTACGTTTTAAAAAACCAGTCATGGCTGGTGACCAGCTTATGTTGAAAGTTGAAATTACTAGACAGATCAAAGGCGTTTGGAAATATTCAGCGCGAGCAGAGGTAGATGATCAGCTTGTGACTGAGGCAGAATTGATGTGTACTGCTAGAAACATATAGAAGCTGCTTCACTTGTTTGCAAACTTCTTTTTTACTTCGGTGTTCTGCACTCATAGATAGCTTATTGACAAGCCAATGCATGAGACTGATTGGATCGGTGGTGTGGATGAGGCTGGCAGAGGACCACTTGCTGGGCCAGTCTATGCTGCGTGTGTTATTTTGGGCTCAGATTGCACTATTGAAGGGTTGGCTGATTCTAAAAAACTAAGCGAGAGAAAACGTACTTACCTTGCTGGTGTCATCAAGCATCGAGCGAGAGCATGGGCGGTCGCATCTGCTTCAGTTTCCGAAATCGATCGGCTAAATATTTTGCAAGCGAGTTTACTCGCCATGCAACGAGCCGTTGAAAAATTGCCACTGGTTCCCTCAATTGTTTTGGTTGATGGGAATCAATCGCCACGATTCAATTGCCCCACCAGGACGATCATTAAAGGTGATAGTTTAGTTGCTGAAATTTCAGCGGCCTCGATACTGGCTAAGACAGCACGTGATGCTGAAATGCAGCGATTACACATACATTTTCCGGTTTATGGTCTAAATCAGCATAAGGGATATCCCACAAAAGCTCACTTGGAAGCATTAAAGCATTATGGCATATCCAACATTCATCGCCGTAGCTTTGCTCCTGTACGTGCATTATTGACGGAGCCTGCTAGTTCCTGATTCTACTTTTCTAGCAAAGAACGCACATGAAGATTCCATTATTTTTGCATTTACTGGGTGTAGTCATTTGGGTGGGTGGGATGTTTTTTGCTTATATGGTGTTACGTCCAACAGCTGCTCAGTTGCTTGAACCTCCTTTGCGATTAAAGCTGTGGCATGGTGTTTTTAGCCGGTTTTTTCCATGGGTATTTTTATCAGTAGGGCTCATCCTGGCAAGCGGCCTTTATATGATCATGCAAATGGGAGGCTTTATGGCCGTACGTCTGTACATCCACCTCATGTTTGCGCTAGGTCTAGTGATGATGCTCATTTTTATTTATGTGTTTTTCTCGACATTCAAGAAACTTAACTATCATATTACCAGAGAAGAATGGTCATCTGCAGGGATTGTACTAGGACAAATTCGCTTGTTAATCGGAATTAATCTTATACTGGGAATGGTCACCATTACCGTTGCAGTTTTAGGTGGATCAACTTAGCTTGACCGATCGTGAGGATGTACTAAAAACCTTTTTGTGTTTTTGTACTCCATTATTAAAGAGAATCAATATAGGTGAAAAAAGATGCGTATAGAAAAGGATACCGTGGTATCGCTGCAATACTATAAATTGTCTAATTTAGACGGTGAGGTTATGGAAGAATCCACAACACCAGTCAGTTATCTGCATGGTGGTTATGGAGGAATGTTCCCGAGTGTAGAGGAGGCGCTACAAGGAAAGGAAGCAGGATATCAACTTTCCTTAGCAATGGAGCCGGAAGAAACTTTTGGGGAATATGACAGTGAATTGATTCACATAGAACCGCGCAGTGCTTTCCCAGATACTGTTGAGGTAGGGATGCAGTTCGAAGGCGGAGAAGAGAATTCCGATGATGTGATGATTTATACGGTTACCGATGTCACTGATGATATTGTTGTCGTTGATGGCAATCATCCGCTCGCTGGCATGGCTTTGCAATTTGAATGTACCGTAATGGAAGTGCGCGCTGCTACCCATGATGAGCTTTCACATGGTCATGTGCATGGGCCGCATGGTCATCATGAACACTAATAAACCCTAAAGGCTGTTGAAAAACTATCTTGTAGTCGCTGTGGTGTTAAGAACAGGCTCAAAATTACTGATTTATCAGGTATAAACTTTTTTGCCTGTTTGTTCCTATCATCTATTGCTATAAATACGTTTTTCAACAGATTGCTAATGCCATTTCCAAATCAAACATGACACGAAGGCGAGCCGCAGACAGTATAATAATAGGGTAAGGTGAAGCCGACAAAATCAGGTTTGACTTAGAAATGGAATAAAGACTTCTCAGGTCAAAACGCTCAATCTTTATTCAGCATCGATTTCAATGTATAGAGATGTTCCAGTGCTTCCTTTGGACTTAATTCATCTGGTAGAAGTTTACTCAAATGGCTAAAAATGGGATGAAATGTTTCAGAAAATTGTATAGTGGTATCGGTTGGTTCTGAAAATAAATCAAGTTGTGGGTTGTTGCTGATATTTTCCTGTTCTAGTTTAGTCAAGATTTTTTGAGCTGCCTTGATTACTGGAGCAGGTACACCTGCCAGCGCTGCCACATGCAGACCGTAGCTCTGACTGGCAGGTCCTTCATTAACCGTATGCAGAAAGACAATGTGTTGTTTATGTTCAACAGCTCCCAGATGAACATTGGCCGCTTGTTCAAATTCTTCACCTAATCTGGTCAGTTCGAAATAATGCGTCGCAAACAATGTATAACTCTGGTTCTTAGTCAGTAGATAACGGGCAATGGCAAAAGCCAGTGCCAAACCATCAAAGGTAGAGGTTCCCCGCCCAATTTCATCGACCAGCACCAGGCTCTGGCTGGTAGCATTGCGGAGGATATTGGCCATTTCGGTCATTTCAACCATAAAGGTGGATCTTCCACCGGCCAGATCATCCGATGCGCCAATGCGAGTAAAGATTTGATCAATCGGCCCAATACGTGCATGTGTTGCAGGTACAAAACTGCCGCAGTGAGCAAGTAACGCTATCAAGGCCGTTTGTCGCATATAAGTGGATTTTCCTCCCATATTGGGGCCTGTGATGATAAGCATTTGTCGCCTGCCAGTTTCACCTGCTCCAAGATGCGCATCATTGCTAATATAATGATTGACCTGACTTTCTACCACAGGGTGGCGACCGGCTTGAATTTCTATGACCGCTTCCTCCGTGAAGACCGGGGTAGTATAGTTGAGTAGTTGAGCTCGCTCTGCGAAGGTACTCAGTACATCTATTTCTGCCACACTCTGCGCTATGTTTTGTAAATGGCTGGAATAGGCACTAAGTTTTACCAGCAAGGTCTCATATAAATATTTTTCTCTGGCAAGTGCTTGATCTCTGGCTGTCAGCGCTTTGTTTTCAAAAGCCTGTAGCTCAGGCGTGACATACCGTTCTGCATTTTTCAAAGTTTGTCTTCTACGGTAATCGGATGGAATTTTATTACTATGTACATGTGTGATCTCGATATAAAAACCATGTACCCGGTTATATTCCACTTTGAGATTAGGGATGCCTGTGCGTGTTTTTTCGCGGGCTTCCAGTTGCAGCAGAAATTCGCCACAGTTATTTTGTAAGGCTCGTAATTCATCCAGTTCAGCATCGTAGCCATCAGCGATGACTCCTCCTTCGCGTAGCAGCGTACTCGGCTCGGGAAGTAATGCTTGCTGCAATAGCTCTACCAGAGAATTCTCCGGTATCATGGCATGTGCTAACAGGGTGATGTGCTCACTGGCAATATTGGTTGTCATGGCTACAATTTCAGGCAAAGCGATCAGGCTATCCCGCAGGCCGGAAAGATCGCGCGGCCGAGCTGATTTGAGTGCAATGCGCGCAGCGATGCGTTCGATATCGGCAATACGCTTGAGATGTGCCCTGATGCTAATATATGGCACCGTTATCCCAGAAGTTTCCATCAGAGCAGAGACGCTGCCAAGCCGATACTGCAGAATCCGGTAATCTCGTAGTGGATGATGCAGCCAATGTCGTAACAGTCTGCTACCCATAGTCGTTGAGCATGTATCCAGTAACGACATCAAGGTAGGTGAAGTTTCTCCGCGTAAAGTCTCAGAAATTTCTAAATTACGGCGGGTAGCAGCATCCATACGGATGTAGGTTCCTTCACGTTCAACCTGGATTGTTTTGATATGTGTAACATCTGTTCCCTGGGTGAGGCGGACATATTCGAGCAGCGCTCCAGCAGCCTGCAGCGCAGCATGCAAATCATCGCAGCCAAAACCAGCAAGATCATGGGTGCCAAGTAGCTTAGTCAGGCTGCGAGTAGCACTGTTGTAGTCGAATTGCCAAGCAGGCAGTTGTTTGGTATGCTTTGATCCATCAAGTGTTAGCGACGCATCCAACGATTCAGGTAAAAGAATTTCGGCAGGCTGCAACCGCTCTAGCTCACTCATTAGATTATTTGGAGAAGTTTCCAGCATTCGCAGCTGGCCAGCAGCTAGATTGAGCCATGCCAAACCCAACGTTAATTTGTGGGAAGCTAACGCGAGCACGATACAGTCACGCTTATCTTCGAGCAAAGTGGCATCGGTCAGTGTGCCGGGTGTGATGATACGTATTACCTTACGTTCTACGGGTCCCTTGGTTGTAGTTGGGTCGCCGACTTGCTCGCAAATAGCAACCGACTCACCTAGTTTGACGAGTTTGGCCAGGTATTGATCAGCGGCATGATAAGGTACCCCGGCCATCTTGATGGGCTCACCTGCGGATGTGCCACGCTGTGTCAGTGTGATATCGAGCAACTTAACTGCTTTCTCAGCATCTTCAAAAAATAGCTCATAAAAATCTCCCATGCGGTAAAAGAGCAGCTTGTCAGTATGTTGCGCTTTGATGCGCAAGTACTGCTGCATCATGGGAGTATGATCTTTTAGTGCCATAAAGTTGACGGAATATTAATCTGACAATATATTTTAGCAGATGAGGCTATTGCACGAGTTAAGCCAATGCGATAGAGGATTTGCTTTGCTAAGCATACGAAGATGTACGCTAATGCGTATTCCATGTCTAAATCAAAATTGACTTTGCAGCTTTACCTTGCCGTATTATGGATGTTGTCTGCGGCCGGCCTTCGCGTCATGTTTGATTTAGGCATGAAACTAAAGGTGCCTCTGAAAATTCAAAGCTCTTAACAAGGCAAGGCGAAAACAAAAAATGTTGAAATAGCCTATAGCTGATAGGTAATGAAACGTTTTTTGTCAACCACGTAAGGATATATGAATTTTAGAGGTGTCCTTAATACTGTATTGGATTGATTTAACCAGCTAATAGCTGACTGATTACTGGCTAAACTTATCGAAAGGAAATAGAAATTCAACAAGTCTAGCCAGGATGAAGCATATTCCTTACTGCATTGTGGTAATTATTATTGAATAATATATAAAGCCAAACTACAAAACCATGACATCAGGTAACGGGAAGCCATTGAAATTGCTGGCGTAGGCTGTGGTATAGGCGCCGGCGTTAGGAATAAAGATGAAATCACCTTCTTGGATATCTTCTGGCAATAGCTCGTCATGCATCAACACATCAACAGAATCACAGGTTGGACCGGCAATGGACCATGGCGTACTACTACCTGTGCGGTTAGTCAAAATCTCATAACGTAGCCCTTCACTAACTTCGATAATACCGCCAAATATACCTGCATCCCAATACATCCAGCGCTTGCCATTGCGTGTGGCCGTGCCCACAACTCTGCAAACAAAGCATGCAGAGTCCGATACGAGATACCGACCTGGCTCTGCCATGATGCGAATTTCTTCCGGAAGATCAGCGATTGCAGCATTGATGACATCTGCGATCACCTCGATAGAAGGAATTGGTTTAACATGACGTACAGGATAACCACCACCGATATTGAGTAAGCGAGGCCTTAACCCTGCCTGCCTCATGTCAGCGAAAACATTTCTCGCGCGTTCAATACCGACTCGCCAGTTTTGCGGATTACGGCATTGCGAACCTACATGAAAGGTGACACCCGCGAGATCAGCATTCAATGAGACCGCTTCGTTAATAATTGCTTTGATGTCGGCAAGGTGCGTGCCAAATTTTCCTGCCAGCGGCCAGTCACTGCCGATGTTGGGTGTATCGATGCGCAAATATAACTTTGCATCTGGCTTGACACTGACGATTTTACGCAGCTCTTCAACACTGTCCAGAACATACCATTCTACACCTTTAGATGCGGCGTATTCCAGGTATTGACGTGATTTCATCGGGTTACTGTAGTATATTTCCGCTGCAGGAACACCCAGACTAATTAACAGATCCAGTTCGGCAATGGACGCAATTTCAAATCCAGAACCTTCTTCTATTAGGGTTTTTAATACACGCGAATCCGGATTAGCTTTGGCTGCATAATGCGGATGAACACGTGGCATGGCAGCTTTAAAGCGGCGAATTTTATTACGGATAATATTGCTGTCGACCAACAAGAAAGGCCTGTTGTAACCTTTTTTGAGTGCGTCTTCAACGTGGGAAAGATCTAAACTAATCTCAGGATGGGTGTCAAAGATAACTTCATTTTCAGTTCTCTTTTGCACAGTGGCGGTACGTATTTTCATCATTAACTCCTATCAAAAGCCGCTACGTTTCTGGGATATGAATATGAACCAAATCAACCTTAGCAAAAGAATTCGCTTTACTTTTCATGATGACCTCCTTATTGCTTCTTGGCGCTAATAAAATGACTAAAGGGTAGGAATTATAGGCTGGATTTCTGTGGAATCAAGCATTTTTTTAATGTAGAAAAAAATGGTTTATTCTAAAAATAGATACATGAAATCATGAGGCTGTGGCATAAGTTATTTTTGCCTTTTAGGTCTTCAAATAGACTAAATTGTGTTTGAGACAATAAAAATAATTTATTGTTCAAGACAAATCACCTTAAGTGGTAAATCGCATCAAATTTTGCTGTACTCAGCAGGTTGGCATCCAGCGGCTAAGAGGAGAGAAAGAGGAGATATAGGGTGGGATAGAGCATTTGCAGATAAGAGATTTTAAGGAAATTTAGGCGAGAGGAGAGCGCTAGGCAACGAGGCAATATGCTAAGTTGCTGACATCTCTTTAAATTTTTCTGAAGGTTATAATTCCATTTCCAAATCAAAAATGACGCGTAGGGGAACCGTACACAGTATCAATAATACGGCAAGGTGAAGCCGACAAAGTTAGTTTTGATTTAGAAAGGGGATAGCTTGGCATACCATTAGTTGAACCAAAATCGGCAATCGCCTGTACAATTCTCCGCACATTTAGCGTACCCCAAAAGAGCGATGCTTATAATTAGCTCTTTTGTACGAGCA
The DNA here is from genome assembly GCF_001007935.1 of Nitrosomonas communis. Lineage (NCBI taxonomy): Bacteria > Pseudomonadati > Pseudomonadota > Betaproteobacteria > Nitrosomonadales > Nitrosomonadaceae > Nitrosomonas > Nitrosomonas communis. Next base: position 1,938,321 of record NZ_CP011451.1, read on the forward strand.
TCTTTAGGATTTCACTTCTACCGGGTGAAGCGCAAAGAACCGCGCAGCAATCAACGACACAATTCAAGAAAAATCGGCGAGAAACGAGCGAGCACTTAAAATCGTGATTCGTCTACAAATAGATTTATAGAGGTATCTTTATGTGGTTTAAGAATTTACAAATTTATCGTATCACTGATTGGAAGCTTATGCCTGAAGAGCTGGAAGAGTTATTAGCCAGACGCACTCTGCAAGCCTGCTTAAGCATGGAAATGCAAAGCCTGGGCTGGATTCCACCAGGCATGGAAGAAACCCGCCTTGTGTATGCGCGAGGCCAGCAAATGCTGATTGCGCTCGGATCTGAAAAAAAATTGTTGCCTGCTTCCGTCGTGAATCAGCGTGCCAAGGAACGTGCTGTGGAAATGGAAGCGCAGCAGGGCTATCCAGTTGGCCGTAAACAGATGAAAGAAATCAAAGAAGCAGCCTTATACGAGCTACTACCGCGCGCGTTTGTCGTGCGGCAAAAAAGCCATGCCTGGATTGATCCGGTAGACGGCTGGATTATTATTGATAGCTCGAATATTGCCAAGGCAGATACCTTTGCTGAAACTCTCCTGAAAACGATCCCCACGCTTCTACTCAAGCGCATCAAGACTAATTTGACTCCTGCTTCAGCCATGACCCGCTGGCTATCAGGCGATGAGTTACCTCATGCGTTTACTATCGATAGCGATAGCGTTTTCCGTAGCAGAGAAGATAAAAAAGTCTCGGTCAGCTATCAGCGCCATCCACTCGATTCAGATGAAATTACCAGACATGTCCGAGCAGGCAAAGAAGTTACCAAACAGGCAATGGTATGGGAAAACAACCTTTCCTTTGTGCTGGATGAAAACCTGCAAATCAAGCGGCTCACCCTGCTCGATATCGAAAAAGAACCCGCTGAATCAGCGGAAGAGCAATTCGATAGCAATTTCTTCCTTATGACCGAACAATTGAAACAGTTATTACCTGATTTAATCGATGCATTAGGCGGGGAAGTGGTTGAGTGACAAGCTGGTTGGAAATTTAAGTGGTAATTTTAATGCTAATACATTACCCCATAAGGTCCGATTAATAAATCGGACCAGTACCATTTTACTGGATTGCTTCTTATTTTTTAAATTTAGCTGTTATATAGAAACATGGATTCGAATTCGAAGTGCACTTCGGAAGGCTGATTGGTAGAATTTATCGACACCCCGAGGAATACCTCATGCGGAGTTCTGAATCCAAGTACTTTGCATGGTCAGTGATTGAGATTATCGACTGCCCACTGCACTTGTTCTTCGGTAACACCAGTCAATCTCATCTTGGGGAAATACCGTTGTAGTAGCCCATTGCTGTTCTCATTCAATCCCTTCTCCCATGAATGATTGGGGGGTGCAAAGTCAAAGTAGATGTCTGCTTCCAATTCTTGAGCGATGATTTCATGTCCAGCAAGTTCTCTTCTTTTGTCGAATGTTACCGCGTAGCATTTGTGCTTGTGAGGGCGTAGCAGACTATTGATCTTTACTAATACTCCCTGCGCATGTTTCGCTGGCAATTGACCTTCCAGGATATAACGCGATTTCCTTTTTGCCAAGGTAACCAGTACTCCTTGATGGTTCTTGCCGATCACCGTATCGCCTTCCCAATCTTCAATACGAGTTTTATGCTCGACGATCTCGGGTCGTTCATCAATGCTGACTCGGTTGCGAATAGTGCCACATCGTTCTTGCCCACTTGCATGGCGCTTGCGTCGCGGTTTCTGGCAGCGTAGATGTCTTCACAAATCACCTCCTGCCAGTTTGTCGGCGTATAGGTGCTGATATAGTTTCGTGGCTGATTGACAATTCATTTTCCAGTTTAAGTCGGGCGGATGCCTGTTCAGGACTACTCATATCCTGTCGAATCATCTTCTCTACCTTATTCCAGTTTTCTCGGCTAAATCCCCTGCCCTGGGCTTTCTGCCTTGCACGTTTATCTGGTAATTCCTGTACCCGCTTTGGACGCCAACCTCGCTATCCCCTCTTGCGCCTGAGTTCTCGTGAGAGGGTAGATTTGTTCACGCCTACTTCATTCGCTATCTCACTTTGCTTAAATCCTGCTTTTCGTAACCCATAAATCTGATAGCGTTACTCACAGGTAAGCTGATGATAGTGCGGATTAAACTATGAAGTGCAACGCTCGACCAGATCAATACTTGAGCGGGTGTCAAGTCAAGATCAGCTGTTTAAATGTTAACGAGCTCAGCTTTTTTATGTATAATCCATTGGTAAGTAATTAATCTGTAAGTTAGAAATAGCAGTGTTGCCGACTATTATAGGAGCACGTGTATGAAACTTCTTGCAGTTGCTTTCGCTACTTATCTTTTTGTAACACCCATTCTTGGCCTCTCTCAGACTACCCGTTATGATGCAGAGCGCGCATTGCCAGCAACGCCTGCACCAATCAAGAGCATTCTTGCTGTACGTCCCTTCACACTTGAAACACCTTACCCATACACCTGGAGCAAGGAACGTTTCATGGTGTCTACGGGTGTTCTCATCGTTCTTGAGGTCGATCCCGCATACGTCGTTCCGCGCAACAAGCTGGAACCGGTGCTCTACGCGGGCAATGTTCCGGTGCAGCGACTGAACCACGGCAACGTCTCCGGTCGCGTCATAGGTATTGTGCCAGGCAGCATCGATCTCACCAACGCACTTATTTGGTTCGGTTCGCCGGATCTGCCGGAGCGCATCACGGCAAGTAGAGTCGAATCCGAGCGTGTACGTGCCGAAAGAGCCGGGATACGCCCATTCCCGGAAGCAAGGATTGCCAGTATTTCGCATCCACCGGTCGTTGCGAAGGATCTTGCTGCGCTGCTGCGCGATATTGGCGCCGAACTCATCCTTGAGTACTCCCCGCAGGAAAATGAACTTGCGGAGTCTTGGCGCCTACCCACAGCGAAGGTGCCGCCGAAGAACAAGTCCAATTAACAACAAACGTCTTTCGGATATGAGCATTCGATATGGGGAGGTATAATTATGAACAAGCACCTTTTGGGGCTTAAGGTCAAGTTCGTCGCCTTCAGCCTGCTGTTACCGCTGTCCGGGGCAGCGGCGATCACGGAAACCGAACTCGCCGGCAATCCCCTTGCGCAATACCCATTCTTCGAATACGTGCGCGCGTTTAACGTCGACGCACCGGTGAACGTCGCGATCGATCCGACGCGCTTCCCCGCCATCGTCGGCGCCACCTGCGGCGTCTATGTCGTCAACCACCAGAACGCGTCCGACTGGGCTGCGAATCCCGCGCTCGTCGACGTGACACCCGGCGGAATGCAGACGCACACGTTCAGTGCAGGAACGATTCAGGCGAATACCATTGAAGTAGCCGCGGCCTCCACATTGAATGCCAACGCCGGAGAGGGCCTCGGCGTACCCTACGACATCGTGCTTGACTGCGATCAAAACGGATCTTTAAGCGATGGCGACTATATCGACGGCCTAAGCGGCGAAGCCGGGTTCTACATGGTATCTGATACCACAATGGCAGGGCCGTATGCCGTTACCGAACTGGTTTATAACCTTGACTCCGCCGTCGCCGCGGACTTCGGCATTCCGGGCAACAAGCTCGGCGAAGACCTCTACTTTCCCACTAACATTGCCACAATGGGAAGACTGCCTCTCGTCATCATCAGCCGTGGTAACGGCCATAATTTCCGCTGGTACGACCATATTGGAAATCACCTTGCCTCCTATGGCTACGTGGTGATGAGCCATGATAACAATACGCAACCTGGTCCAGAGTTCGCCGCGACCACGACACTCGGCCACACCGACGCATTTATCGATCAGGTGGAAGCAGGCGCGATCGCTGACGGTGCGCTCGCCGGTCATATTGACGCGCGGCGCATCGTATGGATCGGCCACAGTCGCGGCGCCGAAGGGGTGGCGATCGCCTACCACCGCCTCTTCGACGGTACCGCCACGCCGACTCACTACGGCCGTAGTGACATCCGGCTGATCAGCAGCATGCTACCGACGGACTTCAACGGTAGTGAGGTCGCTAATCCGCACGACGCCAACTATCACTTGTGGACGGCCTCTGGCGATGCGGACGTAGATGGCTCGGCAGGGAATGAGTGTAGCGATGACGGCGTCAATTTCCTTGAGCGGTGCCAAACCTTTCACTTGGTTGACCGCGCCACAGGCTATAAGCAGTCGACGGTCGTGCAGGGAACTGGGCACGCCTGGTTTCATAACGGCGGCGACGCTTCCTCGTCTTCTTGGTTCACCGGCCCTTGCCCGATTGGTCAAACCAATACTCATCTCATCCTGCTGGGATATCTCCTACCGCTCGTTAAACACTACGTTGAGGGGAACATTCCCGCGCTCGATTTCTTGACGCGTCAGTACGAGTCTTTCCATCCAATCGGTGTGCCGACAGACGACCCGTGCATCGTCGTCACTCACGAATACAGAAACGGCGCAGCGGACGGCAATTTCATCATTGATGATTACCAAACGCAGCCCGAAATCAACGTAAGCAGTTCTGGTGCAGCGGTGGCGTTCGACGTCGAAAACTTAACCGAAGGTCGCCTTGACGACAACAATTTTGATTTCGACTGGGATGCGTCGGATCCTTTCAACGGCGCCACACAAGCTGGCGCCACCGATAGTCTCACCACGCGTTCCGACAATAGCCGCGGCGTCGTGTTCGACTGGACGGACGCAGACCATTTCTACGAATGGCAAGTGCCCGCGGGTAGTAATGATTTCACGCGCTTCAAGTTTCTGTCGTTCCGCGGCGCACAGGGCACGCAGCACCCGAACACTGTGGCCGAGCTCGGCGACCTCACCTTCACCGTCACGTTACGCGACAGTGCAGGTGTAGTGAGCCACATCAACATCGGTGCTTATGGTGGCGGGCTCGAGGAGCCTTATCAGCGCGACGGGGGGTGGCATAACGAAATGGAAACCGTCCGCCTGCGCACGACGGATTTCGCCAACAACGGTACTGGCATCAATCTCACTAACATTGTCGCGGTACGGTTTAATCTAGGCCCGTCATTCGGGTCGAGCAAAGGCCGCATTGTCATCGACGATCTGATGCTCACCAATGATCAGCCGCCGAATTCGCTTGCGGCCATTGAATAAGCTGGCGCAGACGCGGCTCTGGCTTGCTGGCAGCTCGGTAGTAGGCAGTCGTTTGCTTGTGCACTCTTTCGGCAGTGGAGGACTTGATCTGTCGCCCAGAAAGCTGAAGCTTTCTGTCGCTGGTGTAGCGTTCACTGTGGCGTAGATTCGACGCTGGCAACATAGAGCTACGTGGCGAGACTTGAGTATTATCTCACCAGGACTGAAGCTTAACGGTTGCTAAGAGCTTCCGATATGAACTGCTGTCGATTTAGTGCCAGTTGTTGAGAGAGTATCTGCATCATGCTTTAGTGCATGAAGGAGTGTAAATTTTATAGTAATGGAATGAATATTGCCTCAGGTGCCGGTGGTTTCATCTAATTCCATTTCAAAATCAAAACTGACTTTGTTGGCTTCACCTTGCCATATTACTTATCCTGTCTGCGGCTCACCTTCGCGTCATGTTTGATGTGGAATGGAATTAAAAACGGGTACGTACGGCCAGCGAGAAATCGGAGTGTTTATCAATTGCACCCAATGACGATTAGGGTAATTGTTCGCAAGAACAAGAATTCTTGATTCTGTACTTATTCCCTACTGTGCTGAGTAATGATGCTGCCGCTATTGTGCATACCAGAACTCAGATCATCGTGATGGCAATGGATCAGATTTTAATGTGGCACATGCACCTTGTACGTATTCATAGCCAGGCATAGCAAATGGATATGTATTCCTTTGGAAATCCCATGCCCATAACGGAAAGCTTGACATGATTCCACCATTAACACCGGTACAACTGCCAAAGCCCACAAACGGTGTATTCTTTACCCGACACTGACAGCTCAACGGTTTATCCAAATTGGATGAATTCGGGTTTTCAGTGCATGGAGCGGCATCGCAGATAGCCCAATATAAATCCCCGGTATAGTCTGATGTGTATTGATCACACGCTATGGGCTTGTACTCCAAAAGACTGCACCATCCACGATAAGAATAAGTGGATACCCAATTATACTTGACATTATCCACTTCATACTGTCCATCCTTGATGGCTTTACATACAGGAGCTTGGTCTATATCACAAGGATACTCCTCGGTGCACTTGGCCAGCGTCAGGCGTTTGACCACAAGGTCTTGGATCTCGCTTGTTGCAATAATATGGGGCTCATTAACCCTTAAACAGTCGCAGTCAGCCTTGTCCCCATTCATTTTGCAGTCGGGGGATGCACTACAAAGAGCGTGCCATCCAGTACACACGACAAATTCCTGAGGTACATCAATAAAATCAGAGGCGTTATTGTCCGTTCTTTCACTAACTTCTGCCAAACATATAGACCCATAACTTATTGCTATCCATACTATACACGTGATCGCTAAGAATTGAAATCTCATCTTTTTTCTTCCTAGTTGATTTATCTGATATCACGATGTAACTACAGAAAGGGTCACAGAATGGATCAATTCCAGATACAAGCACAGTTTTTTGAGTATTTTTGCAAATTAGCCCTTAATTCATATTGTAATTTTAATCTTGCGAATAGTTGGTAATATATAATTTAAGCAGCAAAATTAAACTTGTTATTCACATTGTTACTGCACGTGTTTACTGTAGTGAGCGCCAGGGTGCAATGTTTCGATCAGCCATTAGCCGATGTTGGCTGATGCCATCATCATTAAAGTCGGCTTGTTCAAATGCATTGATTTGATATATTCCAGATGCAAGATGGATTTTGATATGCCCATCTGCAACCGCGACATGTTTATTGCCATTTTCGCTCATATGGATGCTGCAGCGGGTGCCAGAGCCCCTGATGAGGGCATTGCCGACTTTTGCTTCAAGCTGATTAGGGGTATTTTTATCGATGTCAAAATAAACCTTCCCCTTAAATAACTCAATTTGCAGAGGGTGCTCTAGTTTCACGGCTATAGAACTGCTCATATCCAACGCCATATCTATACCGGGTGCTATCGCAGTGGCCAATTGTTCTTCCTGTTTTGTTTCATAAAACCGGATGCTGGGCGGCTTACCAAAATACCATGTCATCAGACCGAGCATTAGGCAACCACTCATAATTGCACAATGTACCAAAAAACGCCGCCAATTGAAAACAAATTTAAAGGGTTCTGGCTTAGGTTTTAGCATTTTGTTTATCGTAATATAAAATATAAGTAAAAATTATATACTGTTATTAAATTTTTTAAAGCACGGAATTTAAAGCAAATTCTCGATAAGTAAGCAGGGTTATTGATGTTCGGGACTTCAATTATTCACCTCCACTTTAAACATTTATCCTCCATCTTTGCGTCGCCCGAATGGCGGCACAAACTGAAAATGGAACGGATAAAACTGATATGACTTGCTGCTGGCACGGCAGTTATATCCACCTGCGCAAATCTCTCCTTCTATCAGGTAATTTTTGTTCATTTTCCCCATTTTTATTAACCGCTAACATTTCAGAAGATTACCTAAATATATTGGGCAAGAAAATACGTGTAAGTACGTAATAAAAGATGAGTAAAAAAGATAGGATCAGATACTACTTTGAATTGCAAGTGTTGAATGATTAGCGAGGAAGAGGCGCCTCGCACGAAACGGAATCTGCGTAACCGTGCGATTACCTCGGATTACCTTCTTGAGTAGGAAGCACAAATCCTGAATAAGGTTTGAGTGAAATGGCTCAAGGCGGTGAGTGTTGGTTCCTCCACTCAAAGAGAAAATCTAGAAACGACTGGTTGGGGTCTTCGACAGCTTATTGCTGCAGCATGTCAACAACAATTGCATGCAGATTTTCATCAACGAGATAACCAGCTGTTACCCTGGTAATAATACCGTTATCATTCTTGATAGTGCCGGCTGGCATGAAAGCAAGAGCTTCATTTGCCTAAGAATATCCGTTTGCTATGCCTGTCACCGTACTCACCTGAATTAAATCCGCAGGAACGCCTTTGGGATGAACTGCGTGAAAAATACCTTCGTAACCACGTACTTGACAGCATCTATATGCTTGAGAATCATGTGCTTAATGCATTAGGTGATCTTGAAAATGCCCCGGCTTTAATCAATAGTATTACTGGATAGAATTGGATTATTAATGCAATTTTTAGTGCAAATTAGAATGAGGCTTTCCAGCGGTGTTCACGTTAAACAAGCTTGCCGGATGAACATTTACTAACGTGATGTTTTACACGCTAAGTCCGAAATCAAAGATCTTATAATTTTAAAAGAACTATGTTTCACTCTTGCGACGGGCTTCTCAATAACAGCTCATGGATTTCTGCACGCAGAGCAACCACCTCTTGTTGTAAGGCGGCAATTTTTTTGGAGCCGGCGACTTCGGCTTCATCATTCTCCGCATCTCGGCCGATGAAAAAAGTCGCCAGCGTCGCTGTCATGTAGCCGAAGACAGTAAAAGCATATAACGCCAGAAACACGCACAGCAAACGGCCTTCGAAGGTTTGAGGCCAATACTGTGAACCCATCGTGGTCATGATCATTGCCGTCCACCACAGCGACTCGCCATAACTGTTCAAACCGCCGGGGACTTCATTTTCAAAGGCATACATGCCGGCGGCCCCAGCGAAGGTGACAAGTAATGTCAGCGCAATGATATAGCCGAAGCCGCGGCGCCGCAGGCTTTCACCCAACGCACGCATGCCCCGGTTCAGTGACGTGACGATGCGTAATAAACGCAGGCCTCTTCCTACACGTACCAACCGGAGCAGCCTAACCACGCGAACAATGCGAAAGATGCGTAAGGCCGGTATCAGCAACGCAATAGTCGTCAACCAATTGCTTTTAAGGTAAACCAGTTTATGAGGTGCTAGCATCAATTCCACGACAAAATCGAGAATGAAGATGCCCCAAATAATCGTACCGATAATTTCGAAGGCAGGACTTTCACCCCAGATCAATTCTCTGGCCAACAGCGCCAGCCAAATAAAGGCAAGTATCAGCATGGGTATTTCCAGCCAGTCTGCCAGACGCTGAAGTAACTCGTACCGTTCCCGATTCAGAGCATCTTGGCCAGGAGCTGTTTCGATTTTCTTATCGCTGTGGACTTCGTGCATAAAGACAATGCCTTACTTTATGTGCTTATGTTGAATTTATTAACAATTATGGCTCTTGAATGGATAACCGTTTTTTATAAGAATTTTTATTTATCAGAATTGTAAAAATTACTCACATTAGTTGAATTTGTGATTAGTAAAGTTCATCTGAATAAATAAAGCAAGTGCTGTTTTCTCCTTGTGCATTTATATTCTTCTTAGTGAATTTTGGCATTCAGCATATACTTAATTCAATATAAGCATATTGTTAAAGATTATAAATACTAAAATTTTATGCTCTACTTTAGCCATTCACTTTCCCTCCTTGCATCGCCTGAACGGCGACACAAACTGAGAAGAAAACAAGTGTCCTGACATAGCATGCTGCTGACGGGCTATTAAATCTGAAACCTTGTGTCACTGCGCTACCAGGCCTCCGATCAGGCGGTGCTTGTTGTGCCACGGTGTCACGACATTGATAGAGAAAGCGCCTTCCGCAACCAGGTTCAATAACTGAACCGGTGTTCATGCTGCCGGATATATCTTCCTTCATGATTTCGGTACAGAGAATTTTTGCTGCCACAGATTGTTCACATCTCACCAGCGCTTCAGGTTGTGAAATACGGGGAGATAATTCCTGGCGCCATGCGTATGGGTAGAGTATTTCCTCTGCATTCAGTTGTGTTCCGGTTGGCAATAGTACTCGCGCTTGTGACTAGCGTAATAAGCTTTGCGCCATGAATAATGCCATATCGCAGCGTGCTTCTTGGCCGATAGTCGCATCTTTGACAGCAGCGGCAATACCAGCCATGCCTGTTTGAAACAGCCACCGAACAACAACTGGATGGGCTTGTGTATGATGGATACTGTCTGCGGCTCGCCTTCTCGTCATATTTGATTTAGAAATGGAATTAGAAACTGAAAAGAAGATTTCCTGAAGGAAAAGACGTAATACTCTGCTGCTTGCGGCGGGGAGAGGCGATTAATTACTGTCGTAATTGAAGCGATCAATTAATGATCAAGCTTTTAGGCTTAATAGTCTTATTGCCGATGGATAACTATCCTTCCTGTTCATGAGCTAAATACTTTTATCTGGCAGGCTTTTAGCGTTATTTCCTTATTATTTCAAATGCATATCAATGATAATTGTATGCATTTGCATTATTGCCAGCCTCTCTGTTATTCCCTAGCATGATTACCTAAATAAGTTGAAGTAGCTTAATTGATGGCTGCTTGGCATTAAAAATCAAATTGTTCTATTAGACAGTATTGATAGACCTAAGTATTAACAGGTTGTAATGCAACAAATTTATTTATTTTTGGTGTTCACGTTGCTAAGCGATTTACTACGTTTGCGCAATTGCTTGAAATGAACTTATTGCCAAGGATGGGTTTCATTTTAGCGGTACAGCAAAGGCTAGTCAGCGGTTGGGGGTAGCATTTTGTGAGTAACCAAAGGATCAAAGAAAGGCAGAATGTTTGTTAGTTCTAACTGGCGTTATCAGTAGACGAATGGATGAAATTGAGGAGTATGAAATGACGATATTAAATCTGAAGTTGAAGTTTGAAATACATAACAAGACAACTGCTTGCATATCATAAAAATAGTCAAGATGAATATTATTCAATCTTGGGAATCCTTCGAAATTTAAAAATCAAAGTGACTGAATTACTTCTGCATTACGAGGGGTAATTTAAATTGATTCATGAGGTAATTTCTTTCAAACAATAGGGCTGTGATGTTACTTCATGAGTTCTTTGATCGTAGCAACCGCTGCTAGTAGCAACCTCTATTGACATATATTAAAGGAAGAGTGAGATGAGCTTAAAAAATAGCTTTTCCTAACATGGTGCAAAAGGTTGTTCAACTAGTATTTATTTAAAATAAAAGGAGAAGACAATGGGTACAACAACTGGAAATGATGCTCGTTCAACTTGGTTTGCGCAGCAACAAGCTGCTGGTACACAAGCTGCTGGTACTGAAGCAGGGGCTGCAGCTGCTGCAGCTCATGGTGGTGGTAAAGGAGCCGCTGCAGCTAATGCTAATGGAAACAATGCCGAAGCTAATGCTAATGGAACCAATGGAAACAATGGAACCAATGCCGAAGCTAATGCTAATGGAAACAATGCCGAAGCTAATGCTAATGGAAACAATGCCAAAGCTAATGCTAATGGAAACGATGGAAACAATGCCGAAGCTAATGCTAATGGGACCAATGGAACCAATGGAACCAATGGAACCAATGGAACCAATGGAAACAATGGAACCAATGCCGAAGCTAATGCTAATGGAACCAATGGAAACAATGGAACTAATGCCGAAGCTAATGCTAATGGAAACAATGGAACTAATGCCGAAGCTAATGCTAATGGAACCAATGGAACCAATGGAACCAATGGAAACAATGGAACCAATGCCGAAGCTAATGCTGAAGGAAACACCAACGCAGCTAATGGTAATGGACCAAACATTTTAGACTTGCTCGGTATGAGCCAAGGTGGTCATGGCCGTCGTCATGATGGTAAAGACCAAGATGGTAAAGACCAAGATGGTGAAGGCCAAGGTAACCAGGGCGATATGAGCCAAGGTGGTGATCGTGATCATCATGGTGCTAATGGAAACGATAGAGGCATGAGACCTGATGGTGGTGAAGGCCAAGATGGTCATCATCATGGCGGAAAAGGCCAAGGTGGTGAAGGCCAAGAAGGTGGTCAGGGCGGCGGTATGGGCCAGGATTGTGAAGGCCAAGGCGATCATCACCATGGCGGAAAAGGCCAAGGTGGAAATGACCAAGGTGGTAGAGACCGGGATGGTAAAGGCCAGGACGGAAATGACCAAGGTGGTAGAGACCGGGATGGTGCAGGCCGGGACGGAAATGACCAAGGTGGTAGAGACCGCGATGGTAAAGGTCAGGACGGAAATGACCAAGGTGGTAGAGACCGGGATGGTAAAGGCCAGGACGGAAATGACCAGGGTGGTAGAGACCGGGATGGTAAAGGCCGGGACGGAAATGACCAAGGTGGTAGAGACCGCGATGGTAAAGACCACGGTAGCAATGACCATGGTGGTAAACATAAAAATGTTGACGCACGTCCAGATCACCCTTGCCAAGGTGAAGAGGGAGCAGATAATTTTGTTTTCCATGATCTGGGGAACTGGACAATTGAAAACTTTAATGGAGAGGAAGGTGATACGCTGGACCTCAGTGGATTTGGTTTAACTCGTGATGAGGTAGCTGGTCATATCACAAATATCAAAATTGAGGCTGATACCATAATCGTTAACTTTGGCGACGATGTATCGATTAAACTGGTAGGCCAAGCGCCCACCTGGGATAACGTAATTACCGCTGAGCCAGCTTGATAGCGTATCAGTAGAAGGGGAAGCCTGACTTCCTCTTCACTTGTTAGTGCTGTAAAATTTGGGGCTTAAGTAACTATACCTTAGTTACTTAAGCCCCAAATCTTATCTATCTCTATATATCCATTCTTTATAACAAGAAAGTCAGACCAGCTGATTATTTTCTCCGCATATTTTAATTCGTGGTGTCGATAGCTGAAATTGTATGCAATCGCATTATTGCTAGCTTATTTGCTATCGGTAGGTGTCAACATACTTTTCGCCTGAATACATTATTTAAGCAACCTTTTCCATCGTGGTTTTTGGTTGCGTATTACCGGGATTAAGCCTGACTGTTGATTCGTGTGACCAGTTTCGGGTTTCGCCTGACCAACGTTCCGGATGCTTCTTTTTCGCTTCCTCATAGAGACGTTTTCACTGTTCAAGAAGAGTCACATCATCACCATGATGGCGCTGTGTTGGTGTCACATATTTTATGCCGCCATGGCGATGACAGTGGTTATACCAGTCAACAAAATGCAGCACCCATTGGCGTGCCTCGTCAAGACTTTCAAAAGGTTTGGATGGATAAGCAGGTGTATATTTCAAAGTTTTGAATAATGCCTCTGAATACGGATTATCGTTACTCACCGAAGGGCGGCTGAATGATGGAACAACACCCAGCTTCTGCATTGTTACCAGCATGGTGGCCCCTTTCATCGGGCTGCCATTATCTGAATGTAATACCACCTTCTGGTGGATGGGTAATACTTCAGTCAACCGGGTTTTTCGCAAAACATCAGCAGCTCGTTCCGATGATTCATTCTCATAGACTTCCCAGCCTACAATTTTACGACTATAGATATCCATGAACAGATACAGGTAAAAGAATACGCCTTTGAGCGTACTGGCCAGATAGGTAATGTCCCATGACCACACCTGATTGGGTCCATCTGCCATATAGGTTGTCGGTTTCTTTGTCGTGCCTGGATTGGCCGTACGGCCTCGGCGATGCAATTGGCCAGCATTACGTAAAATGCGGTAGAAACTGCTTTCTGACGCCAGATAAATAGCTTTGTCTGCTAGGGCAGGGACAATCTGTTTAGGTGTCTGGCTGCAGAATTCTTTACTGTTACAAACGTCGAGGATATGCTTTCTTTCCTGCTCACTGAGTTTATTGGCAGGCGTTTTCTCGACTATCTGCCGACGATCTTCCAGGCCAATGTGATGCCAGTATTGCAGCGTGCGGCTGCTGATGCCGATCACCTCACAGGCCAATCGTTGCCGTACACCTTGATTCACTGCTTCTGTTATTAATTGTATGGCCATCTGACGATCCTGCGCGCAGATCAATCTTCCTCGCTCACCCCCCAGATGGCTTCGCACTTTTTTGACAGCACCAGCAGCGCGGCTGTTTCTGCCAGTGCTTTTTCTTTGCGTCTGAGTTCAGCTTCCAGACGCTTTATCTGCTTCCGCTCTTCCTGACGATAGCGATTCTTTTCTTTCTCAGCCTGGGCATGGCGTTGATACCCTGACAGTGCTGCCGTTTTCCATTGATCAATCTGTTCTGAGTACAAGCCTTTACTGCGGCAATATTCACTCAGTTGTGCGCTATTCAAACCAGCTGTTTCTATTACAACCGCCAGCTTATCTTCTGCTGTCCAGTCATCTGCTTTACTGTTATCTCCCGGCACTGCGATCCCCCTATTCCTGTATTCTTTTCTCCATTTATACAGCGTAACATCAGATACGCCTGTTTCTTTACACAATTGGGGAACAGATACCGCATTGGGTGGCATCATCTTCTTGATGACTGATTCCTTAAATTCTTTTGAATAACTCTTTTGCTTCATGTCCTCTCACTTCGCCCTTCAAGTTTTTAGGTTTCAACTGCGGTGAAAGGTATCCTGACACATAGGGCTATGCCATACCTTAATCATGTAATCAGGCTCGCATGAATCAACTTATTGCTTTTGCATGGTCTTAGGGATTAAGCAGAATTTAATTCAAATATTAAATTATGTTGACCCAAAAATTTAGAGAGGCAAGCGAATGCGCTCAGAAGTCAATCATCTTTTTTGAAGATACGTTGATGAGTTTTCATGTATGAGTACAAACTCTTGTATAACTGAATAAATAAAATTGAGTGGATCGTTTCAATCAATTCTTTACCATTGGCGGAGTTTGTAAAACTGCCAAGAAGCAACCTCGATCTTCGACCAGCTTAACCTAAATAGCGCTTTTGTAAACATGATGCTGGGAAACCTCTTTGGTTGAATATTCATCAATAGTTCGGAGGAAAGCCTTGTGACTAAAATTCATGGCTGGGCCACACACGGTCCCAAGCAGAAACTTAAGCAGTTTACTTATGATGCAGGGCCCCTCGGATCGGAAGAGGTGGAAGTTGCCGTCGAATATTGTGGTATTTGCTATTCCGATGTTGCGATGATCAATGATGAGTGGGGTTGGTCGCATTATCCGTTTATTCCAGGGCATGAGGTAGTTGGACGAATCGTAGCTTTGGGCGATTACAGTAAGGGCAAGGGCTTGCGAACCGATCAACGCGTCGGCGTTGGCTGGAACGCCGGCAGTTGCATGCATTGTCACGAATGCATGACTGGTAACAATAACCTCTGTCCCAAAGTCGAGCCCACAATAGTCGGACGCCACGGTGGATTCGCGGACCGTGTTCGTGCGCATTGGGCCTAGACTGTTCCGCTGCCAGATAGACTCGACATATCGTCTGCAGGGCCGCTGTTATGCGGCGGTGTCACCGTATTTTCGCCATTGGTAACCTGTGGCATCAAATCAACTGACCACGTCGGTGTACTCGGTGTCGGCGGTCTGGGTCATATGGCCCTCAAATTTGCCAGAGCTTGGGGCTGCGAAGTGACGGCATTTACTACTCATCAATCCAAAGCTGATGAGGCGCGAGGTTTCGGCGCTCACCATGTGGTGCTGAGCCACGATAGAGAAGCTTTGGAGAAAATCTCCAGCTCGCTTGATTTGCTGATTATGACCGCTAACGCGCCACAGGATTGGCAAGCGCTGTTAAAAACATTGAAACCCAGAGGTCGCTTGCATATCCTGGGCGTGGTGACTGAGCCGATACCGATTATAGCCATCGATCTGATTTTAGGGCATAAGTGTATTTCAGGATCACCGGTAGGCAGTCCCACCATGATCGCTACGATGATGGAATTTGCCGCACGAACCGGTATTGCACCGCAAGTGGAGCATTTTCCGATGAGTCAGGTCAACCAAGCACTGGAATATCTCCGCTCAGGCAAAGCGCGTTACCGTGTCGTGCTGGATGCGGATTTTGCCTGAGTAAAGGAATAATTTGGAATAATTCCATTTTCCAATCAAACATGACGCGAAGGCGAGCTGCAGACAGCATCCATCATACGGCAAAGTGAAGCTGACAAAGTCCGTTTTGATTTAGCAATGAAATAAGGAGTTGAGTATTTCGCCTCTGCAACGAAGGTATGTGGTTTGGATAGGGGATTATCCTTCAAGCAGGATATGAAGCATAACGGTTACCAATCGTAAAAAAAATAGGAGAAGACGGGATGGCAATAACAGTTATTGAATATGTGCTTGGGCGTCTTCAAGATCTTGGGATAACGGATATTTTCGGGATACCCGGTGATTTTTCTTTCCCTATTAACGACGCGATCTGCAACGATCAAAATATGCGTTGGATTGGTTGCTGCAACGAACTGAATGCGGCTTATGCTGCGGATGGCTACGCACGCATCAGGGGATTCGGAGCTCTTTGCACAACCTATGGTGTAGGCGAGCTGAGCGCTCTCTGCGGCATCGCCGGTTCCTACGCCGAGAACTTGCCGGTGTTTCACCTGGTCGGTATTCCGGGACAGGCAATGATGGAGTCGAGAGGAAAAGTGCACCACACTCTGGGTAATGGGGAATTCGATTTATTCTACAAGATGTCAGAGCCCGTCGCCTGTGCCCGTGCCATCATGACGCCGGAAAACTGCGCAAGCGAGACTGAGCGACTGATTGCCGCTGCTTGTTATAATCGTCAGCCAGTATACATGGCATTTCCACTTGACTATGCGACCATGCAAGTATTAGGCAGGGCTGAACCTATTCCAGCCCCTCTGAGCGATCCTACATCATTATCAGCTGCGGTCGACGCAATGCTCGCCATGTTATCCAGAGCTCATACCGCTGTCATTATGCCCGGAAATATCACTTCACGCCTTGGGCTAAAGGACCAAGTCATGGCGCTTATCAATTCGTCAGGGTTGCCTTGTGCCACCATCGCCTCGGATAAGACCGATGTCGACGAAACACATCCGAATTTTATCGGCATATGGTCCGGTCGAATGGGCATTCCCGATGCGGCGCAAACCTTTGTCGAAGGTGCGGACTGTGTATTAGGTCTCGGCGCTTATATGACTGATTTCTTCTTTGGAAAAATTGACCGCGCTAAAACCATCAACATTGAGCTGCATGCAGTCAGGGTGGGTCAGGCCGTTTTTCGTAATATTCAGCTCGCTGACGCCCTCGCAGAACTGACCCGGCGTCTACCCAAACGCACAGATGTCAAAGGACCCAAGCCTGTAGGCCTGGGTGAGCCGGAAGGTAAAGGTAATGACCCGATAACAGCTCATGCGTTATATCCACGCTGGGAGAGATTCCTGAAACCAAGTGATATCCTGATTCAGGAAACAGGCTCCAGCGCTTTTCCGATGTTTTGCGCCCGCATGCCCAAGGGTTCTGTGTTTCATAACCAATTACTATGGGCTGCGATTGGCTGGGCAACGCCTGCTGCCTTTGGTGCGGCAATCGCCGACCCAAAACGGCGGCTGGTGCTTATCACTGGTGAGGGTGCCCATCAAATGACTGTCCAGGAAATCGGCCAGTTTGGACGGTACGGACTGAAACCGATCATCTTTGTGTTGAATAACAACGGCTATCTTATTGAGCGAGTGCTCTGCAAGCATCCCGATATGGAATACAATGACATTACCCAATGGAATTACCACCAGCTTCCGGCCGCTCTGGGTTGCAGCGACTGGTTCACGACGCGGGTGACGACCTGCGGTGAGCTCGATGCAGCTCTCGCACGAGCTGAAAGTTCGGGAACAGGTGTTTATATTGAAATCGTCACTAAGAAGTACGATACTCATCCAACGATGAAGCA
Source organism: Nitrosomonas communis (assembly GCF_001007935.1). NCBI lineage: Bacteria > Pseudomonadati > Pseudomonadota > Betaproteobacteria > Nitrosomonadales > Nitrosomonadaceae > Nitrosomonas > Nitrosomonas communis. The sequence goes on from NZ_CP011451.1 coordinate 1,955,998, forward strand.
TATTCATGAGGTTGTCGCAGGTAACGTACGGATCAATTGGGATAGATAAAATTTAATGATTTGCGGCGTATAACAGATACCTGGTTAATCCAGTTCTGCCTGTCTTAATTCCCGTTTGAAGATGTTCCCTATTTACTCATAAGAACTGATTTCAATCAGGTAACAATGTCGTTGCATGAGGTGATTTTTTCTTGCTTAGAATACCTTTATTTCTAAACCAAGCCTGATGTTATCCGCTTTTCCTGACCGTATGATTGCTACTGTCTGCGGCTCGCCTTCGCGTCATGTTTGCTTGAGAAATGGAATACGAGGGTTTTCATGGTGCCGGCCTGCGGGCTTCGCGGAACCAGCTGCGATATTGCTCCATTTTTGCGCGCTGTGCCGCGGGTGCCTGGCGGCGACAGGTGGAATACTCTTCTGTTCCTGGCTGTGCGCCCCAACGTATTTCAGGGCAATCGTTGGGGTTATAAGCCATTTCATAGGCTGACTTCCGTGCTAGCACCTCAGCTATGGAAAGCTCCCATGGGCTACCGTCAGTGCGTGTATAGCGTATGCTGTGTTCATGGATGCGCCTTACGTGGTATTGCTCGATTCCGGCCTTGGCTTCTTCGGGACTCTGGTTTTTCAGTACGAACAATTCTGGGTAGCGTACGATCTTCTCAGGTAGGCCGTTTAACACATTGATGGCAATGATCAGGCGCATATCGCGGGACGGGGTGGAGTAATCTTCCCACGGGCCGATGGTCTGGAAGATTGCCGTGCCACTAGGCATGAGAATGGTGCTGCCGGAGTATTTGCGAAAATAGGCTTCACCATTGTCTACCGAAGTCACGCGCGTTTCGATTTGTTCTATCAACGCATCCAGTGTGGCTTCGTAAATTTGCTTGGGTTCAAGGCCTGCAGGGCTGATGAGCTTGGTTACCTTGGCATAGAAATTGTCTGCAGAGAGTTGATCTTGCTCCAAGGAGAAAGGGGCAAAATCAGGGTTCTCGATCAATTCGTCATTCGAGAGTAGCCGTAACCCGCCTGAGGATGTTGGCAGCAAAGGACGAAAAGCTTTAAAGCCTGGTCCGGCGCTTTCATTATTTGTGAACAGCATCGTACCCTCCCAGACCCGTTTGCGCGCAACCGAGTTATCTGGTTGAGCATCGACGGCTAGTAAAAGGCCGGGGCGTCCTTCTATTTGCGGAACCCATTCAACCAGCACCAGCACATGACCGTAGGGATCAGCATAGACTGTGCCCGGCCAGAGTCTCTCCCGGCTGAGAGTGATGGGATACAGATCCGTCGACTCGCTCTCTAATCCTGTCCGTAATGAACCTGAATGAACGGTATTGACTAACTGCCTGCTGATTTTTATGAAACCGGTCTGTGAGCTGATGCCGTGGGTAAATTCGGTGATGACGGTAGCTGTACCACATTGAGGTGGCGCCTTGGCTGAGCCACGCCCGCAAGCGCGGAAAGAGATGGGCAAACCAACCTTCCAGGCAAAATAAGCCCGCAAGGTATAGGGGAGATCGGCACAATCGGGGGTAAGTGGCAAGTGATGATCCTCATTGAGGCCAAGATAATTGTGCAGGAAGTTGCGCTCATTGTTGCGCAGCACAGGTTCCAAAGAACGGAAATGAAGGTTTTCCTCAGGTGGCGCGCTAAACAATGCTTCGATCCAGGCAGAATAAAAAGCTTCCGTGGCAAGGTTCCATGTTTTAGCTCTCCGCTCTTTTTTCTGAGCTCCTGATTCGCCAATGATGAGTGCATGACAAGCGATTAGTTTTCCATTCCGGCTCGCCTCTACTCGATAATGGCCTTCGTTGACACCTGCCAATTCAGCCACAAGGCTCCAAGGTGGGCCCCCTCGACGGTGTGAACGTAACGGCATGCGCTGATCTTGATGGTCGATCAGCGTGAGTTCCGACACGAGCCCATCCGTGGACACAGCCATGAGCTTGATCTGCTCATCGACTTTAGGATTGAGAGGAGAGATCCAGATATGCGTCTCGCCAGTTTGTTGGCATGAATTATCCCCAGCTTGCACCACAGAAATGCCGCAGAATGCGAGTGAGCACACGCAGAAAAAGTGAGCAAGCTTGATGGAAAATTCCAACACATAGCCTTGATGACATTTTACCGCACAGCGCCGATTAACTGATCGGTATAAACAAATACTGCTTAACTTCAGAGTGATGAAAAGGAAGTCTGGTCGTTCTCCCAAAATTGATCTAAAAAGGCTTAATATATTCACGCATCTACTCCGAGGTTGATCAGGTCCGTAAATAAATTGAATTGCTGGTGTTTTTCTTTTTTATCATTTTTAAATCAAAACTAACTTTGTCGGCTTCACTTTGCCGTATTATTGATACTGTCGGCGCTCACCTCTGCGTCATGTTTGATTTGGAAATGAAATTACGTAGTGTAATGAAAGTATAAGCTCTCATTAACCATTATTTCCGGGATTTTATTTCCTTCACCTTTGTCTGATTTTTTATTGGGCTATTAGCTGCTTTGATACTCAAAGCAGCAACTTCTCTGGATAATACGCAATTATGGGTCTCAGCGCCTGATGTAGGCAAAATTTAATAAAAAGGCTCTAAATAAAAACACGCAGTATGCGTGTACAAAAAAATTTCAATAAGCGCCCAAGCTAATGGGCTCATGGCTGGCGGTAATAAATTGAGCAAAAGCTAGCTATTTTAGCCAGTTGCCTGCAAAAATAATCGCTAGCAGGAGACTGCGGGCCTTATACGCCAATTAACTGATAATAGGAAGGATTATGCCTGGCGAAGAGGATGCTTTTTGGTACAAAGATGCCATTATTTATCAATTACACGTGCGTGCTTTTAGTGATAGTAATGGCGATGGCATTGGTGATTTCGCCGGATTGACTTCCAGGTTGGATTACTTGAAGGAACTGGGGGTCAATACACTGTGGTTGCTGCCATTTTATCCTTCTCCTCTGCGCGATGATGGTTATGATATTTCGGACTATCGTGGTATTCATTCCAATTACGGTACATTGGCTGACTTTCGAACCTTTCTGCAAGAAGCGCATAAACGCGATCTCAGAGTCATTATCGAATTGGTTATCAATCATACTTCCGATCAGCATCCCTGGTTCCAGGCGGCGCGTGTAGCCCAGCCCGGTTCTGCCAAGCGTAATTATTATGTGTGGAGCGATACCGTCAAAAAATACGAAGGAACGCGCATCATTTTTACCGATACAGAAAAATCAAATTGGGCATGGGATGAAGTGGCACAAGCTTATTATTGGCATCGCTTCTTTTCACACCAACCGGATCTCAATTTTGATAATCCGCGGGTAGCTAAGGCAGTACTGCGTGCTATGCGCTTTTGGTTTGATTTGGGAGTGGATGGTATGCGACTGGATGCCATACCCTATCTGTGCGAGCGCGATGGCACCAATAATGAAAATCTTCCTGAAACTCATGCCATCATCAAATATTTACGTGCTGAGCTGGATCAGCATTATGCTAATCGCATTTTTCTTGCCGAGGCTAATCAATGGCCGGAAGATGTGCGTGAATATTTTGGCGATGGGGATGAATGTCACATGGCTTTTCATTTTCCCTTGATGCCACGTATTTTTATGGCAGTAGCCCAGGAAGATCGCCATCCCATCATCGAAATACTGGGACAAACACCCGAAATTCCAGAGAATTGCCAATGGGCGGTATTTCTGCGTAATCACGATGAATTGACCTTGGAAATGGTCACCGACCGTGAACGTGATTATATGTATCTCACTTATGCTTCCGATCCGCTCGCGCGGCTTAATTTAGGTATCCGGCGACGCTTGGCGCCGCTGATGGAAGGTAGCCGCCACAAGATCGAGCTGTTATACAGCCTGCTCATGTCCCTGCCAGGCTCCCCTATTATTTATTACGGTGATGAAATTGGCATGGGCGATAATATTTATCTGGGCGATCGTAATGGTGTACGCACTCCGATGCAATGGAGTCCCGACCGCAATGCAGGATTTTCGCGCGCCGATCCGCAGCGGCTTTATCTACCGCCCATCATGGATCCGATTTATGGTTATGAAACCATCAACGTGGAAGCGCAAAGCCGCAATACCTATTCGTTACTCAACTGGATGAGACATTTAATTGCCACGCGTAAATCAATCAAATCCTTTGGCCGTGGCAGTATTAAATTTTTACATCCGGGTAATCGCAAGATACTTGCCTATCTGCGCGAATATCAAGACGAAAGTATTTTATGTGTGGCTAATCTTGCCAATAGCGCTCAGCCGGTAGAGCTGAATCTCGCAGCATACAAAGGCCGTGTACCAGTGGAGCTAATGGGGCGTACTGCTTTTCCTGCCATTGGTGAACTGCCTTATTTATTGAGCTTACCCAGTTACAGTTTTTACTGGTTCCGTTTGTCCGTGGATGTGGATGCGCCTGTCTGGCACGTGGACAAGTTGCCGCGTGAATTGTTGCCTGTACTGGTTTTGCCTGAAGGTTTGTTGAGTGCATTGATGCTGAAGTCTGAAGGAAAAGTAAGTGATGTGCTTGCCCGCAAAACGCGCACTCAATTGGAAACACAAGTGTTACCACAGTTCCTCATTGCTCAGCGCTGGTTTAACGGACTAGGTCAACCCATTACTCAACTGGAATTAAACTTGAATCAAGTCTGGAAGATCAATGATGGTAAAGAATGGCTACCACTTTTAATCAAGCTGCAATTCGATGAAGGGATAGCACAAACTTATTTTCTTCCGCTGGGTCTACTGCTCGGAAAAGCTGCGGATCAGCAATACCACGACTTGTCACCTTGGATGCTCGCCAAGGCCAGGCAGCACGCGCGAGAAGGTATGCTCTATGACGCGCTAGGTGAAGATGTTTTTTGCCATTTCCTGCTGAATGCTATCGTAACAGAGATGCGTCTGCCTTTTGCCTCGGGTGAGATGGTGTGTTCCAGGGCATCCGCTTTTCCGGAATTGCCAGAAACTATTGATGTGATTCATCTGGCAGAAGAGCAGAGTAATACTTCCATTATTTATGGCGACCAAGCTATACTCAAGGTTTATCGGCGTGTACAAGAAGGTATCAACCCAGAGCTGGAAATGGGGCAATTTCTGACCGAAATTTCGCCATGCGCGAGCGTAGCACCGTTGGCAGGCAGTCTAACCTATCAAAGTGGAGATTCTGTTACTGCTATTGCAGTATTGCACCGCTATGTAGCAAATCGGGGTACTTTTGGCCACTACACGCAAGACTATTTAGGCCGCTACTTCAAATTATGTGTAGATGAACCTGATCGCGCTCAAGAACCTGATGTGCATGCAGTCCATATGGTACAAATGAACATCATAGGTCAGCGTACAGCTGAATTACATCAGGCATTGGCGAACACTACCGGCAATGCTGCCTTCGATCCAGAGCGCCAGACTGCCAGTGAAATGTCGGCACTGATAGCCCAGTTAGAGAAGAATTTTATCTCCGTTTTCAATAAACTGGAACAAGTATTAATGCAGCTACCTGAGCAGTCATACCGGATTTGTGAACGCTTGCTCAGCTTGCGCTCGAAAATGCTTAATCGTATTATAAATTCACTGTCTGATGAATTTGCTTGGCACAAAATCCGCATACATGGGAATTACCACCTTGATCAGGTTTTAATCAGCCATAATGATTTTGTGATTATCGATTTCGAAGGTGATCCTAACCAGCCTTTAGAAATACGACGCACCAAACAATCACCTCTCAAGGATGTTGCTGGCATATTCTGTTCTATTAGGGCTACGGCACGCCTGGCGTTGAATCGGCATTTTGTGGAACGTGCGGATCATCGGGACTTGTTGGAGAGTTATGCACGTCAGTGGGAACATCTTGCCATTGATGCTTTTATGTCTGGGTACCAGCCATCCATTGCCGGCTGCTGTGCTTACCCGACCGATCCGATTCAAGCACAAAAACTGCTCGAATTGTTCCTGCTGGAAAAAATTTTGGATGAACTGAGTCTGGCTCTAGATGAATGGTCCAGCGGGTTGGAATCCGTGATGTTGCTTTTGCTCGACTTAATTGAACAAACCGCACTATGACCTGGGGAGAATAAGCATGCCTAATCGGAGAATACTTGCGATGGTGATGGCTGGTGGTGAAGGTAAACGCCTTTATCCACTTACTTGCGAACGTTCCAAACCTTCGGTTCCCTTTGGAGGACGCTACCGTATTGTTGATTTTGTTTTGTCTAACTTTGTGAATTCCCACATTTTTGCGATCTATTTGCTCGTGCAGTACAAATCGCAGTCGCTAATTGAGCACATTCGCCGGTCTTGGGGATTAGCACCTATTTTTCCGGAACAGTTCGTGACTGTGGTGCCGCCACAAATGCGCGAAGGACCAGAGTGGTTTCAGGGAACAGCTGATGCGGTGTATCAGAACCTTAATCTGATTCGACAGCATGCGCCGGATCTCGTGGCAGTATTTGGAGCTGATCACATTTATCGCATGGATGTGCAGCAGATGGTAAAGTTTCACCTGGAAAATAATGCCGATGTCACCGTAGCCGCATTGCCAGTGCATATCACGCAAGCCAGTTCTTTTGGTGTGATTGAGTGTTGTGAGGATGGGCGTATTCATCAGTTCCATGAAAAACCAAAACATCCCCCGACCATGCCGAGAAACCCTGCCCGCGCTTATGCTTCTATGGGTAATTATCTGTTCAGTACCGAGGTATTGTACGCCGCGTTGGAGGAAGGAAAACGTCGTGGCGAGAAAGATTTCGGTAAACACCTGTTGCCGCGCTTGTGCCAGAGTCATCGTGTATTTGCCTATAATTTCGCCGACAATCGCATACCGGGTGTGCGCGATTACGAGGAGGAGTCCTATTGGAGAGATGTTGGTACAATTGATGCCTATTTTCTGGCCCATCAGGATTTGCTGGGGCTTGAGCCAAAATTCAATCTGTTTAATCCGCACTGGCGGGTTGCTTCCAGTGAATATCAAGGGCCTTCAGCCAAGTTCATGCGTGCCGAAATCGAGAACAGCATCATCGATGATGGCAGCTTCATAAAGGGCGCGAAAGTTCGCAACTCGATCATACGCCGCGAGGTATTAATAGAAGAAGGAGTTGAGATCGATGAGTGCATTATCATGGATTATGCCATTATACGTCGAGGAGCACGCCTTAAACGTGCCATTATAGATCGTTATAATCTGATTGGAGCGGATAGTCGAATCGGCTATGACCGACAAGAAGATGCGAAGTATTTCACCGTTACTGACTCAGGAATTGTGATCGTACCGAAAGGAAAATACGACCACTCTATCGGTCGTTACCTGTAGGGAGCAAGCATGAAACGACAACACTGCATGCCTTTCGGTGCTGAATTTACTCAAGAAGGTAAGGTACGCTTTCGTCTATGGGCACCCGCAGCACGTCAGCTCATGCTGTTTATTGATGATCGAGCGCCGGTGTCCTTGCAAGCACAAGGGAATGGATGGTATGAGTGGATAAGCGAGCATGCGCATGCGGGCAGCCGTTATTATTATCAAATTGATAATGGATTATATGTACCTGATCCCGCGTCACGCTATAATCCTGATGATGTACATGGAGCAAGCCAGATAATTGATCCCGCTGCTTTCGAGTGGCAAGATGAGATGTGGTCTGGCCGGCCTTGGCAAGAGGCCGTGATTTATGAAATTCATGTCGGTACTTTTACACCAGAGGGTACTTTTGCAGCGCTCGAGCAAAAACTTGACTATCTGGCGGATCTGGGCGTGACCGCCATCGAATTAATGCCCGTTGCTGATTTTCCTGGTCAATGCAATTGGGGTTATGACGGTACCTTACTGTTCGCACCGGATAAGGTATATGGCACGCCTGACGATCTCAAACGCCTGATCCAGAGCGCTCATCGCCGCCATTTGATGGTGCTGCTCGATGTCGTTTACAATCACTTCGGGCCGGAGGGCAATTATTTGCATGTGTATGCGCCTCAATTTTTCACCGTGCGGCATCATACGCCCTGGGGGGCAGCCATTAACTATGATAGTGAAGGTTGCCGTGTTGTGCGCGATTTCTACATTCACAATGTGCTGTATTGGTTGGAGGAATACCATTTTGATGGTCTGCGCCTCGATGCAGTGCACACGATTGCCGATGACAGTCAACCCGATATTCTGGAAGAGCTGGCACAGACGGTACGCGCAACATTCAGTGCACGCGCAACATTCGGTGCAAAGCGTCATATCCATCTCATTTTGGAAAATGATCACAATGCCGCTCATTACCTTACACGTAGACCGAATGGACAAGCTATCCACTATGATGCGCAATGGAATGACGATGTGCATCATGCCTACCATGTGCTGTTGACGCATGAGCACGATGGATATTATGCCGATTATGCAGACGCACCTATCCGTCATTTGGGACGCTGCCTGACAGAAGGGTTTGCCTATCAAGGCGAAATTTCTGCGTATCGCCATGGTGAATCACGGGGTGAACCCAGCGTATACCTGCCTCCCTCGGCCTTTGTTGCCTTTCTACAAAATCATGATCAGATTGGTAATCGTGCGTTCGGCGAACGCCTGGCCACACTGGCTGCACCTGAAGCATTACGTGCTGCTACAATCCTGTTCCTGTTGTCGCCCTCGGTACCTTTATTGTTCATGGGTGAGGAATGGGGCGCACGAGAGCCTTTTCTCTTTTTTTGTGGATTCAGCGGGGAACTGGCTCAAGCAGTGACCATTGGACGACGCAAGGAATTTACCCGTTTTGAACGTTTTCACGATTTGGTTGCGTGTGAAGCGATCCCCGATCCGTGCGCAGCATCCACCTTTGAGCGGGCAAAACTGAATTGGCAGGCACAGCATCATCCACCGCACCATGAATGGCTTGCCTTATATCAAGAACTGCTGGCTTTGCGGCAACGCGTCATTGTTCCGCGCTTAAGCCTCTTGCGTGGTGGTGGGTTTGAGGTGTTGACATCACACGCACTGCGTGCCAATTGGCAGCTTGACGATGAGACAGGGATCTCAGTATATGCCAATTTGGGAGCAACGCCTGCTCGCTTGACTGCCTCGCCACAAGGCAAATTATTTTACGGTAGCAGGGCAGATGTTGATGGCCAGCTGTCGTCTGGCAACCTCTCTGCATTTACCGTAGGCTGGTATTTAAAGGAAAGTGATAGGGAAGACTATGGATGAGCTTGAAAAAGAATCTGAATTACTGGCCCATTTAAGCGAGCTAGCCGGAATCTTGCCTGCCTATACCGATAATTGGCAGAAACGCCATATCACTACTCCTGCCACTCAGCGTATGCTACTGACTGCCATGGGATTTGATGTCTCCACGCCGGAAAAAATTATTACAGCCATTGAAGAGCGTGAGTTACGTCCTTGGCGGCGCGCACTTGAACCCGTATCAGTGCTACGAGACCAACCGCCTTGGGTGCGTTTGGTCGTACAAGATGCCTGTGCTGGAGTAGAGTGGGGGTGGCGCCTGGAGCGCGAGGATGGTCGTAATCAGCATGGTCAGTTCCGTCCCCAAACGCTAGCAAAAATTGAAACCAAAAATATTGAAGGGGTTGGTTATACGGCCTGGCGGTTAGTGTTACCTGAACATCTTCCTCCAGGTTATCACCGCTTAAGCCTATCATATGCAGAAAAGCAATTGGGAGAACAATTACTGATTGTGCCTCCTGCTACGTGTTATCAGCCTGAGGCAATTGCCAATTCTGGCCGCATCTGGGGACCAGCGGTACAATTGTATACAATACGATCCGAGCGTAACTGGGGAATAGGTGACTTTACGGATCTACGGTTATTGCTGGAGCAATGGGCTGCACAAGGTGCGGATGTGATCGGCATTAACCCGCTGCACGCCTTGTTTCCGCATAATCCAGAACATGCCAGTCCCTATAGCCCATCCAGTCGTTTATTCGTTAATATTCTTTATCTTGATGTAGAGGCTATTGCTGATTTTCACGAATGCGAGGCAGCACGTGCTTTAGTCCATACTCCTGAATTTCAGATACGGCTGGAAGGATTACGCGCAACCGATCTGGTCGATTACACTGGTGTTGCTGCACTCAAGCTCCCCATGCTGGAAATGTTGTACCATTATTTCTGTGAGCAGCATTTAGCGAACGGTAGTGAGCGTGCCACCGCATTTCGAGCCTTCCAAGCGCGTGAGGGGGATAGACTATACCGCCATACCCTGTTTGAGGCATTGCAAGAGCATTTCCATAACCAAGATCCCGCTATATGGGGTTGGCCGGTATGGCCGGAACCCTATCGCTATGCGGAATCGGCAGAGGTGCGTGAATTTGAAAGTCAAAATCGGGAGCGCATCGAGTTTTTCACCTACCTGCAATGGCAAGCTGATTTACAACTGGGTGCCGCAGGAGCGCGCTCGCTTGAATTGGAGCTTGGAGTAGGCCTCTATCTTGATCTTGCGATCTCCGTGGACAATGGTGGAGCAGAGGCCTGGTTCAATCAAACACTTTATGCCATTGGTGTAGGGGTTGGCGCGCCGCCGGAACTCCACAATCAACTCGGCCAGGACTGGGGGCTGCCGCCCTTTGTACCAGATCGGTTGCGTGAGGCAGCTTATGCACCTTTCATTGCGACATTGCAGCATAACATGCGGCATGCCGGCGCTTTACGCCTTGATCATGTCATGGGATTAATGCGCCAATACTGGGTGCCTGCTGGGGTTCCCCCCACCGAAGGGGCGTATGTACGCTATCCTTTTGCCGATTTGCTCGGCATTCTGGCGCTGGAAAGTCAGCGTAACCAATGTTTGGTTGTCGGCGAAGATCTCGGCACCGTCCCGGAAGAAGTGCGTACTGCCTTATCGCCTATGAATGTGCTCTCCTACCGATTACTGCTACTGGAAAAAGAAGCGGATGGTAGTTTCGTCGCACCCATGAATTATCCCGCGCAAGCACTTGCGGCAGTTTCCACGCATGATTTACCCACCCTGCCGGGCTTTTGGCAGGGGCGGGATATCATCCAACGCACCCAATTACAGCTGTTCAGTTCTGAAGAAGCTCGTCGCAGCGCAGTGGTTACACGCGCCCAGGAACGTGCTTATCTTTTCCTGATGCTGGAAGAAGCCGGATTGTTACCAGAAGACGCGACAGTTAATCCGCTGTCACTTTCTATTGCGACACCGGAATTTATCCAGGCGGTCTATACCTATCTAGCTCAAGGTCCAGCCAGGATAATGATGGTACAGCTCGAAGATATCCTGGAGGTGTTGGACCAAATCAATATTCCTTCTACTACTACGCAACATCCCAATTGGCGACGTAAATTACCTCTTCAACTTGAAGCCTGGGGGGCTGACCGCAGGGTGCTCGCGCTGGCTGCAGCAATGCGGCAGGAACGCCCTCATATCCGTCCTGCCCCGATATTGAAACGGCGCTTACGTATTCCGCTTGCGACTTACCGTCTTCAGCTCAACCGTAATTTCACCTTTTCCCAAGCGGCGCAACTGGTGCCCTATCTCGCAATGCTGGGCATCAGTCATGTCTATTGTTCTCCTTATCTCAAAGCACGCCCCGGCAGTAGCCATGGCTACGATATCGTGGATCACAACGCACTGAATCCGGAAATTGGCACCAAGGAAGAATTTGAAGCTTTTTGTACCGCTTTGCATGCGCATGGCATGAGGCAAGTCCTCGATCTGGTGCCTAATCACATGGGGATAATGGGGTCGGACAACCAATGGTGGCTGGATGTGCTGGAAAGTGGTCCGGCCTCGTTCTATGCCTCTTTTTTTGATATCGACTGGCAACCCCTCAAAGAAGAACTACGCGGCAAGGTGCTATTGCCTATTCTGGGACGCTCATATGGCGATACGCTAGAAAGTGGTGAAATAAAACTTAGCTTTGACGAGGAATGTGGTAGCTTCAGCGTGTGGTATTACCAGCACCGCCTGCCTGTCGCTCCGCGTGAATATCCCCGGCTGTTGCGGCATCGCCTGCCCTTGCTCGAAGCGCAATTACGGCCAGATAGCCTGGATTTGCAGGAAATCGCCAGCCTGATTACGGCTTTCGACAATTTGCCACCACAGGAGGCTACGACACCCGATAAGATCCTAGAACGACACCGCGACCAGGAGTTGTTCAAACGTCGACTGGCAACATTGGTCAGTATCTCTACGCCTATCAAGCAGATGGTACTGGATACGGTCAACGACTACAATGGTAATATGGGCGATTTCGAATCATTTACACTCTTGCATGAATTGCTCGAAGCACAGCCATGGCGTCTTGCTAACTGGCGTGTTGCTTCCGATGAAATCAACTATCGCCGTTTTTTTGACATCAATGACCTGGCTGGCTTACGTATGGAAGACAGTTATGTGTTTGATGCAACCCATCAGTTAGCGCTGGAATTGATTGCCGATGGCAAGGTGGATGGCTTGCGCATTGATCATCCAGATGGATTATATGATCCACTGCAGTATTTTCAGCGATTGCAGGACCATGTCGCTCTGCGATCGTTAGCAGTTGAAGGTGAAAAAGCCGTTTATATCGTAGTCGAAAAAATTCTGGCTGATCATGAACCATTGCGTGAAGATTGGGCTATTCATGGTACTACCGGCTATGACTTTTGCAATCTGGTCAACGGGCTGTTTGTAGATCTCCGAGCTAAAACAATGCTGGAGCGCGCTTACCGTCTGTTTACTCATACATGGCCTGATTTCGAAAAACTCGTCTACCGCAGCAAGCATAAGATCATGACACATGCTATGGCGAGTGAATTGAACGTCATGGCAGGACAATTGAGCCGTATTTGCGAATTACGCCCCCATACACGTGATTTTACCACTAACAGCCTGCGCAATGCCCTTGCTGAAGTGATCGCCCGACTTCCGGTCTATCGGACGTATGTGCGCGACGGGCAGGCTACAATGTTGGACCGCCGCTATGTGGAATGGGCGGTAGCGCAAGCGAAGAAATTCACACAAGTGCTGGATACCAGTATTTTTGATTTTCTCAGCTCCGTTCTCCTGCTGGATGCAGCGACTGACAAAGACCCATCTTATGTCGCTGCTATTACTGCATTTGCCATGAAGTTTCAGCAGCTTTCCAGCCCGGTGATGGCAAAAGGATATGAAGATACTGCATTCTATCTATACCATCGCCTGGTTTCGCTTAATGAGGTAGGCGGTGATCCACGTATTTTCGGTCATTCTGTCAAGGCATTTCATGCTGAGAACGCTAAAAGGCTGGAACGTTGGCCTTATTCCATGCTCAATACTTCCACCCATGATAACAAGCGTAGCGAAGATGTGCGTGCCCGCATCAATGTATTATCAGAAATACCAAGTCAATGGCTGGAGCAAGTGCGGCGATGGCAGCATCTCAACAAAAGCAAAAAGCTGCTGATCGATCGTGAGGAGATTCCGAGTGCTAATGATGAATATTTGCTTTACCAAACATTGATTGGGATTTGGCCATTTGGAGAGTTGACTGAAGCTGAGCACGAAACTTTGCTAGCACGCATTGAAGCTTATATGCTCAAGGCAGTGCGTGAAGCAAAAGAGTATACTAGCTGGATTAATCCTAATACGTCTTATGAGGATGGCCTATCAGCTTTTATCAGGAAGATAATGGATCTGTCGAAAAAAAATACTTTCCTGGCTGATTTTCTTCCTTTCCAGCAGCGTGTGGCTTACTGGGGGATGTTTAATTCACTCTCGCAAACCCTGCTCAAATTGACTTCACCAGGGGTGCCAGACATTTATCAGGGTAATGAGTTATGGGATTTAAGTCTGGTCGATCCAGACAATCGCCGACCTGTGGATTACGTCCAACGCCAACATCTGCTAAAAGAACTGGAAGCCTTTGAGACTGTGCCTCAAGATGCACTGGCCAAGCAAGTCCGACAGTTGCTTGATCACATTACGGATGGTCGTGCTAAGTTATTTTTAACCTGGCGATTGCTGCATAGCCGCAAACAATGGCCATGTGTTTTCCAGAATGGTGCATATATACCCCTCACAACGACAGGGTCGCGCAAGGATCACCTGTGCGCTTTTGCTCGCCATGCCGATGACATTATGCTGATAGTGGTGGCTCCACGCTGGTTTTCCCGACTCATGCCTACAGCATCTGAACAGGTTCCTCTGAGCAATACTATGTGGAGTGCAACAACAGTGGAAGTGCCCATTCTTACCGCCGGAGCGCAGGGTGTGAATGTATTGACTGGGGAAACCGTGACAGTGGCTCAAACAAATGGCCTACCCGAGCTATTCGCTTCTGCGTTATTCACATCATTTCCGGTGGCGCTATTACAATTTCGGCCTCCAGAAGATTGAATAAAGGCTTCCCAATTTTATACCATCTGTCTCGTAAAGCTTCCGCTAATTATGCGATTTCCTTGGCTGATATTGCTGGATTCTTTATTTCTATCAATTTCTTTGAATTTTACGACAAACCCATTAAGTGCAAACAAACTTTATTTTCTCTTGACATATTAATACGACCGGTCATATTATAAATATATGCGTAAAGTGACGAAAAAAGAGCTCAAGCGAGAAAATTTGTTAAATCAGGGGGTAGCCATGCTCATGGGGCATGGCTATCATGGCACGGGGTTACAAGAAATCCTTGATGCGGCAAATATTCCTAAAGGTTCTTTTTATAATTACTTTGGCAGCAAAGAAAATTTTGGTGCGGAAGTCATTCAGCATTATGTTGAGCCCTTTATTGCGCAATTAGCGGCACATTTACAACAATCCGAGATTGACGCGTTGAGCGAGATACGGCGTTATTTTGATGAACTCATCATAGAACTTGAAAAAAATGAGTTTAAAGGCGGTTGTCTACTGGGTAATTTGATGGGGGAAATAGGCGATACCAGTGAAATTTGCCGGAAATCTCTTCAGTCTGCCGTTGGACGTTATCGTGATTTATTGCAATCTGGGCTGGCTAAAGCGCAGCAGCAAGGCACGGTAAGATCAGACAAATCGGCTGAAGAGATGGCGGATTTACTTATAAATACTTGGCAGGGAGCTTTACTGAGGATGAAAATAGAAAAATCATCTGCTCCAGTTAAGCAATGCTGCAAAGATCTGTTGGAAGGTTTTTTCAAACCATAATTTTTTTTGTGACAAAATAAGACGACCGGTCATATATTAAATATTTATTTTATAGGAGATAAAAAATGCCGAAATATATTATCGAACGTGACATTCCTGGCGCTGGCGCTCTTACGCCACAGGAACTTCAGGCTATTTCTCAGAAATCCTGCAGCATTCTGAACAAGATGGGCCCACAAATTCAATGGCTGGAAAGCTACGTAACGGACAATAAAGTCTATTGCATCTACATCGCGCCTGACGAAGCTACCATCAGAGCACATGCTGATCAGGGCGAGTTTCCCGCGAACCGTATTTCTCGAATCAAAGCCGTGATTGATCCGACCACTGCCGAGAATTAATTCCAAAGAGCACAGAAAAAACTTATTAAGGAGGAGATCATGTTCATGCAACGCCATGCCATCAATCTAATAATAATGGGTCTGACCTTAACCGCTGTCGGTGTCTCTGGTGCATTCGCAGAGGCTGGCGAAGCGGTTTCGGCCACAAACCGTGCAGCTGCCATAAAATCTAGCGCGGGTCACAAGCATGATGTGCAATCCGGCATGATGGCTAAGTCAGGTCCGGATGATCAGCGTGCGCCAAGCTTGCTGAATCTGGGTTCTCACACATTTCCGGTGAGTACGCGCAATAAATTAGCGCAACAGTACATTGACCAGGGACTTAATCTTGCCTATGGATTCAACCATGCGGAAGCACATCGCGCCTTCCAGAAAGCGGCGCAGCTCGATCCCGCGCTCGCCATGGCTTATTGGGGCCAGGCACTGGTGCTGGGTCCCAATATCAATGCGCCGATGAATCCAAAAGATGAAGCACCGGCGCTGGAACTCATCCAGAAGGCTGTAGCAAGCAAGGCAGCAGCATCAGCGCGGGAACGGGCGCTTATCGAAGCGCTCGAAAAACGCTATACAGGAAAGCCTGAGCAGCGAGCAGCAAATGACAAAGCCTATGCGGATGCGATGCGGGAAGTGCATCAACGTTTTTCGGACGATGATGATATTGCAACGCTTTATATCGAATCGATGATGAACATCCATCCATGGGATTATTGGATGCGTGATGGTTATTCACAAAAAGGGATGACTGTAATCGTTACACTCACTGAGGAAGTGATACGGCGCAATCCGCAGCATCCAGGTGCGCTGCATATGTATATCCACCTCATCGAGCCGACAAGTACGCCGGAACGGGCAGAAAAGGCGGCCGATACGCTGCTGACGCTGATGCCCGCCGCGGGGCACATGATACATATGTCTTCACACATCTATCTGCGCGTGGGCCGGTATGCCGATGCGATGAAAAGCAATCAACTGGCCATCGCTGCGGATGAGAATTATATCGCGCAGAGTCGCGCGCAGGGAATTTATCCGATGGTCTATTATCCGCATAACATCCATTTCCTGTCGTTTGCTGCAACGATGGATGGGCAAAGCAGAATTGCGATCGAATCGGCCCGGGAAGCAGCTAGCAGAATAGACGATGCTATACTAAAAGATTTGCCACTGACAGCACTATTCCGTATGCAACCATACTGGGCACTGGCAAGATTCGGACGCTGGCAGGAGATCCTTGCCGAGCCTGCGCCGCCATCCACTAACGCATTTTTGAAAGGAAGCTGGCATTATGTACGCGGTCTCGCATTTGTCGCCACAGGACAATTGCAACAAGCCGGGCAAGAGCTGGAGACGCTGCGCGAGATTATGCATGATCCATCGCTGGATGGCCCGCTGCTATCGAAAAATACCCCGCGCACCATCTTGCGCGCTGCACCCGAAGTGCTCGCCGGTGAAATTGCCGCTGCGCGCGGTCAATTCGATCAAGCCATCGCGCACCTTGAACGGGCGGTACATTTTGAAGATGCCCTGGTGTACACGGAACCATTGGAATTCCATTTTCCGCCAAGGCTGGCGCTGGGTGCTGTTTTACTGGAATCAGGGCGTCCGGACGAGGCGGAAACAGTGTATTGGGATGACCTGAGGAGAAATCGCAACAATGGCTGGGCACTTTACGGACTGATGCAGGCGCTGTGCGCGCAGAAGAAAGACGATCAGGCAGCGCTCATCGAAACACGTTTCAAAAAGGCTTGGGCACGTGCCGATGTGGAGCTCAGCGCATCCCGCTTCGGACGTCAGGCGGTAACGAGGTAAAACCTATGCACATTTCCAATCCTTTTACCTTGTAGCGCCTCCTTTTGGGGTAGCTAATTAATTTTGCCTTCATCAGATCTGACCAGATTATCTCTAAATTAGTTATTCCAACAAAACGCTTTCTCAACCGCAAAACTGCGAATTAAGCAGTTGCTAACCACTAGCCAATTGAAACTGTTTCCAAAACGGGTCCACAAAAGCGCCCGAAGGAGTTTCGGTTAAGCAACCGTTCAGCGGGGTAATTTCATTTATCAATCAAACCTGAATTTGTCAGCTTCTCTTTGCCGTATTATTTGTACTGTCTGAGGCTCGCCTTCGCGTCATGTCTGATTTAGAAATGGAATAAGCTATCACGAAGCCGGAGTCAGTTTTCTTAATGAAAGAGTTAACCGTCACGTTTGAGTACCTCTGCTACCCGGGCTTGAAGAACAGGAATAAGTTCCTGCTCGAACCACGGATTGCGCTTGAACCACAGATTGTTGCGTGGACTTGGATGAGGCAGGGGAACAATATCAGGCCAGTCTTTCCGCCATGCGCGAACAGTCTCGGTTAACGATGCACCTGTATTTGGCAGGTGATAAGCCTGTGCATATTGTCCTAATACCAGCGTCAGTTTGAGGTTTTGTAAGTGTGACAGCAATGCTGCTCGCCACTTTAACGCACATTCGGGCCGGGGAGGTAGATCGCCTGATTTACCTGTGCCAGGAAAGCAGAAACCCATAGGCAGGATAGCTACCTGCCTGACATCATAAAATATCTCGCGCGAGACACCCAACCAAGCACGTAATCGATCACCGCTTGGATCATTGAACGGAATACCTGTTTCATGAACCTTCCTGCCTGGCGCTTGGCTTGCCAGCAGAATACGGGCTGACTCATGTATCTGGAAAACCGGACGTGGACCGAGCGGTAAGTGTTCGGCGCAAAGAGTGCAGGCATGCGCTTCATTAATCAGTGATATAAGGGAAGTCATGCAATATGAGCTAGGAATAATGGAGCTATCACCGTTTTTTCTATTATTATAAAATATTGCCCATACGCAAAATTGCTCAAGTGAATGAACAAAAAAGTATAGCTGGGCTCACAGTCCTGATGCTTTCGTCCAGCCGCGATAGACCCACAGCACAAAATACTCAGCATATTATTTTGCTAAAGAGAAAAGATGATCAGTTTTATCGAATAAAGATGATGATACATGTCCAACTTCTAATTCCATTTCTAAATCAGAAGCGACTTGGTCGGCTTCACTTTGCCGTATGATGGATACTATCTGCGGTTCGCTTTGCATCATGTTTGATTTATAAATGGATAATGATTTAACAATATGCGCGTAAAAATTTTTTTATCAAATAGAGTCTAACTATTAGAATCTAATTCTGTGCAGGAATTCATAATGAAGCAAAAGCAGATATTGAGAGCGGTTATTCCCCTGTTGCTACTGCCGTTGTTATCCGGTTGCTGGACTTTGGTCGCGGCGGGCGCGGGTGCTTATGGGGGATATAAAATGAAAGAGAATGGCTATACTTTACAAAACCCGATTACTAAAGAAAAGGGTAAGAAATCAAGTCAATAAGATATTAGATCTTGCCACGGTCAAGCAGATCGCGATTAGGTGGGCGCATTCATGAAACGGTGCAGTTCTATCATCCTCGACGGCATAAGAAATTTTCACCCGTCCTATTTTGCCATGGTGATGGCGACCGGCATCGTGTCGATTGCATTTGAAGCGATGGCTTTTACCGGTATTGCGAGAGCACTGTTTGCACTGAATCTGGTTTTTTATCTGATTTTGTGCACTATTCTAACCATACGTATAGTGCTTTTCCTACCAGATGTGCTGACAGATCTCAGGACTTTACGGCGTGCCGTGCCTTTTTTAACGTTTGTGGTTGGCACCAATACCATCGGTATGCAGCTTGTTACCTTTCATCAAGCGACAGAATTAGCCATGTGGTTATGGTTGGTCGCACTGATTGGTTGGGTCGTATGCCTCTATTTCATTCTTCTTGGTTTTATCCTGATGCGAGGGAAACCGTTGCATGAAATCGTAAATGGCGCAACCTTACTGATTGTCGTCAGCACAGTATCAGTATCCCTGCTAGGCGTTCGTCTTCTGGAGGCAGCGGGTAGCCATGCGGGCTATGCTTATTTTATGGCAGGGAGTGTCTGGGTACTGGCGTTTGTCTTTTATTTGATGATTGTGACGTTGCTAATTTACCGATTGTTTTTCCAACGATTTGAACCTGCCGAATGGGACGCCCCTTACTGGATTTGCATGGGAGCCACAGCCATCATTACCCTGGGAGGCGCCGAGTTTGTCTTGCGCATGCCAGGCTTATCAGCCTGGCAAGGCATCTGGTTGGTTATTTTGTGGATCACGGTGTTTGCCTGGATGATCGGAACAATGTGGATTCCTTATCTACTGGTCATGGATATCCTGAAATTCACTCGTGTGAACATCGCAGATTCAGCACCGCTATGGATAAAAACTTTTCCATGGGCCAGACTCGCATTTGGCGGACAATGTCACGTCTACGATCCCCCCTGCTGGAGCAGAGTTTTTCCCATGGGGATGTATACCGCCAGCACCCTCTCTCTGGTAAAAGTGACCAGCTTTGGCTCATTGGCGATTATTTCGCAATACTGGGGCTGGTTTGCACTGCTCATCTGGTCGCTGACATTGATAGGCATGCTGCGTACTGTTTTCGCTGCCATTAACCTTGTGACGATTTCTACACGTTGAGATGAATTCATGTAATCTAATAGTTTGGCTTGCAGATGAGCAGAGTATTTTCGTCATTATTGCATTCCGCTAACTCCATTTCTAAATCAAACCTGACATTATCAGCTTCCCATTGTCCTATTATTTATATTATTACGGCTCGTTTTCACGTCATGTTTATTTAGCATCGGGAGAGTGCAATAAGTGAACGCATTGCACCGGCTATGTTTCACTCGGCGCACTAGCAATGGTGTGCTGCACGGGCTCCACAAGCAGAACCCAGGTAGAACAAAAAGCCAGATTTTCTAATCAAATTAATTGATTAAGGCATAGCAATATTTTTATGCCAAACCTCATCATGTCTACTCGAATTCATGTGTTACCACAGAGCGTTTTACGTTTTTTTGTTGTAACTATGGCCACGATGGTTGATGCTGATAAGGAGGAGAAATCATGAAATTCCACACTTTTTGCTTTGTATTCACGGCAATGCTTGTATCAGCGCCTGCATTGAGCGGCTCAAACAATTATTCAAATAGCGGCAATCAGCTTCCTACGTCACTTGAGCAGAAGGTCAAGAGCTTCCGGGCCGACCTTGAGGCGAGAGGGTATCAGGTTGCTCAGGGAAACTGGCATCTGTTTACGATCGAAGACTGCAAGTTCCCACTGGAAACGATCGGAATCTGTATGGGGAATAATCCTGCAGCCCCTTACGTCATCCTCACTCTTCCGCTCTGGCCGGATGAATTCGTGGACGATACAATGAAAGACTTGCTCGGGCCGACCCAGGGTGACACCTGGTGGACCTATCGCCTTGACGAACGGGAAGCACTGGTGGTGCTGGCGCAGCTCCCACCACCCGGGAGGTATTTTTCATTAGAGACCTATGTCTTTACGCGCGAAGGGGAAATCAATACTAACGATGAGATCTATCAGTCCGTGCAAGCTGATCCCTTCATGCAGAGCATCCTCTTCAAGAAGTCGCCAAATCCGTCCCGCTTGCTGACGTTCGCGAGTGTGGGCGATAACAACAACAACGTCGTTATTGAGCAACAGTCCGGAGCGGCCTTTGATCAGCAGCGTTTCTTCATTATCACGCCCGATAAGGTAATGAAGCGCAAGCTAACTCAGGCACTCTTGCGGGCGGGTTTGCCGGATCGCAACCAGGTGTTCACTGAACCCGTCTCGCCTGATCTCGCCCGGCTAGGGCTTGGCGCTGGAGCGGACGACCTGATGATTATTGTCCGTTACACGCATCCGGAGGACGAGGTGGCCGGTGACCAATGGCGCCAGCAACTTCCGCTCGCTGTGTTCCGGGTGAGGGACCCCGACACAGCACGTGCGACTGAGCCCTTCCCATTCCCTGTGCGGGACGAGCGAACCGCTCAATCCGAGCTGGAGCAGGAAGGCGATGCCAAAGATCTGGTCGCTGCGGTCAAGCAGCTCTGGGGGCAGCCCAATGCCAAGGTTGGGGGATTTAAAAGTCTGCTGCTTAAGGTGGATCTCCTCGGCGAGCACTGCCTTCCCCGTTCCATGAACTGCCTCGGCGACAATTCGGACGCCGATTACCAGATCAGCCCGACGGCGCGCATTGACTCGGGCGAGGTACTCGCCGTCGTAGGCACTCTCGGCACGGCCACCGGCAATGCCACATACGTGAGCCTGTCGCCCAATTGGATACCGCCCCTCGAAGGCGTCTTGGACGTGTTGGATGTCGATCTTGAGGGAAGTGCATCCGCCTTTGCTGGAATGGTTAACCACACCGAAAAGCTCTACGTCCACTACTTCCGGCGCGATTGTACGGATCTGCCGAATTGCCACGAAATTACCAGGGACATGATACCCCAAGACGGCGAACTCAAGCTCATCCAGCGGAACTATGTTGTTCCGGGATCGACCCGGGGCCCGGCCCCCACGTTGCTTGTGAACCCATCGCTGATCATTCTTGACAGAGCTTCACGACCGAAGAGCCACGCAGATAAAAAATAGCGCAAAGACGCTGACTCATTTCTGTCGTTCCGGCGAGGTTTTTTCTCACTGATCAGGTGATGAGTTTTGGTCAGTACTTGCGAGACGCTCCGTAAGTGAGCAGGAAGGAAGGGGATAGTGTTGAGGAGCGACTACTCCTGGTTGCCTGGGCTTGCACGTTCCCACCATTCT
This sequence comes from Nitrosomonas communis, assembly GCF_001007935.1. Classification (NCBI taxonomy): domain Bacteria; kingdom Pseudomonadati; phylum Pseudomonadota; class Betaproteobacteria; order Nitrosomonadales; family Nitrosomonadaceae; genus Nitrosomonas; species Nitrosomonas communis. The sequence goes on from NZ_CP011451.1 coordinate 1,978,117, forward strand.
TTCTCACCCGGCACTATCACGAAGAGGGGATGCGGGTCGGGCCTAACAACACCCAGGAACTGCTTCAACCAGGTCGGATCGCGCGCTTCGAGTTTTTCCTTGAGATGCAGCCATTCGATATTGAGCTGACCCTCGCTCACGGGAATCTGTTCTACTGGGCCGAAATGGCCAATGAGTTGGGCGTTGAAGCGGTAGCCCCGCCTGTCGGCTTCCGCATGAACTTCCCGAAGATAAGCCGCAATAGCTGCCGCCGGGCTTGGGGTAGCCCTGAAACGGGCCAGCTGCGGATGATGCTGATATCCTCCTGTTGTACGTCCGAGCCCTGCTTGAGCAAGCAGGGCCTTGCGCCACAGCGCGACCAGCCCACGTGCGTCCAGATACGATGGATGAAGCGTCCACAATCTCACACGATTGCTCCAATCGCAATCTCATTTGCCAGCATTTCGGCCTGCTTGAGCACGGTCTCAGTTGCCAGTTTCTGCATGTCCGGCGGGTAGCCATATTGGCGCAATGTGCGCTTGACGATCACTTTCAGCTTAGCCTTTACGCTCTTTAACCGTCCAATCGATAGATGCGTTGATCTTGACTCTTTCGAATAACACAATCGCCAGTTCGCGCAACTTGTTCGCCGCTTTCCAGAGCTGCTTTTCGATGAGTTCTTGTTGGCTGATTTTTTGATATTTCTTGCTGGCCATGCTGTTTTTTAATACTGGGCGGATATCTTTTGAGTGATTTAAGAAACTAACGGACATGGCGACATTAACACTCCAATTAATGGAGGCCAACGTGCCCTGTTCGCCCCTCATCCCGACCCTTTCCCAGCGGGAGAGGGTGAGTTATGATATGTCGCTACGCAAGTTCTACGATATTTTCTTATGTTTTAAAGAATAGAGCCAGTTATGCTGCTATCTTACCAAACGCTTTTAAAACCGTAAAAACAGGATAACTTTTTACCCCAAACTGAATACATCCTTAAGCTCTGCATTGCTTAGCGTGCCAATCCATTTCTCTCCGATACCCACAGTCAAATCAGCCAGACTGCGCTTGGATTGAATCATGTCGTTGATGCGTTCTTCGAAGGTGGCGCGGGTGATGAGGCGATGCACTTGCACATTCTGAAGCTGGCCGATACGGTAGGCCCGATCGGTTGCCTGCGCCTCAACCGCGGGATTCCACCAGAGATCAAAGTGAATGACATTGGCGGCTGCTGTCAGGTTGAGGCCAGTACCGCCTGCCTTTAACGATAGCAGAAAAACGCGTTCGGTGCGGTCATGCTGGAAGCGCTCGACCATGCTATCACGCATTTTTCGCGTAACGCCGCCGTGCAGGAATTGGGGCTCGCGCCCGAAGCGAGCTTTGATCCATGCCGTCAGCAATTCTCCTGTTTCGCGAAATTGCGTAAATACCAGTACTTTTTCATGAGCGGCATAAATAGATTCGAGCAGATCAAGAAACAGTTCTGCTTTACCGGATAAGCTTGCCTCGCTATTTCCCGTTTTAAGATATTGTACCGGGTGATTGCAGATTTGCTTCAAGGCCAGGATCATCTGCAGAATCAATCCCTCACGTTTGAACGTGTCAGATTCGCCATTGATCACCTGCAAGGCTTCACGCACCACGGTTTCATACAATGCCGCCTGTTTCCTGGTTAGCTCACAGTATTGATTCTGTTCGATCTTGTCTGGTAAGTCGCTGATAATGCTTTTATCCGATTTGAGCCGTCGCAGCAGAAAAGGGCTGGTGACGCGCTTGAAACGCCGCACTACCTGGTGATCATGATGGCTCTGGATCGGGACGGCAAACTCTTTGGTGAAATGGGTAAGGTTACCCAGAAAGCCGCGATTGGCAAAATCCATGATGCTCCAGTATTCGGCCAGCCGGTTTTCAACCGGCGTGCCGGTCAAGGCAACAAAGCTAGCAGCAGGAATGGATTTAACGGCTTTAGTTTGTGCAGCAGCCGCATTTTTGATGTTTTGAGCTTCATCGATAATGACGAGGCGCCAGGAAAGTTTCTTGAGCTTGGCTTGATCCGTGCGTACCATGCCGTAGGTGGTCAACAGCACATCTGTCCGTTCATTTGCCAGTAAGCGTTCTGTGCCATGGAAAATGTCTACTGTCAGAGTCGGAGCAAACCGCGCGATTTCTTTGGTCCAGTTGGTAAGCAGGCTGGTCGGTACTATGACCAGCACCTTTGCTTCATGCAGGCTTCCTTCTTCTTTGAGTTTCAGCAAAGTGGTGATCATCTGCAGCGTCTTGCCCAAGCCCATATCATCAGCGATGACACTGCCAAACCCGGCACGAATATTGCGATACAACCAGGCATAGCCGCGTTCCTGATACGGTCGCAGGGTAGCATTGAGCGTAGTGGGTAGCGGTACATTACCCACTTCAGTCAACTCGCGAATGATGTCTCGTGCTTTTTCATCCAGGGTGATGGGCGTACCGAGATATTCCTTGCTCAAGGCAATACGCAAGCGTTCTGCCGGAGTAGTGGAGGGTGGTTTTTCCAGTTGCAAGCGTAACTTCTCAATATCAGCAGGATCAAGATAGACATACTCACCCTTGAAGCGCACGATGCCTTGGGCATTCTGGACCAATTCCTCAAATTCGGCCCGGGTGAGCTGGTTATTGCCAATTGCCACCATCCAGTTAAAACCTAAAATATCGCTTGCATTGAGAAAACCTGTGCTGCCTGTGTTTTTACCAGATAACTTCATTGATAAGCGTGGACGCAGGATGTGATCGAGCGCTTTGGGCAATAATGCGCGTATGCCAAGCAGCCGGATAATCGGCAGTGTATCGAACAGAAAAGCAGGCAGGGCTTCAGGAGTTAATGCGATCGGGGTAATAGCACCAGCACTGATATAGTGATTGAGGGGTGGAAAAAATTCTGCCAGCAATGACACTGTTTGCAACACACTGTATCGATTTGCCTGCCATGCTTTATCCGTTAGCAAGCGTGCAAATGGTACAGGCTCCTGCAATGAAGCATTCCGTGCCACCACGCCTAGCGACAAGCTGAATCCGACACCGTCATCTTCGAGCTGCAACACCGGCATATAAGTTTGCTGGCCAATATGAAAGCGCGACAACCACAACTGCACCCCGGCACCGATTTCCCCTTCACCGGGACCATCAACCCGAGTGCTGCCGTGGCCGAAAAACAGGCCAAGCGGTTTGTTGCCATATAGTTTCTCATGGCGAACATCGCTCCAATAACGTATAAACTCACCTAAAAATAAACTACATAATGCCATGGCTTGCACTTCGGCAGAGAGATTGGTTTCTTTCTTGCCGCTACAGTAAGCCAGCAATCCTGCTGGCAGTAGTGCTGCCAGTTGATTGATCAAAGCGTTCACCGTCCCATCCAGCATCGCTGGTAGCCAGCGCAGGCCTACTTCCGATTTGCCTGCTTGGAACACTTGGGGTAAGACTGCGCCTTGCGCCAGCAGATGCAGGCTAGCCATGCGAGCATGATACATAGCGACTACTTCCGGCTGGAGATCGGGTAAATCAGCTTCGGCAAGCTGCTGCAGCGTGGCTGCCCATTCCTTCCAGTGCGCTTGCAGCGTTAATCCGGCAACGGTGGGCTGGTACGTCTGATCAAGCATCACATGGGGTTTGTCTGCGGGGGTGATGACTGCCGAGCGGATGTTACTACTATTACTGCTTGTGGTAGCGGTTTTAAGTGCAAGGCGGGCCTGCTTGATTACTCGCTTCATCACTTTTTCGTAAGTCAACCGAAAATCGCCCGGTTGAAAGAAAGTTGGATTCGCAGGCAATACACTCACCAGGGAAGCAGCGAGATCGGGCAAAAGGGAATAATCAAGTGCGCTAGAGTCATCCAGGTCAGACATATTCTGCACCAAGGTTTCATGATGATGCGGCTGACCCAGCAGATCCTCTACCGTCGGCAAAGTCGCCTTGGCTTCCCGTTCGATTGAAATGTGACGCGCTGCCAGTTCCTGAGTAAGGTCGATTCCCTTTAAAGAAAATACTATAAAGGGATTACCATCGATTTCCCGACTGATCAGATAAATAACGGCAGCCAGGTGTTTACATGGCACTGCCCAATCCGGACAGGAGCAGGACATGGCAAGATCTGTCCAGCGTGTTGGGAAAATAGCTACTTTGAGTGTTTTGGCATGCTTCAGCACCGCGGGGTCAAGCTTGCGATTGAGCATTTTCGAGATAATGACCTGATCGAGCGCTACTGCGTCAAGCAAAGCCTTGGTCTGCTGCGAAGGCATGGGAGGTACTTTAATTGTGACGTCATAAGGGCGTGGACGGGAGCCTTTTACTCTGGCATAAATATTTCCATGCTGAATCTCGATTTTTGCTACTGCCCCTTTGTTGGCATAACTACGTCCGCGTGGTAGGCGATTGTCATAGTCGATTTGCGAGAGTGAGTTAAGCCACTGTGCTCCCCACCAGGTTTGTCCATAGCCTCTGTGTGCTGCCATTACGTAATGATTTCAGCAAATAGAATGATAAAAGTAATAGTGATTAAGTGGGCGTAGCAAAGCAACGTAATCGCCCTTGTCATTTTTATACATTATGGCAAGGGTTTCACTACTTCGCATCGTTCGCCGATCCAGCGGCCCTGGGTATCGGCTTTAGCATAGAGCGGCGCGCCTCGCACAACGCTATCGAATTCTGTTCGCCCACTGAAACTTTCCGGAGTTATAAACATTCCTTCCGCGTAACCATTACCTTTAAATTGCGAGTTATCACACATCAGTTCCATCTGATAGCGATTGCCTGTTCGGCTGGCATTTGTAACTGTACAGCCAGATTGGTTTTCATACAAATAGGTGGGCACCTCTTGCTTTGCCATTTCCGGTGTAATACAGACATTGGAAGTAGCCGCACCATTGCGGATTTGCGGTATCTCTAATCCATACTGCCTGGCCAAGTTAGTCAACTGCTGCATTTGCTCCGAGGGAATATGGGGCACTAATGCCAACAAATCAGACTTGGTCGTTACCTCCCATAATCCCGGTCGAATGATATTCTCCGCCCAGCTGGAAGTCGATAGAACGCCTGACAATAAGATAAATAAAACAATCTTGTGCATAGTGATTCCTCAAACTACTTCAGCTATTATGAAATATTCGGACTGATCTATTCTGAGCAGTTCATCAATTGAACCAATCACTGCTCAGAATATGATAACAAGGTACTACTTTTATCCCAATTTTCCATTCTTTTTATTTCTTTTCCTGCGGTTATAAAAATATAGCTGAAGATTCTCCCTATTGACCATCTGGTACTGACTCCAGCCAAGTGCAATGCTCGGCGACCCCTGGGTCAATATCACTTTGATCAATTCCTTTAGCGATAAGACCGATCACTCTTGGATCATTGTCGTATTCAGTATGAGCGGCCAAGGGATTAGCAAACTGTCCCACAAAAATATCTGTAATACTGGTCACGTTCAGAATGGCATTAGTCAATGTTGGACAAAGACGTGAATCCAAGTACTCATCGATAAAATTAGGAGGAAGCGCATAGCTGAATAAATCGTTGGGATCACTAAAGGCGATAAGATGAGTTTTACTGAAGAGTTTTTCTGCTGCATGGGTAGCATTCGGACCACAGATATCGGCAATTCGAGCAGTAACTCCTGGTTTGAGCTGCCCCATTTGCAAGAGGGGTAATTGGTTGGAAAGCATAAAAACAGTAAATTCCTTTTGTTGTAAGAGGTGTTTTTTTTCCAAGAAATTGCTCATTGTATTTGTTTGAGAAGGAGCTGCGGCTGGTTTCTCGGGAATTTGCACATTTTCGGCATGAATCGCCTCTAATTTAGTTATATCGCTGAAGATATTTGCTATCCATTGCAATGCATCCACAGTAATTCGACTGCCAAGACTGTGAGATATAAAGACAAATTCATCATCAATCCGATTCATTCTGTTGGGGGCGCTTGCATCACAGAATTGCGCCGTCTTGATCTGAAGTGATTCCCACATTTCACTCATGAGCCAGCAAAGCGATTGGCTAACAGAAACATTCATCTGTTGCCGTGAGGTACCATTGAACATCATCACATCCGGGATAGTATCATTGAGAAATACTTTCAAAGTATTATTAATATGTGTTCGCCGAAAGGAATACTGACCGGAGTTATCAAAATTAATGGTTTGCTTTTCTTTTGCTATAATTGGCTCCCATGTGAGTTCTGCGAAAATAATCTCTCTGTTTTCATTGGCATTCATGTAACGTGTCAAGCGGAGCAATCCAAGGTCCTGGCTTGGAAACATCGGGTGGGTGATGGTAATCTCTTTGATCGTTTCCTGAACACGATTGAGAGAGAGAGCCTGCGCCAGGTTTTCGGCCAGGCGGGTAGAGTAGCCTGGTTGAGGAGAGCCGATACCATGTACGACAAGTACTTTGAGCACAGGGTAGTTACCCTTATTGTTCGCTTGCGCCAATTGTTCCTGCCGCCTTAGCTTTTTTTCCAATCCCTCAAACGGGCGACCGCCTATATAGCACTTTCGGATATCTTCTTTCTCGCTTTGCATATTTAGTATCGCCTCAGTGACTCCTTTGGCTAGGTTGTCACAGCCTGAAGCAAGCATTGCGAGGCAGAAAAGGCAGATCATTATAATGACCTTTGGAAGCTGAACAAATCGAGATATCTTTATATTATTCGTAAATAAATTAACGAAAAAGAAATTGAATATCCTCACCAATTTGCTTTGTAAAATACAGATTACCATTGCTTGATTCGTTCCAGCAATTTATCGAAAGGGACAGCAAATTTTTGTACGCCTTCCGCTTCCAATTGTTCGCCGACTGCTTCCAGGTCAATACCAATTTGATGAAGTTTCTCTAGCAAGCTACGAGTTTCATCTAATTCCTGCTCGATACGCACTGCTGGTTGGCCATGATCACGATAAGCGTTCAGTGTTTCTAGTGGCATCGTGTTAATTGTATCTCTGGCAATTAAAGGTTCGATGTATTTAGTATCGCTGTATGCGGGATCTTTAGTTCCGGTACTCGCCCATAGCAGCTGCTGGGTGCGTGCACCATGGCTCGATAAGGATTGCCAGCGATTATCTTTAATCCATTGCTGATAGTACTGATAGGCAAGGCGTGCGCAAGCGATGGCAGCTTTACCTCGTAAACCGCTCACAGATTTGTCGCCAGTAATCTGGACAAGCTCATCCAGACGTTTATCCACCAATACATCAATGCGACTCAAGAAAAAACTAGCAACAGAAGTAATATGATCAACAGGCTTATGCTGAGCCACACGGGTGTCCAATCCTGCCAAAAATGCATCGACTACCTGCTGATAACGTTCCAGACTGAACAAGATCGTTACATTAATGTTGATACCCGCAGCAAGCAAATGCGTGATGGCAGGTAATCCCGCCTGGGTTGCCGGTACCTTGATCAGGACATTAGGCCGGTTAAGTGCAGCCCATAACCGCTCAGCCTCGTTGATGGTTTGTTGCGTATCATAAGCAACATGGGGTGAAACTTCCAGGCTGACAAAACCGTCGCGGCCATTTGATTTATCGTAAAGTGGTCGAAACAGATCGGCAGTCTGAGCGACATCTTCCAAGGCAAGTGCTTCATAAATTTCTTTGGGGGGCATGCCACGGTGCGTAAGCGAAGTAATGGCTTCATCGTAGTCATGGTGTTCGTTAATCGCCTTTTCAAAAATGGCCGGATTGGACGTTATCCCTGCCAAGCCATCTTCCTCTATCATTCTAGCAATTTCACCATTTTTCAGCATATTACGTTGAATATAGTCGAGCCAGATGCTCTGGCCAAGTGCTTTGATCTGAAGCAATGGATTAACATTCATAACCTACCTCCTAATTTTAGTTCATGGCATTAATGTCAGGTTCCTGGGATTGGTAGCCAGCCACTACTGAGCCCAATGCGTAACGCCTCTCAATCTCTGATTAAACACTATTATGGTGAATTTCCATGCAACATTACCGTACCTGACCACCAATGAATCAGATTGTTCTCAATGGGAGTACAAGCATCAGGGTGATAGGCCACACAGCGAGGCGTAAAATCGGTATAGGGACGTGTGGTAGGTAAATTACTTTTATAAAGATAGCCATTTAAAGCACCCGGGATGCTGGCGTAGTGTCGCATTGTCTCGCAAATAGGCGTTTCGCTATCCAGCGGGTCTGCATATAGCTGGATCTGGACAGAATCGGGTAAAACTTCCCCTAGATAAGTCTGTACTTCAAATGACCAGCCGTCTTTTTCTTCTGAGATTATCAGATTACCCCAATGTATTTGATGCCAATTTCGTCTTAACTGTTCCTCCCACAAGCGAAGCTTTTTAGCAATGACGCTTCCTTGGGCTGTTCGTTGTTGAAAATTGATAGCAGCGGGAAGGTACAATTTTTCCACATATTCACGTACCATGCGATTGTTACTGAACCGTGGAGCGAGATGAGCCATGCTGGCGCGCATGCGGGCAACCCAGCTTCTGGGAATACCCGTTGCGTCGCGATCATAGAACATCGGTACAATCTCTTCTTCCAGAAGCTGGTAGAGTTGTTCAGCTTCCACGTTATCCCAGCTGGCTTCAGTGTGCTCTTTGCCATCACCTAACGCCCAGCCAACTTCCGGTGTGTAAGCTTCGGCCCACCATCCATCCAATTCCGAAAGATTCAAACCTCCGTTTACCAATACTTTCATACCGCTGGTGCCACTCGCTTCCCACGGTCGACGTGGGGTGTTGATCCATAAATCCACACCTTGCACCAATTCCTGGGCTAAGGCAATATCGTAATCTTCGAGAAAGACAACTCGTTTACGAACAATCGGTTGAGCAGCAAATTGAGCCCACTGCTGAACGAGGTGTTTTCCTTCAATATCGGCAGGGTGAGCCTTGCCAGCGACAACGATTTGTACGGGTCGTTGCGTATCAGTAAGTATTCGGATCAGACGGTTAGGATCATGCAGCAACAGGTTAGGACGCTTGTAAGCAGTGAAACGTCTTGCAAATCCGATGGTTAACACATTGGGATCAAGAATCTGGTCGGACTCATCAATAATCTCTTGCTCTGCACCTCGTTGACTCAATTGCAAGCGAAGCCGTTGTCGCGCTTGACGCACTAAATCGGTACGTTCTTGGCCGCACAAAGTCCAAAGCTTGGCGTCATCCAATTTGTTAATTGCGGCAGTAAGCATTTCTTCTGTGCCGAGCCAGCGGTTTTTGCCGCAAGATTGTGTCCAAATCTCATCCGCCCAGAGAGAATCCCACGACGGTACATGTACGCCGTTGGTGATATAACTTATGGGTACTTCACATTCAGGCCAATGGGGGTAGAGATCCTGGAAGATACTTTGGCTGACTTTACTATGCAGATAGCTAACCCCATTTATCCGGCCACAAGATCGTGCCGCCAGGTAGGCCATATTGAAGGGCTCATTATCATCTTGCCCATTCCGGCGGCCTAGTTTCACTAATTCCTCAGGCGCTACGCCTAGTTTCTTAGCATAAATCAAGCCATATTTTGTGAGCAATTCAAGTGGAAAGGTATCGAATCCTGCTGCCACTGGGGTGTGCGTAGTGAATATGTTGCCAGAACGCGTCGCCCAAAGCGCTTCCCAAAAATCCACTTGCCGTTTCTCCCGAAAACAGCGGGCGCGTTCCAGTGCCACGAAAGCGGCGTGGCCTTCATTCAGATGGCAGATATCAATTTCCAGTTCTAATGTTTCTATTAACCGCCAGCCACCTATTCCCAGAACGATTTCCTGCACCAGCCGGATTTCATTTCCGCCACCATAGAGTTTGCTGGTAATACCACGATCAGGTGCACTGTTCAGCAGATTATTGCTATCGAGTAAATACAAGCTAACCCGTCCCACTCGTGCTTCCCAAACCTGCAGACGTACCGTTCGACCAGGCAATTCGATGGGGATGTGTAACCAAGCACCGTTATGAGCCAATACTGGACGCAACGGTAGACTGCTGGAATCATTATAAGAATAAATTTCCTGCTGCCATCCATTTCCGTCCAATACTTGTCGAAAATAACCTTCCTGATAGAGAAGGCCGATCGCGGTTACTGGCACGGCCAGATCACTGGCAGCTTTGAGATAGTCCCCCGCTAGAACACCCAGCCCGCCTGCATATAGTGGCAAGGCCTTACCCAAGCCAAATTCCATACTGAAATAGGCAATTCCTTTAAGTTTAGCTTCGGCATGCACTTCTCCAAACCAACCACAGCAATCACAGTAGCCATTGCGCGCCTTGGTTAAACTATCAAGGTGTTGTTTGAATTGCGCGCTTCGATTTAATTCTTCCAGTTGCTCGCGTGACAAGTTTTGCAACACTACAAATGGATTTTCACTTTGCTCCCATAATTGTGGGTCCATTGTTTTCCATACCTCATCGCCAGCATGGCTCCAGGTCCAGCGCAGGTCTGTAGCTAAGTCTGTAATCTGTTCAAGCAGGGGCAACAGCTCAGCGGGCAGATCCTGTAAGTAATGCATTATTAAGCGGGGTATTTTCATGAGTTTTTTGTACTCTTTCCTTTACCGATAATATGCTGATAAGTTATTCCATTTCTAAATCAAAAATAACGCGAAAGCAAGCAGCAAACAGTATCAATCATACGGCAAGGTGAAGCTGACAAAGTCAGATTTGATTTTGAAACGGAATGATAAACTTACTGCTCCCATCTTGCTCCTAATGATGGCTCAGGGGCATGATAAAGAGCGCTTCCGGCCAATAATTTTCGTCTTTGTGTTCCGTCCACCTCGCGCTCGAGAAGTTATGATGTTGTTTTAGCAAAACTTCGTTTTTACCATACTGGAATAGTTCGCCTGGGACGACATGGTGCCCAAAAAAACAAGCGATAATAAATACGATAAGCTATTGTTAGAATACCAAGTAGATGAAATCCGCTCATCCAATGGTACTAACTTGCCTGGTTTTTTAATGCAAAGTTTTTTCTTGAAAGATCGGAGAGATCATAATAATCAGGCGGTGTAAGCCGCGATTTTTCACATCACTGAAAAATAGTTTTCCTGCAAAACGTACTCCACTCATATTGACTACTTCAAAATGATGCCCTATGCGTGAAAGAAAGCGCAAATAGGGATTAGTCCGCTCTCCTTTTAATAGCTCGATTTTCGCAAGTTTTGGCAATAACTTGGAGATATGGAGTTTTGGAAAATTCTTGGGCGAATAACCCAATAATTTTGCGCCAGCTTCATTGCAATCGCGAATCAAGCCATCATCAGACAGTATCAAAACTGCCTGCTCGTTTTCGATACTGCCAACTTTAGTGCCGAAATTATTTCCTGGTTTCAATGCGAATTAAGAGCTGAAATAGAAGCCAGTCCATCAATAACGTTAAACTATTGAGGAAGACACTACCCAACCTCAATCAATCAAAGTAACCAATGAACTGGCAAAATCGATTAATAACGATTTATCTCTATGTTTGCAAGCATTATCAGCAAAATCTTTGGGTTTATAGTCAAAGAATGAGCAACCACGCGGATTTAAGTTTTAGCGACGAAGAAGTCATTACCCTCTTCCTGTTCGGTGTAATGGACAAGCATCGAGAGATCAAAGGTATTTATGAGTATGCGGATCGCCACTTACGCGATTGGTTTCCACGACTTCCAGGTTATGTGGCTTATGTTCAGCGTCTGAATCGGGTAGCCGATGTGTTTGCACCCTTATTAGCACTGATTCAGCAAGAACAGGAAACCAGGAATGCCGGGCAGGTTTGGTTGACTGATTCATTTCCGGTCATCCTTGCGAGGCAAGGTCGTCGGTTTAACGCGTGTGTAGCGAAACAGTTGGCGGATTCAGGCTACTGCTCTACCAAGAAGTTGTACTATCATGGTGTGCGGGTCCATATCATAGGGCGCCGCCAACCAGGCTCACTGCCGATTCCTGAGTATATTGGTGTGACTGGCGCCAGCGACCATGATGGCAAAATATTTGATCAGATTCGACCACAATTGTACAACAATGAGCTGTACGGTGATAAAGCTTATCAACGGCCTGACGCTGAATGCATCAGGCGAGCTCAGAATCTGACCGTCTTGACACCGGTTAAAAAACAAAAAGGGCAGCACCATCTGGAACCACAGGATCAATGGTTATCGACAGCAGTTTCTCGCGTGCGGCAACCGATTGAAGCCTTATTTGCCTGGATTGAAGAAAAAACAGGCATTGAATGTGCCAGCAAAGTTCGTTCTTATAACGGGCTTATGGTACATGTATTCGGAAAGCTGGCTGCGGCTCTGTTTTTCTGGAATTTTTTACGAGTCAGCTCTTAATTCACATTATAATCAATTTATATAGGACATGCTATAGAGATAAATCGCTATTAATCGGTCTTGCCAATTCATTGGTTACTTTGATTGATTGAGGTTAGGTGATGTCTTCCTCAATAGTTTAATGTTATCGATGACCTGGCTTCTATTTCAGCTCTTAATTCGCATTTCATTGTACGAGTATTCATTGTTTCACCTCCGTTTTTGCAGCGCGCCTTAGCGTCATGTTTGATTGGGAAATTGGATGAGATCCACTGCCTGTAAGCGACGGTTTCTTCCTTCCGACCACGCTTTGCAAAGAGGCAATGGTTTAATAGGTTTTATCTTTGTCTCTTCTTTAATAAAGCAACTACAAATTACTAGAATAATGGACAAATATAATCTTGGGATGTCATGATTATGCTAACAACCCAATTTGACAATTTATCGGAAAATAGAAGGCAATTAAATACGTGTAAACACGTAGTCATTATCTTATTCCACTTCTAAATCAAAACTGATTTTGTCGGCTTCACCTTGCCGTATGATTGATACTGTCCGCGGCTCGCCTTCGCATCATTTTTGATTTGAAAATGGAATAAGCTGCTTAAACCAAGAAGTACAGCAATTAAACTACTCATGTATTTTGAGATAGTTTTTAGTCGCTGAGCAGTTTTCAGGATAAGCCTGGATAAAACAGCTGCTTTATGTAGAAAATTATTCAGCCGACGCCAAGAAGTGACGTGGCTGAATCGGGTTTGTAAGCAGGTGGCTAGCAGTTCTTAATTATTTGTTTTTCTCGTGCTTGGCTTGTTCTGAAATGCCTGCTAAAACGCCAGCAGCAATTTTATGCAGCAGGTCGGCTGTTGCTTGAGAAAGCTGCAATCCAGCTTGAAACTGAGCCTGCCCGACAGAAGATATCTGATGGGTAAAGGTAGCGAGTGTTTCCTGGAGTTGAGCGCCGATCGTGGTGCCATTATGTTTTGCATGAGTGAATAAATCATTTAACGTTTCAGCAATGACACCTTTTGCAATAGACGCGGTTTGTTGCAATATCTCTATAAATAAATCTTCCAGAGTTGCTAAATCAGCGCGCGTTTTTGTAAGTTCTTCACGCGAAAAATGCATGGCTTTTCCGGCCGCTTCTTGCACTACCAGTTTTGAAGCTTCAGCAAATTGTGCAAAGGCAGTGTCCAACCCTGACACTGCATGGGATATTTGAGTCTGAGCAGTATTGGATTGTTCCGATGCCTGCGCTAATTTCTGCTGCGCACCATCGTGCACACCTTGCATCACAGCGGTAGCAATCCGGCCCAAAGATTGAATGTCTAAACGATGTGCTTGCATTGACTGGAGCGTTAACCGCCGTACAGTTTCCTTAACGTCACCGTCATGTATAATTGCTTCGCGTACATCGGCTTCGAGTTGCGCCATATCATCCTGGTCATGCACCGTTCTATTGCTTTCATTTTGCATTTTAGATACCTCCGGATTTAAATAAATGTGTCATATAGCAGGTTCATTTTCCGTCTTCAATGGTAAGCCGGTCAAGGCCACTCATATAAGACTGTAAAACAGATGGAATAGTTAGGCTGCCATCCCTATTTTGGTAATTTTCCAGAATAGCCACCAACGTTCGTCCAATTGCCAAACCAGAACCATTTAGTGTGTGGAGTAATTCCGGTTTTCCTTTCTCGTTGCGAAAACGTGCCTGCATGCGTCGTGCCTGAAAAGCTTCGCAATTGCTACATGAAGATATCTCCCGATAAGCTTTTTGTGCAGGTAACCATACTTCAATATCATATGTCTTTGCAGCCGAAAAACCTATATCACTCGTACATAATGTCATCACTCGATAAGGTAATTCCAATTTTTGCAAAATTTTTTCTGCATGGCTGACGAGCTGTTCCAATGTCTCATAGGATGTTTGTGGATGTACGATATGCACAAGTTCAACTTTTTCGAATTGATGCTGGCGAATCAAACCACGGGTATCCTTGCCATAACTGCCTGCTTCAGAACGAAAGCAAGGAGTATGAGCAACAAATTTCAGCGGAAGCTGTTCAAGCGGAATAATTTCATCACGCACCATATTAGTTAAGGGTACCTCAGCAGTAGGGATCAGGTATAATTTGAATAAACCATGTCCAGTTGATGTGGTTGCACCCATATGCTCGCTAGTTCCCGCATGCACGGCAAACAGATCTTCCTCAAATTTAGGCAATTGTCCTGTGCCTTGTAAGCAATCTGCATTGACCAGATAGGGGACATAAATTTCAGTATAACCATGCTCCTGAGTATGCGTATCCAGCATAAACTGTGTCAGCGCACGATGCAGGTGAGCAATGCCACCTTTCATCACGTTGAATCGCGTGCCACTTAATTTTGCTGCGGTTTCAAAATCGAGTAGACCCAATTCTTCACCTATGCTGACATGGTCCTTAATGGCGAAATCGAATGATCTGGGCGTTCCCCAGCGCCGTATTTCAAGATTATCCGTTTCACTTTTTCCCTCTGGAACACTGCTATGCGTTAAGTTAGGAATAGTTAATAATAGCTGCTGCAGCTCGGCTTGAATGCGCTCGAGCTGGCTTTCAGCCTGTTTAAGTTCACCTCCTAGATGAGCAATCTCTGCCATGATCGCAGCCGCATCCTCGCCTTTTTGTTTGGCAATGCCAATTTGCTTAGAAGTGGCATTACGTCTTGCCTGTAATTCCTGTGTTTGAGTTTGGATCGATTTGCGTTGCGCTTCCAGCCATTGGAATTGTGCTACCGGAAAAGTGTAGCCACGTTTGGCTAAGCGTGAAGCAATATTTTCTGGATCGGTGCGTAATTGTTGAATGTCTAGCATGTATTACTCCAAAAGAAGTGGCTCATCTTAACTGACCGGGCAGATTAATGTCTGTCATCACAGTATTTCTTATGTTTTAGGTCTAATTCCATTTCCAAATCAAAAGTGACGCGAAGGCGAGCCGCAGACGGTATCAATCCTACGGCAAGGTGAAGCCGACAAAGTCAATCTTGATTTAGAAATGGAATAAAGTCTGCTCACACTGAATCGGAAAAATTTGGGCTGGCCTGGACTGGTTCAGCCAAACAGCGCCGAAGCTTCTCCATAATGGCTTGATCAATTTGAGTCACGTGGAATTTGACAATTCTGTCAAATAGATAATGGTCAGTTCAATTAAGTAAATATACGAAGTAAGTAAGTTCGCTCAACTTCCCTCAAATTGGCATAATGCGAATACCTTTTGCCCTTGCTTTTCTAAACGATCTCTGCCGCCAACTTCAGGCAGATCGACCACAAAACAGCATTCGATGATTTCTCCTCCTATCTCCTGGATAAGCTTGACAGCTGCCTCCATGGTACCGCCGGTAGCAATAAGGTCGTCCACTAACAATATCCGTTCTCCTTTTCGGATCGCATCGGTATGAATTTCAATCCGATCACTGCCGTATTCCAATTGATAGTCACAGCCTATGGTTTCAGCTGGCAATTTGCCTGGTTTGCGTATCGGCACAAAACCAACGCCCAGCGCATACGCAACGGGAGCACCAATAATAAAGCCGCGTGACTCAATACCCACAACTATGTCGATATTGCTCGTTCGGTAGCGATTAACAATTTCCTGGATGGTGGTGCGTAAGCCAACAGCATCTTTCAGCAGTGTGGTAACGTCGCGAAACATGATGCCCTCATGAGGGTAATGAGGAATGGTGCGAATACGGGATTTAATAGGCATAAAAAGTTTAAATGTATAAATCTATCGATCAGAGCAAAGTTGATATTTGGTATCCATCTTAGCGTATTTTATCCAATCTGGCAGTAGGTTGAATTTGCAGATATAGCCTATTTGGGTATGAAGAAAAGTAACTCTACTTCTCTTCAAGAAAGACAAGGCGCTATTATGAATTTTACCCGGATTTGCAACGATGGAAAGAAAAGAAAAAATACACTTGCTTTGCTTAAGCAAGAGTTAGATTCTTTAAGTTTGAAGTACGAAAATTGAGATCGTCCTCCAAGGTTTTTCAGAATACTTATTCTGTTTCTAAATCAAAACTGGTTTTGTTGGGGTTTACCTTGCCATATGATTGATACTGTCTGCGGCTCGCCTTCGGATCATCTTTGATTTAGAAATAAAATAAAATGCAGAATGAAAATAGCATCGATCATGATGTGATGCTGGAAATTATTTATGTGGATAGCCAGTACCGTAATAAGTCGGAAAGCAGGAAAATCTATTTGAGAATAATGAACTCTCGCTGTTCCAATTGGCTTTGCCCGTGCATTATCCTTTTTTAGTAAATTATCTTGTCTGATTTTGCTGACCACTCTGAGAGGACTTTCAGTGCTTTTGGTCTGAGTATTTGTTCCATTGGAATTTTACGCTGTGGCAAATCAGACATGATTTCTTCATAAATAAATTCATCGTCGAATCCGATTTCGGTGGCGTCGGCCCTGGTGCATGCATAAAATACTTTTTCTGGACGCGCCCAATAGATAGCACCTAGACACATCGGACAGGGTTCGCAGGAAGTAAAGATGTAGCACCCATCAAGCCGAAAAGTGCCTAAATGCCAACAAGCATTTCGTATCGCGACAATTTCAGCATGAGCAGTAGGATCATTTAAAGAGATGACTTGATTGCTACCTTTTCCAATGATAGTGTTATTTTTGACGATGACACAACCAAACGGCCCACCCTCATTATGGATCACTCCATAAGCTGAAAGACTAATGGCTTCCAGCATAAATTGGGCTTGCTGAATTCCCTTCATGACCTGCTCATTATTTTTTCGCTTAGCTTGCTGTAAGGATCAATTTATTTATGCAGCAGAGTATAGTCTTACCAATAGCGCACATGCCCGGTGTCAAGGTGAATAAAGTTGGAGTCGGGATAATATCCAACACCACCGACTTTTAACGATAAAGCTGCTTTTCTCAAATCAGCCAGGGAAAATTCAGGTAATCGAATATCAATTGCCTTGCCTTGCATGTGCAGACTCTGTTTTGCTACGCCACTATTATGCAAGGCGAGCATTTTATTAGTCTCAGGCGAGCGATAGCCGGAAACGACCTGAAATTCCTTCTTTGCCCCCATTCGGCTAGACAAAAGCTGCAATATGTCGAGTAATCGAAGATCAATAGCATGGGTTCTACCGGTACGATGATCGCGTAAAATTTTTTCGATATCCCTGAGTACGCTAGGGATATAACGCCCTTTTTCCCAGTAAATAGATTTTACTCTTTCCCCTGTATGTAAATTAAGTAGGGATAATTCTTTAACTGGTTGTTTAATGGATGTTTTTGGCTTGCGTGCATAGGCTGCTGGTAACGCTAGCAGTGTACAGGCACTTAACCCTGTTTTAATAAAAAAGCGCCGACTAGCACCTAGCTTTGTTAATTGATGATTATGATTATTAACTCCTTGTGCAAACACTTTGAGTCCTCCCATAAGATATCAAGGTTATATTTAAACTAGATATGCTCGCTTACCAGCGAGCATACTTTAGAATTCGTTTGTCACGTCCATAAATATCTGATGCGAAATATATATTGTTTGTCTCATCAACCCATGCCGTGAGATAGATTAAATAAATGGGTAAGTGTTTAGATAAATTAACCGTAATTGTTTTACCGCTTTCTATTTTGTCACCGATATCAGTCGCTGCATTGGGTTCGTTCAAAATAAACCCAGCTAATTGCAATGGTTTCTCTAACCGGATACAACCCGAACTAAACATTCGAATATCTTTCTGAAATAATTGCTTAGAAGGTGTATCATGCAAATATATACTGAAACGGTTCGCAAACATAAATTTTATAGTGCCTAACGCATTCTTCTCTCCTGGCTCCTGCCTTAACACATAAGGAAAATTCTTGCCAACCGCATGCCAGTTAATCAAATCCGAATCAATTTCCTCGTAATGACCAGCATTGTTTACATAAACTCTAATTTTCTGTGAAGTAAAAAAATTAGAATTGTTTTGTTGTTTAGGTAATAGATCCTGCTGCGCAATACTGTTCGGAACATTCCAGTATGGATTCAGGATAAGGTGAGAAATGCGGCTATTGAAGCTGGGTGTTGAGCGATAATCACGCCCTACGATAATGCGCATATTTAAAACATGCTTCCCATATTCAATCGCAGTCAAACGAAATCCAGCAATATTGACCAATAAATAGCGATCGCCTAATTCTCTTGGCATCCATCGCAAACGTTCCATATTGATACGTAATTGCCTGATTTTCTGCTCGGGTGTTTTATTTAATGCCGCGCGTGTATTTGGTCCGATCACCCCATCAGCATTCAGTCCATGCTGTTCCTGAAATATCTTAATCGCGTTTACCAATTCACTATCATACTTTTCGCTTCCGTTTTCACTCGAAACGATATCATAGCTAGAATTGCCGTGCATGGCAAAAATTTGCGCAATTCGGGAACGGAGTAGCGGAATAATCGCGTGATTCATGTTGGGCCGAATTAAGGGCGTTTCCGGAATCATGGTCCAATTAACGCCACGTTTCACTAACTTACGGAGTTTGGCTAAAGCTTGCTTCATCAGCTGATACTCCTGGGTTTTAGGAGGTAAATCTGCCAGAGATGATTTTAAATTTCCAGAAGTAATAGCCTTTTGCAAATAAGCTGCTGGATCGAATTTTGGCTGCCGAATATGCCAATCCGGGTCAACTTCTGATGCTATCAGGCGACCTCTACGTAAATCTCGAGCAAGCATCAAAATTGATTGAGTAGTGCGCAATTCGAGTTCAAGTAGAAGAGAATACTCGCTGCTTTGTTTGCGTAAGTGCAATAGTTGTTCAAGCTGATAATCTTTGCTATCTAAACCTTCCTGTTCGGCAGTTGCAATAAATGCTATAGCTATATCAAGTTCAGGTGATAATTTGTCATTCTGTATCCAGGCCGGTCGATAACCGCGCATCGCATAAAAATGTTTTAAAATAGCTACATCAATCTCATTCGACACCGAAGAAGAATTGTTGAGCTGGTTTTGCAATGCTTCCGCATTAATTGAAGAGAGATTCTTAGCCGTTGCGGGGAGTAAACAAAATATCCCAATAGTAAAGAAGACTACTTGAAGTACTCGAATTTTAGTAAGTTGAGATATCTTTATAATGTGGAAATAAAAAAAACTCCTTTTACTTTCTAATAGACTGCTCATGAAATAACGATAAAATGACTTGCACCCATTTATATTAACCCGGCTTTTTACCATAAATCGACCAAAATTCCTAAAAAAGAGCTGATATATTTTGAGCTTAATGAGAAGATTAAAAAAAACGAAGGTAAATCATTACCCCTAAAATATAGGGGGTAAAGCGTTATAACTCGATTATTGATCCTAATGGTACTGTTACATAAAGTTAAATATTAACTGTAAGATAAAAATCTTCTTATCTAGATAAAATAAAGGGTATTCGGAAAATCATGAATATTAATAAATGGACTGATGAAGAGCTTTCTTCAACGCGCGATAAGCTCGATGCGTGGTGCCTCAAGCATGCCACCCCAAGCTGGGGAAATCGAATGTGGTTATTAACTGCGCTACTCGGAGCCGTGGCAATTTCAACAGGGGTGGTATTTATTTTTTTTGATGGTATTAGCGCGATGAGTATTATTTTGATCATCCTTGGTGGGATCACTTGCTACAGCTGGTACAGAAGTGAAAAGCAGCGCAAGATCAACATGAATTTCCTTGAGGAAATTAAGGTGGAAATCGCGCGTAGGGCTAAACGTAAAAATGAGAAACCAGTAAGTTAAATTTTATTTGCACTATATTTTTTTACATGCTATTAGTAGCAATTCTCTGCTAAATACTTTATCAGAGAATTGCTGAGAATGAAGTCCTATTAATTCTAATGTAGCGGTTAACACAGAAGAAATTGATTGCTTTAATGTCCTTATTCAGTTTGTCTGAGAGCAGCATGGTCTGGTAGGGGTAAGCACCTGTTTTATGAATGAGACTAACGGTTAGTTGTGTGGTTCTCTACTCAATTAATAAATTATTCCTTTTCCAAAGCCTCCCTGATTTCTGCTAATTCTTTCCGATGAGCTTCAGTCGCAATAGGGTAGTTCATTTGGAGCGTTTTCATTGTTTCCGTTACAATTTTAGATACAAGCAGTTGGGCATTAAGTTTGTCATCTGCCGGTACAATATACCAGGGTGAATGCTCTGTACTGGTAGCGCTCAGACATTCAGCATAGGCTGTTTGAAAAGCTTCCCAATGTTGGCGGGCTTCTATATCAGCACGGCTGATTTTCCAGTTCTTTTTTGGCTCATCAATGCGTTCAAGCAAGCGCTGCCGTTGTTCTTCTTTTGATAAATGAAGGAAAATTTTGACAGTGCGGGTGCCATTGCGATGTAAGTGGCTTTCTAGGTTGACAATATCCTGGAAACGTTCTTGCCAGAATTTTGTTGGGTCGAGAAGCTCCATGGGTAAATGTTGCTGCTCCAATAACCCTGGGATAACGCGGACTGCAGTGACTTCTTCGTAGTAAGACCGATCAAAAATACCAATACGCCCTCTTTCAGGAAGGCGATTGTTGCTTCGCCATAGAAAATCATGATCAAGATCCTCTGCGCTGGGTTGTTGAAAGCTGTATACTTGGCACCCTTGTGGATTGATGCCCGTCATGACGTGCTTGATAATGCTTCCCTTGCCTGCTGAATCAATGCCTTGAAGAATGAGTAATAGAGCATAGCGATTGTGCGCATAAAGTATATCTTGGAGCGCACCTAGTTCTTCATGTAATTCATTTAAAAGCTCTTGGTGCTTCTTTTTGGACGAATAGAGTGGTTTAATGCTGGTTGTCCAATCGGCTAAATTTACCTGTGTGTTTGGGTCAACCTTCAACTTGGTAAGTTTTGAATTAAGCGCCATGTTAACTCCTGTAACAAATTCCCCATTTGAAGCTGCTTCTGGAAGTTACTTGATCAATCGAATTGAGGCATTCGCATGTTGTATCTGATTATTAAGATTACCTGCTATGCGATCAATAAATCAATAAGGTAGAGATATTCTTTGTTTGTTCGATCAATCTAATACAGAAATCCGGTGATTGATTGTTATAACGATTGAACCGATAGCAATAAAAGTTAGGCCACATATCATCAGAACTCGTGGCCAGTCAAGCTTAGTGGGAAAATGCTCATGCACAAAATGACTGATAGGCTGGTATAAGGGAGCATGAACAATGTCCAGTCGGGTCAGCAGTAACATTCAACTTTTTGCGCTCGTATAGATATAAATAATAAGTGTGGGAATATCCCAATAGGTTCAAACGAAGTACTGTGAGAAGACAAGTTTGCGCCTATTTGCTTTTTAGCGTAGTAATCCGCTAGAGGCGGCAAGGCGCGCAGAAGAAACAAGCGGCGTCAGAGCTTGAGGAGTAAAGTTGGAATGTCGCGCTGGAGAAGACCGACACATCACTGGTGCTAATCCGCCCGTTTTTTAGCGTGGTCATGGGTCACGTCGGCGACATTGGTGAGTCCGTGGCAACGGACATCCCGTTTGAAAGAGTGAGTACAACGACGTACCTGAACCAGCGCGACATTCCAATAGAGATAATGGAGGATGTCATGGCAAAGTTCAAGCGAAGTAAATTGGAGTTAATCCATCCGAATGCAGCGGGGATTGATATTGGCTCTGCGAGCCATTTTGTGGCGGTACCGCCGGATCGAGATAACAAGCCGGTAAGGGAATTCAAGAGTTTCACCGCAGACCTGAATGGTTTAGCGGACTGGTTAGAGGCCTGTGAAATTGACACTGTGGCAATGGAATCGACGGGGGTATACTGGATTCCACTGTATGAACTTTTGGAGTCGCGCGGGCTGACTGTGTATCTAGTAAATGCGCGGCACGTTAGAAATGTTTCTGGCTGGAAGTCGGATGTACTGGACTGCCAATGGTTACAGCAACTGATGAGCTTTGGGTTGTTGTCTGGCGCATTCCGTCCGAAAGATGAGATATGTGCACTACGAGCCATATCTCGTCAACGCGATATGCTGATCCGTTATCAGGCGCGACATGTGCAACATATGCAAAAGGCTCTGGCGCAAATGAACATACAATTGGCGAACGTGATTTCGGATATTGTGGGCGAAACCGGTCAAAAGATCGTTCGTGCCATCATTACTGGTGAGAGAGATGGGCACATCCTGGCGAATCTCAAGAGCAATCGCATCCGGGCTGGCAAAGACGAGATTGAGAAATCGTTAGTCGGGAATTGGCGGGAAGAACACCTGTTTGCACTCAAGCAAGCGATGTCACTCTATGACGCCTACAGCGAACGACTCACCGAATGTGACCGGCAGCTTGAAACCATGCTGGCGGCACTTCAGGTGCACAAGGTAGAGATCTGCCAGAAGAAGCGCCGCTCCAATGTCAAGAACGCTCCCAAATTTGATTTACGTGCCCATCTGATTGGCATGTGTGGGGTTGATTTGACGCGAATTGACGGCATCGAAGTGACGATTGCGATGAAAGTCCTGAGTGAAGTGGGCGCTGACATGAGCAGGTTCAAGAGTGCGAAGCAGTTTGCCTCGTGGCTTGGGTTGTGTCCTGGAACAAAGATATCGGGCGGAAAAGTGCTATCGGGGGCAAGCAAGCGCACAGCGAACCGTGCGGCTCAGGCACTGCGCATGGCGGCAGTTTCATTGAAATCCAGCCAGTCTGCACTGGGTGCCTATTACAGAAGATTATGTGGCAGACTCGACAAGGCAAAGGCAATCACAGCGACAGCACACAAACTGGCGCGCTTGATCTACACGATGCTAACGAAAGGAACCGAGTACGTCGATAAAGGGCAGGAGTACTATGAGGAGCGATATCGTCAACGCGTGTTGCATCATCTGACTGTTCGCGCTCGGAAGCTGGGGTTTAATCTTACCCCTGTTCCTGAGGCTACTTAATATTTGCTGTAAAACCATTGTGTTACATTTGTTTCTTGAAAGTTGCTATTAATAAACCACTTTTCCGTATAGATGGTTTTTATTTTTTGGTATTTCATTTTCTATTTAATCTTATGATTGAGTTAAGGTTTGCTTTAAAAAAATTGTTGAATCATGCAAAGCAATCTTATTGAACAAAAAATAAGCTACCAACAAAAACAGGGGTAAAAAAGCAGAAATAAACCGTTTGTCAGTTCCTTCCTTATTCATTCTTTTATTGCTGATCTCAAAGTATATTGACATATACCCATATGGGGTATACGATGAATTTATTTTTGTAATAAAAGTGAGGAGGATCAAGGTGAGTACACTTCTTACGCATAGACACATTGAGTTACCAATAGAAGGGATGACTTGTGCAGCCTGTGCGGCGCGAATTGAAAAGAATCTCAACAGGTTACCGGGTGTGCAGGCAGCAGTAAATTTTGCCAGCGAGAAAGCGGTGATAGAGTTTGATGATACTGCCACACATGCTGAAGATCTGATTCACTCAATTGAAAAAGCTGGTTTTCATGTTATTCCTCCGACTGTACAACTGCGAATCAGCGGCATGACATGTGCAGCATGCAGTGGGCGCATTGAACAAGCGTTGAATAAAATCCCTGGAGTTACAGCTACTGTTAATCTGGCGACAGAAGTTGCTCATGTCCAATTCAACCCGGCTGCAGCAACCGTGAATGATTTGATTGCGGCTGTCGCCAAGGCAGGCTATAGTGCGAGTGAGATCAGCGAAGCAAGCCGTAATGAAGAGAAAGCCAGGCGGCTGGCAGCTTATCAGGCAGAGCTCCGTATCTTTTGGTTATCCGCTGCACTGACCTTACCATTTTTACTGCAAATGGGTGTGATGTTAACGGATCATGTTGATTTGCTGCCACGCTGGCTACAGTGGTTATTGGCAACACCTGTCCAGTTCTGGGTGGGGAGACGTTTTTATGTGGGTGCTTGGCATGCCTTACGCGGTGGTGGAGCGAATATGGATGTATTGATCGCTTTGGGCACTAGCATGGCTTATTTCTTCAGTGCAGTCGTTACGCTGTTCTCGCTGGACCAACACGTTTATTTCGAGGCGAGTGTCGCCATTATTACTTTGGTGCTATTAGGTAAGTTAATGGAAGCCCGCGCCAAAAGCAAAACTTCTGCCGCCATTGAGGAGTTGATTAAGCTACAACCTAAAACCGCACGAGTTGAGCGAGAGGGTGAAATTATCGAAGTTGATGTCGATACACTTAAAGTAGGTGACGTTTTTATTGTGCGGCCCGGCGAGAATTTACCTGTTGATGGGGTTGTCATTGAAGGTATATCCAGTGTGAATGAAGCCATGTTAACGGGAGAGAGTCTGCCGGTAGCTAAGCAGGTCGGTGCCAAAGTGTTTGCAGCCACTCAGAATCAACAAGGATTATTGAAATGCCGAGCTACCAGTGTGGGGGAGCATACGCAGCTTGCCGCCATTATTCGGCTAGTAGAGGAAGCACAGGGTTCCAAGGCGCCGATCCAGCGCATGGCCGACACCATTTCAGGGATATTTGTGCCGGTAGTAGTCGTCATCAGTATCCTGACTTTGGCATTAACGTGGTGGTTGACAGGAAATTTCGTATTGTCGCTGATCAATGCAGTGGCAGTACTAGTTATTGCATGCCCATGTGCACTAGGGTTAGCCACACCCACAGCCATTATGGTAGGCACCGGGCGTGGTGCTCAAATGGGTGTTCTTGTGAAAAATGCTGCCGCACTCGAGCATGCGGAAAAAATTCAAGTATTAGTCGTAGATAAGACAGGCACTCTTACGGAAGGGAGACCTGTTGTGACCGACGTCATTCCGGTAGGCTCAATCACTGAACAAGCATTATTACAGACCGCCGCTACCTTGGAACAAGGTTCAGAGCATCCACTTGCAAAAGCCGTGCTCGAGTACACAGCCGGCAGGGCTATACGGCCTCAGACGATGAGTAATTTTACATCCGTGACTGGAAGTGGCGTCAAGGCTCAGATCGGTGACACTGAATTTTTATTGGGCTCGCCAAAATTTCTGCGAGCGCATGGCGTACCCATGGACCCCTCTCATTTGGCAGTGCTTCAGGCTGAAAGCAAAACCGTGATTGGAGTGGCTGCTCAGTCCGAAGAAACCTATCAGATGCTGGGATATCTTGCGATTGCCGATCGGTTACGCAGTACCTCAGCGCAGGCGGTTAGGCGATTACAGGCAATGGGTGTTGAAGTTATCATGTTGACTGGTGATAATGCTGAAACCGCTGCTGCCATTGCCAAACAAGCAGGCATTAACCATTATCGCGCCGAAGTGTTGCCCCAAGACAAAGCAGCCGAAGTGGCCAAAATAAAAGCACGTGGACAATTTACCGGTATGGTGGGGGACGGAATTAACGATGCCCCTGCGCTGGCTGCGGCTGATGTGAGTTTTGCCATTGGCGCGGGCTCTGATGTGGCGATTGAAGCAGCGGACATTACGTTGATGCATAATGATTTGATGAGCGTGGCTGATGCCATTGCGCTTTCCCGTGCGACTTTGAGCAAGATCCGCCAGAATCTGTTCTTTGCTTTTATCTACAATGTGCTCGGTATTCCCTTGGCTGCCATTGGCATGCTTAACCCGATCATCGCAGGCGCTGCAATGGCGATGAGTTCGGTATCGGTTGTTAGTAATTCACTGCTGCTTAAGCGATGGCAGCCAGACACACAGATTAACTCATATTAAAGAGGAACCATTAAATGCAAACATCCATCATCCCTATCAAGGGCATGACCTGTATGGGTTGTGTCAGAAGTATTAAAAATGTGCTGGAACAGATTCCTGGCGTGATGAGTACCGAAGTTTCACTGGAGGATGCACAGGTTACCATTCAGTATGATGCAGCAATTACCGGGATCGATCAGTTTAAACAAGCCATCGAGGAAGCAGGTTTTGAAGCCTTTATCTAATAATAAAAGAGAGTTATGCCACGTGCCTGATCACGTGATACAGCCCAATAAGGAGGCGTTAATCAAGCGTCTTAACCGCATCGAAGGTCAGGTGCGCGGTGTAGCCAAAATGATCGTGGAGGACCGCTACTGCGTTGATATCCTCAATCAGGTGTCAGCGCTACAGTCTGCACTGGATGCAGTGGCAATGCAATTACTTGAAAACCATACGCATGGCTGTATGCAGTCGGCTATTCAATCAGGTAACGGTGATGCTGCTATTGATGAGCTTATGGCTGTGGTACGTAAGTTTGCACGATAAAACAATTGAGAAATGGTGCTTTCAAGCAAGGGTATTGCCTGCAGCAATTCCAAATACAGTAGAGAGTGCGAGTCCGTCCGTAGTTAAATTAACCAAGCATGCTCCAAGAAAAATGTAATGTTGGGGTTACATATGCCATGCTTATCCTTGACTTCTCGTCTATAAAATAGGCTGCCGTTAGCGCTATAATTTGTATCGTGCAGGTGAAGGAGGAATTTAGTAAATGCAGTTTCATTTTAAGTTTAACTGCGATCAGGAATGGAGTAAATGAGCATTACTTTTTATATGTGCGTTAAATAATTTCATCAGATGGTGATACGTTGTAGGTTAATTGTTTTTGCCCTTGTGGATATTCCTTTGCTACTTGCCATAAACATGCCATCTTTCTATTTAATGTCAATGGATTGAAATTTAGTTAAATTATTGGAATTTGGCTTTATGTCATATAAATTTTTTGGTTAATCATAGATACAGATACGCCGTAACAAAATGAATCATGCCAGTTAAAATAAACAGCTAAATAATTGTTAATCTTTAGTATTTCTTCAATAATAAACGAGGGTTCGCCAGGACGGCGATAAAGAAAGGAATAGCTTATGTCAAATTGGTATCAAGACAATTCACAATCGATAGGACGGACACCGTTAGTTCGGCTCAATCGTATTACCGATGGTGCAGCAGCGACCGTACTGGCCAAGATTGAAGGACGTAATCCGGCATATTCAGTCAAGTGCCGTATTGGAGTTGCAATGGTTGACGACGCTCAGCGCCGCGGCTTACTTGGTCCTGGTAAAGAGCTGGTGGAACCAACAAGTGGTAATACGGGTATTGCGTTAGCATTTGTTGCGGCTGCACGCGGTATCCCGTTGACCTTAACAATGCCGGAAACCATGAGTATCGAGCGCCGGAAATTACTTGTCGCATTTGGCGCCAAGCTGGTTCTGACGGAAGGTCAGCGAGGTATGGCAGGCGCTATTGCCAAGGCCGATGAAATCGTTGCTGCAGATCCTGATCGTTTTGTTTTACTACAGCAATTTAAGAATCCGGCCAATCCAGCAATACACGAGCTAACGACAGGTGCGGAGATTTGGCAAGATACTGATGGGGCAATTGATATTTTTGTTGCAGGTATAGGAACAGGTGGCACGATGACAGGTGTTTCCCGTTATATAAAACAAGGTAAGGGAAAAGCCATTACGTCAGTTGCAGTTGAACCAGCGGCAAGTCCTGTTATTACTCAGCAGCGATCAGGTCAGCCTTTAATACCTGGCCCTCACAAAATTCAAGGGATTGGCGCTGGATTTGTGCCGGATAATCTTGATCTCTCACTGGTGGATGAAGTCGAACAGGTGAGTAATGAAGAGGCTGTCTTGTACGCCCGTCGCCTCGCCGGGGAGGAAGGCATACTTTCCGGTATTTCCTGTGGTGCTGCAGTTGCAGCAGCTGTACGACATGCCAAGCGTGCGGAAAATGCTGGCAAAACAATTGTGGTGATTTTGCCGGATTCTGGTGAACGTTATTTGAGCAGTATTCTCTTTGAGGGAATGTTCAATGAAAAGGGGTTGAATGTAGAGTGACTAACGTCAATAGAATCAGCGATCTTCAAATAAGAAGTACTTTTCTTGAGATTGATCATATCGTTGAAGAATTACGTGATTTGCGGATTGCTTCGCTGGAAAATCGACAAGGGCATACCAGGCCTCCTAAACTTCCTTTACGCAAAATTCTGGTTGGTGTGGCAGAGGGCTTAAGTGCTGCGATGTTTCCTAATCGTTTGGGCCCGGCCGATCTCGCGGATGAGGGAATCGACCATTATGTCGGGCACACTTTGAATAGTGCTCTGCGCACGTTGCTGGTACAAATACAGCATGAATTACATTTTAGTTCGGGTTTGGAAAACCTGAGTGACGCTGATCGTGAACGGGCAGTAGAGATCACGCAAGCATTCGCCAAACGTTTACCTGCGGTTCGCAGTTTACTGGAAAGCGATATTGTGGCGGCCTACGAAGGGGACCCGGCAGCGCACAGCGTTGATGAAGTATTGGTATGTTATCCGGGTATTATGGCCATTACCTACTATCGGCTAGCGCATGAGTTGCACCGGCTCGGTGTGCCACTGATTGCGCGCATGATTTCAGAAATAGCCCATTCAATGACTGGGGTAGAAATACATCCAGGTGCTCAGATTGGTGGCAGTTTTTTTATTGATCATGGTACGGGTGTGGTCATCGGAGAAACTGCCATTATAGGTCGCAATGTGCGGCTATATCAGGCTGTTACTTTAGGTGCAAAACGGTTTCCGGTAGATGAGCACGGGGCGTTGGTAAAAGGCATACCACGACATCCGATTGTCGAGGATGATGTTGTGATTTATGCAGGGGCGACTATCTTGGGGCGTATCATTATCGGGCGGGGCTCAATAATAGGTGGGAACGTCTGGCTGACACGCAGCGTGCCAGCTGGCAGTCATGTTACCCAAGCACAAATGCGTCATGAAATATTCGAAGGTGGGTCGGGGATATAGCATTATATTTGAGAGATGGAGATGGCAAATAGCAAACTTTTTTTGATACTTGAGGACGCCAAAAAAATCGCCGCAGCGGCAGAAACGGAGGCCAGGCGCAATAATTGGCCCGTCGTCATTTCTATTGTTGATGAAGGAGGGCATTTACTTTACTTAATGCGGTCAGACAATACGCAATATGGCAGTATTGAAGTTGCCATACAAAAGGCAAGATCGGCCATCGCTTTTCGAAGGCCCACTAAGGTGCTGGAGGAGCAGGTCAATCAAGGGCATGTGCGTTACTTAAATTTACCTGGAGCAATACCCATTGAAGGTGGACTGCCTATTGTGCTCAGTAATCAATTTGTGGGTGCGATCGGCGTGAGTGGCGTAAGATCTCATCAAGATGCACAAATTGCGCAAGCGGGCATCGATGCACTTAATTCAGATTCTTTTTAATCTGTAATTTTGACAGAAGAAATAGTGCGTCGATAATAGATTATGGAATAACTATTTCTTATCAGGTTGTGATAGGGTTTTGATTCGCATAATCTGTTGTATTATCCAAATTTTATGACAATCAAACGATCTACAAATGTAAAGAAAGGGTTTGCAAAGAGTTAACTATGCATACTGTTTCTCGAAATAATACCCTAAGTTTATCCGTGACTGCGCTCACTTCAGTAAAACCTTGCTTAATACCCCTTTAACGCGGAGATTTAGCCAGTACCTGTAAAGACAGACGATACGTTTGGTTTTGCGTAAACCGATCTCCGGAGCGCTTGCTCCTCAGCTATTGCATTGCAAGTCATTGCCATTGAGAGCAGGAAATGTATGGATATTTTTTACTTCTCAATTCTTTTTAAAGAATGGTAAGAGTTGTGTAATTTCCAGTTCAATGGCCATTTATCAATCAAATGAGATAAACTAGCCATCTGTATTTTGTAAATGTTTGTTAAATATGGATCTACTTACTCAAGGATTATTGGGTGCCAGTCTTGCTCAGTCAGGTACGCGACAAAATGAAACGCGTTTAGCGACAGGTGTTGGATTTTTCGCTGGGCTGCTTGCAGATGCGGATATTCTGATTCAGTCAGTGAATGATCCTTTATTAACTGTGGAATTTCATCGCCATTTTACGCATTCCATCTTCTTTGTTCCGTTCGGTAGCTTGATTGCAGCACTTATTCTATGGCCATTTCTCCGGAAACGGTTATTTTTTTCACGCTTATACTTATTCTGTTTTTTGGGTTATAGCTTAAGTGGCGTGCTAGATGCGTTAACCAGTTACGGTACTCATTTATTTTGGCCGGTGAGTGAGGAACGAGTTGCGCTTAATATTGTTTCTGTGATTGATCCCATTTTTACCTTGATACTGCTAATCGCAGTCATTTTTGCCTACAAGAGGAAAGCAATCATGGTTGCGAAAATTGGCTTAATTATCGCAGCTTTTTATCTTGTGCTTGGTTGGGTACAGCTCCAACGAGCTGAAGCCGCTGCGGCTGACTTGGTTGCCTCCAGGGGGCATGTTGCCGAGCAATTGATGGTTAAACCGACTTTAGCCAATTTGATATTGTGGCGTTCGATTTATGAAACCGAAGGAAAATTCTATGTCGATGCGATTCGGGTTAGCCCGTTTTCGCAATCCCGCATCTATCCAGGAGAGTCCATCAAAAAATTCACGATTGATCAGTTTCTGAATCAACTGCCTGAGGAATCCACCTTAGCGAAGGATATTGCCCGTTTTACCATTTTTTCTGCTGGTTTTGTTGCGATTCAGCCTGATCACCCTGAACTTCTGATTGACGTGCGTTACTCAAATTTACCTACTACCATTGCACCCTTATGGGGGATAGAAATGAATCTACAGGATCCTGATCAACATGCAGTGTATCGATTATTCCGGGACACTTCCAAAGAAACACGTCAGAAATTTCTAGCTTACTTGACGGGTGAATCTGTCGATGAATGATCGAGTAAAAATGATGATGTGTGAGGATTCCCGTTTATCTCTTGACATCAATTTAAAGGTGTTTTTTCAGGAATGATGCTGCGTAATTCCTGAAATAGGGCCCGGAAGTTTTTAGGAGGTTTTCCTGCAAGCTTTTCTTTGATGGTATTGCGCACAAGTATTCGCAAACGCTGTAAATCAGCGTTCGGGTATTGCTGTCCAAATTCAGTAAAAGTTGCCTCATCCGCTAGCAGACGCTCGCGCCATCGCTCCAGAAGATGTAACCATGCAGTATGGTGTATGCTTGTACTTCGTACAGAATTAATTTTCTCCTGAATAGGTGCTACGTCAATTTTTCGCATCAGCTTGCCAATATATTGGAGCTGGCGCCGATGCGCTTCATGCTTGGTGATACGTTTAGCTTCAAAGAGGGCATCCTTGAGTATTTCTGGTAAATCAAGCTCAGCTATTTGTTGGAGATCAAGCGTCACTAACTGCTCACCGATATCCTGTAATGCATGCATGGCACGTTTGCGCCGTGTTTTACTGAGCGGAGATTCCTGGTCAGCATCATGTTTTATGTTATTTTGCATGGTGAGCTATGTAATGCAATAACGAGAAGCTGTTATCATATCGCTCTTTGAGCGCTCATTTTATTAAATTTACCTTAAAACGATTATATAACGATTATATTAACTTCGTTGCGGGTTGATTCTCATCAAGCTAATTTATATGAATAACGATATCTCGTCATCTCTACATTTCTCTTATCCTTTTGGAACGCTTCAGCAGATTGCACGCGATATTCTGGACCATGCTCGGAAAGGGGGTGCCAGCGCATGTGAAGCTAATGTCTCTGATGGTTGTGGTTTGAATGTCACAGTTCGACAGGGTGCTGTGGAAACGATTGAGCACACTCGAGACAAAGGATTGTCTGTGACAGTATACATTGGCCAAAAACGTGGTCATGCAAGTACTTCAGATTTTTCTCCACAAGCCATCGGGGATACAGTAACCGCTGCACTTTCTATCGCACGACATACTGCTGCAGATGATTGCGCAGGATTAGCTGACGCGAAGTTACTGGCTACTTCATTTCCTGATCTCGATTTATATCATCCGTGGGGATTATCAGTCGAACAAGCGATTGAGCTTGCGCAAGGTTGCGAAGCAGCGGCGTATGCAATCGATAAGCGCATTAGCAACTCGGAAGGGGCGACTGTATCCATGAATACATCACAGTTCGTCTATGCGAATAGCCATGGGTTTATAGCGGGGT
This sequence comes from Nitrosomonas communis, assembly GCF_001007935.1. Taxonomy (NCBI): domain Bacteria; kingdom Pseudomonadati; phylum Pseudomonadota; class Betaproteobacteria; order Nitrosomonadales; family Nitrosomonadaceae; genus Nitrosomonas; species Nitrosomonas communis. The sequence continues at coordinate 2,010,317 of NZ_CP011451.1, forward strand.
ACCCGCTTTCCCGACACAGTATGAGTTGCGCGGTCATTGCCACAGAGCATGATGCGATGCAGCGCGATTATTGGTATACCGTGGCGCGGGATGCAGCTGATCTGGAATCTATCCATGATGTGGGTAAAAAAGCAGGCAAGCGCACTGTCGCGCGTTTGGGAGCGAAAAAAATTGCGACCTGTGAAGTTCCTGTATTATTTGAGGCGCCAGTGGCCTCGAGTCTGATCGGACATTTTACTCAAGCTGTCAGCGGAGCCAGTCTTTATCGTAAATCATCATTCTTGCTGGATAGCCTTGGGAGGCAGGTATTCTCGCCAGATATTCGAATACGTGAAATACCACATATTAAGAAAGGACTAGCGAGCTGTGCTTTTGATGATGAAGGCGTAGCCACGCAGGAACGGAATGTGGTTGAGAACGGGATGGTGCAAGGTTATTTTCTCGGTAGTTATTCAGCACGTAAGCTCGGTTTGCAAACCACTGGCAATGCAGGAGGTAATCATAATTTGATCGTGGAAAACACCGCACCATTGTCATTTCCTGATTTGCTGAAGAAAATGAACAAAGGATTGTTGGTAACAGAATTACTCGGTCAGGGTGTGAATGGGGTAACAGGAGATTATTCACGAGGTGCTACCGGTTTCTGGGTCGAAAACGGAGAGCTAAGTTATCCAGTTGAGGAAATCACTATTGCTGGTAATTTAAAAGAAATGCTGCGTGGAATAATAGGGGTGGGCAGCGACAGAATTGTTCGTGGCTCTAAGCGATGTGGCTCGTTGCTGATAGAGCGTATGACAGTTGCAGGGCATTAAGCCTAATTTATCATTTTTGACTGCTTGTTTGAGTAATTGAATCCATGAATATAGAAGCATTTTTGAAATATTCTCATTTGCCAGAATGGTGAAGCCGCGACGAGGCCTGTCAGATGCACCTTATGCCGCTCCAGACATGAATGCGGCGTTGTTCCCGGTTGCAGGGAACGGTGCTGCGGCTTCATTGCGCTAAGCCTTGCACCTGGACTATTACACGCTACACTCTTCAATTTTGGTCTTTAAGTCACATAGAATGCGGAAGATTACTGAAAAGTTATGAGCATTGAATTTTTAATCTTATTTTTGATGCTCCGATGGAAATGATCATTTCTTTTTTAAGTAAAATAAAAATTCACCGCTCGCTTCAGCTGAGGACAATAGCTGGTTACCCGTTTGTTCGGCAAAAACTTGGAAATCAATGAGAGAAGCAGGATCGGTAGCGACGATTTTGAGTATTTGTCCGCGAGTCATATCTGTCAGAGATTTTTTGGTGCGTAGGATGGGTAATGGACAGACGAGTCCGCGTACATCAAGTTCTTTGTCAAAATTCATACTTCTCCTTTTTTTAAAATATTTACTTAATTTTACCGGCTATGACATAAGGTACCAACTCGCCTGATTTCAGATTATTGGAACCTCCAGCTCAAGATAAGTTACGATAATGCATTTTTTAATCATTTTATTATATGCCAGTTAATATTCCTCCCTTGTTACCTCAACAATTATTACCGATTCGGGGCATATCTCTGGGTATTGCTGAAGCAGGAATTAAACGACCTGATCGGAAAGATCTCTTGGTGATTGCGCTTGATGACAATGTAAAAGTAGCCGGTGTGTTTACTAAGAATCGCTTTTGTGCTGCACCCGTCATCGTGGCGAAGGCACATCTCTCGGCGGCCAGCTCAATTCGTGCATTGGTGATTAATACCGGTAACGCTAATGCCGGTACCGGAGAAGAAGGTATCGCCCATGCACGCGTGACTTGTACTGCGCTGGCTAAGCTGCTTGGCTGCGAGCCCCAGCAAATATTACCGTTTTCTACAGGCGTTATTATGGAACCCTTACCGGTTGACAGAATTATTGCGGGTATGCCTCGAGCCGTGAGCGAACTTAAATGTGATAACTGGTTTGCTGCCGCGCAAGCGATTATGACGACCGATATTGTTCCCAAAGGTATTTCCAGTCAGATTCAAATTAATGGCACTACCATTACAATAACGGGTATAGCCAAGGGTTCGGGTATGATTCATCCAAATATGGCAACCATGCTGGGATATATCGCCACAGATGCCAAGATATCTCAATCGCTATTACAGGAGATGGTACGCCATGTGGCGGATCATTCCTTTAACCGGATTACGGTGGATGGGGATACCTCCACCAATGATGCGTTAGTATTGATAGCAACAGGCAAGGCCAATCACTCGCAGGAGATTGATCGGAAAAGCCCGGAGTTTAATTTGCTGCAAGATACCATAACGGAAGTAGCTGTGAAGCTGGCTCAGATGATTGTACGCGATGGGGAAGGTGCAACTAAATTTATTACAGTGCAGGTAGAAAAAGGTAGCACACAGCAAGAATGTGCACAGGTTGCTTATGCCATCGCGCATTCGCCATTAGTCAAGACCGCTTTCTTTGCATCTGACCCTAATCTGGGGAGAATACTTGCTGCGATTGGGTATGCTGGTATAGACGATCTCGATGTTAACAATATTGAGCTTTACCTGAATGAAGTGTTAGTCGCAGAACAGGGTGGTAGAGCAAAAAACTATTGTGAGGAGGAGGGGCAGCGCGTCATGAAGCAATCTGAGATTACCGTGCGGGTGATATTAAACCGGGGTGTGGCCACAACTAGCATATGGACGTGTGATTTTTCTTACGACTATGTGAAAATCAACGCAGATTATCGCAGCTGATTTGTTATGAATAAGCTTGATTTATTCTACAATCGCTTGGATGAGCTGCTTAGTCGTATCGAAGCCGTGTTTCCTGCTCAGCAGCTCAATACCGATCTTGATGCTGCGATCGCATTTCGATGGCGCAAGCAAGCAAATACTGGGTATCTTCAACCCGTTACCCACCCGCATAACATTGTACTGGATGCATTATATGGCATTGATCAACAAAAGCAGTTAATTGATCAAAATACGTATCAGTTTGTCTTGGGCTATCCCGCGAATAACGTTTTATTGACTGGCGCACGCGGTACCGGAAAATCTTCTTTGGTGAAAGCATTGTTGAACAAATACGCAAACAAGGGATTGCGGCTCATCGAAGTCGAAAAACACGACCTCATTGATTTGCACGATATTGTTGAGCGAATTTTTCAGCGACCAGAGCGTTTTATTGTCTACTGCGATGATTTGTCATTTGAAAGCGATGAGCCAGGTTATAAGGCACTCAAAGTTGTTTTGGATGGCTCAATCGAGATGGCATCTGATAATGTACTTATTTATGCGACTTCCAATCGCCGACATCTGCTGCCTGAAGCTATGCGGGATAACCTTGAGACACGCCATGTGGATGGCGATATTCATCCCAGTGAGACGATTGAAGAAAGGATTTCATTATCCGAGCGTTTTGGCATATGGCTGTCATTTTATTCTTTCGATCAAGCCCAATACTTGGAGATTGTGCGTTACTGGCTTGCTTTCTACGGTATCAAAAAAATGACTGTATCAGCAAGAGAAGAAGCGTTGCGATGGGCGCTTACCCGTGGTTCACGCAGCGGGCGGGTCGCCTGGCAATTCGCGCGAGATTGGGCTGGTAAACGTAAGCTTTATCAGCTTTCGCAAAACAACTCAATGTAACTGTAGGCAAGCAATTTCATGGCTCATTCTTCTCCGTTGGTTGAAGTGGTTGCGGCAGTCATCATTCGGTCAGATGATCATTTTCTGCTAACAAGCAGACCGGAAGGGAAGCCTTATGCAGGCTATTGGGAATTTCCCGGTGGGAAAATGGAAGCGGGCGAATCTGCCTTGCAAGCACTTGACCGGGAGTTGCAAGAAGAGCTCGGTATCCAGATTAAGCAAGCTTATCCCTGGATGAAACGAATATTTACTTATGCGCATGCCACGGTTCGTTTGCATTTTTACCGAGTGGTTGATTGGTCTGGGGAGCCCTTTGGGCGCGAGAATCAGCTGTTATCCTGGCAAACGGTCGATAATCTGTCAGTCACACCTTTGTTGCCGGCTAACTTTCCGGTGCTCCATGCACTTGCTTTGCCCTCCATTTATGCGATTACCAATGCATCGGAGTTGGGTGAAGAAGCTATGCTACACAAGCTTGAGCAGGCTTTGCAGCAAGGCTTGAAGTTTCTGCAGATTCGTGAAAAGACACTGGCAGGGGATAGGTTGCGCTGGTTAGCAGATGAAATTATTCAACGCGCGCATGCTTTCGAGGCTAAGGTGGTCATCAATAGCGATATTTTGCTATCTCGGGAATTGGGTGCGGATGGTGTGCATTTAACTTCTGCACAGTTAATGTCGCTCACTAGCCGACCTGATGTCAATTGGTGCGGCGCTTCTTGTCATAATGCTGAGGAGTTGTATCAGGCAGAGCGCCTGGGTATGGATTTTGTAGTGTTAGGGCCTGTATTGCCCACTGTAAGCCACCCGGGATTAACTGCATTAGGCTGGCAAAAATTTTCTGCATTGATACGCGATTGTTCTTTACCTGTTTATGCGCTGGGTGGCTTAGTTCAGACGGATTTGGCTTTTGCCCTGCAACAGGGAGGTCATGGTATCGCTATGCTGCGAGATGTCTGGACAGATAAATAAATGGCATCATTTGAGCTTATTCACGACTATCAAATTGCAGAATTAACTAAAAGTATCAGATTTCTGGTTAAAAACTTCGTGTTCTTCTTCCTGCTTAGCCTCTGATACACGATAAGATTCTGTTGCCCATTGCGCTAGATCGTGCATTTTGCAACGTTCAGAGCAGAAGGGGCGATAACGGTTTGCTGTGCTCCAGGTGACTGATTTGCCGCATTGAGGACAATTAACAATTGTTGGTTTCATGACTTTAAAGAATTACAAATTACAATAAGCTAACTCAAAATCAATATCTTCCTCGTAGACATTCATTTTCTGATCTGGTTCAAACGGGATAAAACGAATATTAAGCGCATACTTATTCGCGCTGATTTCAGGTACACACGGAATTTCTTTATCGATTTTCAGACGCAGTAGCTGCGCTAAGTGACCTGAATCGGTCTGTTGAAATAAGCCTTGGTAAGCGGTATAACGAAAAATTCTTCCGCTATTTCTCAGCAGCTTTAATATGATGTTAGAACTGCTGCGTATAGGAAGCAAAGGCGCGATCCATTCGCTAAAATCATGATGACGCATTTCAGGCGTTATACTTAGCCAGTAATGATAAGATGGTAAATCAAATTCACATGCTCCGCCTGGTAAATTCATACGTTGTTTGATACTCATTAGCCATTCATTATCACGTAAATGTCCTCCTATTCGGCCTGAGATATTCAGTAAATCTCGGAATGTAACGGTAATATCATTGAGTACACGGTTTAATGCTTCTTCAGAGATTTCCGGATTCTTGCGTAAACCTTCCAACAAGCCTCTTTGTCGTTCCAGCTCCTGCAGCAAATCCGATTTAATATCGGCACGCCCGGTTACATCAAGAATTTCAAACAACGCGACAAGCGCCGCATGATGTTCAACCGGTGTGTCGCGCGCTAAAAAAAAATCAACTTTGTTAAATAAATCTTCAAGTCGCAACAAAGTGCGAATACGTTCATTAAGCGGGTGTTCGTAGCAAATCACGGTAATTATGATACTGAAAGTAATAATAGCAGAATGGAATCATACGCGATCAAACATCATTTCTGTAGAAAGTTTGATGCTTAAGCCAATACGAATAGGGTCAATTAAGCAGGTTTATTCAATTTATCCTTTGATAAGGCAAGATATTTTAGGTGGAGCCTTTCCACTTGCTTCTGCAGATAATCAAGATCCTGATCATTGATAATGATGTCATCCGCTTGCATGAGACGTTCTTTTCGTGAAACTTGTGTTGCCATAATAGCGTGTATTTCTTGTTCGTCCAACTTGCTGCGAGCAATGGTACGTGAAATCTGTAATTGTTCCGTACAATCAATGACCAGAATTCGATGGACTAGTTCTTGAAAAGCCTTTGCTTCCAACAGTAATGGCACAACAATGACAAGATAAGCAGAAGTCGCAAACTGAATACGACGGACTACTTCCTGGTAAATAAGCGGATGTAGGATAGCTTCCAGTTCGTTCTTGAAAATAGGATTTAAAAACACTAGCTTACGCATTTTACCGCGGTCTAGAGAACCATCTTTGCTAATAAAGCTTGTGCCAAATGTTTTTTTGATGAGGCTCATTGCTTTGCCTCCAGGCAAGGTTAATTCATGTGCGATTTCATCCGTATCAATGATGTCAATACCATGGGCAGCAAAATATTTTGTAGCCATAGATTTACCACAACCAATTCCGCCAGTTAAACCGATGATCAAAGGCATGCACTAAAATAAACCAAAGTAAGCGTGATTAATCTTATTCCCCCAGAATAAGGCAATCAAACCTCCGGCAGCAAGATAGGGGCCAAATGGAATGGTAGTATTTCTTTGAAATTTATTGGTAATTATCAATATGAAACTAATAACTCCTCCTGCAAATGAGGAAAATAGAATGACTAATGGTAACATTTGCCAGCCTAGCCATGCACCAATTGCGGCGAGTAATTTGAAATCACCATAACCCATTCCTTCTTTGCCCGTAATCAGTTTGAATCCCCAATAAATAGTCCATAGAACAAGATAACCGGCAACTGTGCCTATAATAGCTGATCGAATTTCAATAAAACCATTATCCAGATTAAATAAAAGCCCGATCCAGAGTAAAGGTAATGTAATCGTATCGGGTAATAATTGGCTCTCCAAATCGATAAAGGTAAGGGCAATCATCGCCCAAATAAACAACAAGGCGGCGATAGTAGTCAAGCCAAATCCGAAGTGCCATGCCGTAAAGCCGCTCATAATGCCTGTAAATCCTTCGACAATGGGGTAGCGAAGGGAAATACGCGTATTGCATTGTGAACAGTATCCTTTTAGGAATAAATAACTGATGAGGGGAATATTTTCGAGTACGGTAATTCTATGCTCACATTGAGGGCAAGTAGAGCGAGGTATGACCAGATTGAAAACCGGTGAATGATGAATATTCTCTCCCCGTAATTCAGCACATTGTTGGTGCCATGCTCGTTCCATCATTCTGGGAAGCCGGTAAATGACTACATTCAAAAAACTACCCACTATTATTCCAATGATAGTGCTAAAAGCGATAAAAATTGCCGATGAATGCTGAAGAGAATCGGTTAATGTCATGTATTGATTATCTGATTGGTTATAAACAGCAACTAGCCAACGACTTGGCCCATTTTGAAGATAGGTAAGTACATGGCGACAACCATGCCCCCGATGAGGGTGCCAAGGACTACCATGATCACGGGTTCCATCAGGCTGGAGAGCGCTTCTACCGCATTATCTACCTCTGCTTCAAAAAAATCTGCGATTTTACTTAACATCGAATCCAGAGAACCAGATTCTTCTCCAATGGCTACCATTTGTAGAACCATGTTAGAAAAGACGTTAGTCTGCGTCATCGCATCTACTAAGCTACTCCCTGTACTTACTTCTATCTGAATTTTTTTAGTCGCATCAAAATAAATGTGGTTCCCTGCAGCACCTGCAACTGAGTCCATTGCTTCAACGAGTGGAACGCCTGCAGCAAACATGGTGGAAAGCGTGCGAGCCCAGCGTGCCACCGTCGCTTTCCTGATCACCTCTCCAAAAATAGGTAATCTCAATACAAGCCGGTCCATAATACGTTGCATAGCTGTTGAACGTTTCCATATATAAAAGAAAGCATAAAGCCCCAACCCTATTCCGCCAAATATTGCCCACCAATAATCGACAAAGAAATCCGAAAGAGCCATAATCATTAACGTCGGTGCTGGGAGATCCGCGCCAAAATTCTGGAATAATTCTTTGAAGGCAGGAATAACAAAAATCATGATGACTGCTGTAATGATAAAGGCAACTACTATAATGGATATGGGGTAAAATAGCGCGGATTTAATTTTTCCTTTGATTGCCTGAATTTTTTCCTTATAAGTCGCTAAGCGATCTAACAAATCATCAAGGATACCCGCTGCTTCTCCTGCTGCCACAAGATTACAAAACAAGGCATCAAAGTAGAGTGGATATTTTCGAAAAGCATTTGCCAGACTACTCCCTGTTTCAATATCCATTTTTATATCCATCAATAATTTACCGACTGCCTGATTACTATGCCCCTTGCCTACGATATCGAAGGCTTGTAACAGAGGAACGCCAGATTTCATCATGGTGGCAAGCTGGCGCGTAAACAAAGTAATGTCTTTATCCCTGATGGTTCCCTTTATTTTGGTTTTAGTCACTTTTGTGACGCGGATACCCTGGCGGCGTAGAGTAGAGGTAACAACGATAGCACCTGCTGCGCGCATTTCTCCTTTAACTACTTTGCCAGATCTGTCTTTACCTTCCCATGAGAAGCTCGTTTCTTTGACTTTCTTATCCGGACGCCCTATCACAGCCGACATACTAAACCTCCTTGTTATCCCAATATTATTTATTATCTTAAAGGCAGTTTCTTAGGATAATTCCATAAAACTCAAGATTGCTGAGTTTGCTCATTTCATTAAAAATACTGCCAGATATTGGAATTTAACGGCAATTTTTAATGATTAATTTAGCTTCTCTGCGTGGAGGAAATGGTTTTTACCACTGTAAATGTTCGTCAGATTCACGTTGTATTCCATTTCTAAATCAAAACTGACTTTGCCGGCTTCACCTTGCCGTATGATTGATATTGTCTGCAGCTCGCCTTCACATCATTTTTGATTGAGAAATGGAAGTAAACATGCCTTGGCAATACCGCTACTAATAGTAGGATAAAGTAACTTGATATGTAGTTCTTGTTTTATGCGAGCATTGGTTAAGCGGCGCGATTCATTCATGAAGGACATCAGGCTAGGCGATATATATTTATTTGCTTGGAAGCGAGCAATTCTGGGTGGGCGTGGTAAGCTAAAATGATCAGCCACCAGATCAAAATAATCACCCATTTTTAAATGTGAATCATCGCTTGCATGATAAACCCTACCTGCTTTTCCATAATGAAGAGTTGCGACAATAATACGTGCCAGATCATCTGCATGAATATGGTTGGTATAGCTGTCTTCATCTGCTAAAAGTACGGGGGTACCTTGTCGTAGACGTGCAAGAGGCAAGCGATCAGCCGCATAAATTCCAGGGACGCGAATAATGGAAACTGACACACCATTGCGTATTCCCCAATTTCTAATTTGTCTTTCTGCATCCACACGTCGCCAGGCGCGCTCGTTAGTTGGATTGAGTGGATGGTTTTCGCTTACCCATTCGCCTTGGCAATCACCATAGACTCCACTGGTACTGATATAGATTAGCCGTTGTGGTAGTATTCTCCTTTTTGCTAATGTTCGCCGATGCAGAGTTGCTAACAGATGGGTGGTGCGTGAATCTTTTAAACCATAACCGGGCGGTGGAGCTAAATAGAGTATCGCGTGTGCCATGCCTGCAAGTCTGCCGAGGCTGTCGGGCTGATCAAGGTCACCGGGTATGGGTGTAATTCTGTGAGTACGTAATTTACCGGAATTTTCCGGTTTTCGACACAAACCTAGCAGTCGGTAGCGTTTATGTAGCAGCGGCGCTATTCGTAAGGCGATGTCGCCACATCCTATAATCAAAAGCGTTTTTTTCATTATTACTTATTTTATCAATAGTTTTTTCATTTATTCACGAGAAAATGTCGTATCAAATCATTATTAAGCCGAGTGATCATATTTTTACTGTAGAACCTCACGAAACGATACTTGAAGCTGCATTGCGGCAAGGATTCTCCCTTCCTTACGGTTGTCGTAACGGTTCATGTGGGGCATGCAAAGGAAAAATCATGCAAGGTAGGGTTGATTACGGCAGATATAATCAAGAAACGCTTACAGATACTGAGAAGCAGCATGGTTTGGCGTTGTTTTGCTGTGCTAAGCCTTTATCTGATTTGGTTATCGAATGTCGTGAAGTAGATGCTATTAAGGATATTAAAATCAGGATCATGCCAAGTCGCGTGCATAAACTGGAGCGTGCTGCACCAGATGTGATGATCATATACTTAAAACTACCTACAAACGAACGACTGCAATTTCTTCCAGGTCAATATATCGATATTCTGTTGAAAGATGGAAAGCGTCGAAGTTTTTCGTTGGCTAATGCGCCCCATGATGATGAATTTTTGCAGATTCATGCACGCAAATATCCTGGTGGCGTATTTTCAGAGCATGTTTTCTCGCATATGAAAGAGAGAGATATCCTTCGTTTCGAAGGCCCTTTGGGTTCTTTTGTTCTACGCAATAATTCTGTTGCTCATCCCATTATTTTTCTTGCCAGTGGTACTGGCTTTGCTCCTGTAAAAAGCATACTCGAGCATATTTTTTATACTGAAAACAATCATAAGCACAACAGAAAAATGATCCTTTACTGGGGAGCGCGTACCAAGGCAGATCTTTATCTAGAAAAATTAGCAAAGGAATGGGAGCAACAGCATAAAAATTTTACTTTTATTCCGGTACTGTCAGATGCCCTACCGACAGATAACTGGACTGGCAGATCTGGATTGGTGCATAGAGCAGTAATTGAAGATTTTGAGAGCCTGGCAGACTACCAAGTATATGCTTGTGGCTCGCCGCTTATGATTAAAGCTGCTTATCAAGATTTTACACAATTTAAAAATATGCGAACCGAAAATTTCTTCTCTGATATATTTTCTCCTTCGACAAGCAATCCTGTCGAATAAGTTTAACTATTCAATTTCTTTAATGTAAACCCTAATCCTTTATGATAATGATCTGCAGCCAGCTCAGGTTTATCCAGTTTTTCGAATAATTGCGCTAAAGCCAGATGAGCGGCACGGCTTGGCTCAATTGACAAGCTTGCTTCGAGATAATTTTGTGCTTTACCCCATAGTTCACAGTAAGTGCATAATTTTCCTAGCGTGAGTAATAATTCAGCATTGTTAGGATGCTTGCTTAGCCAACCTTCCGCTCGCTGGATTTGCCAGCTTACACTGCCATACAGGCAATTAGCATAAAGTGTAATTAATTCTGGATCTAACTTGGCATCAATGCTTTGTTCAATAATTTTTTGAGCGGTTGATACCTCATTCAATGCCATATAAGCACGAGCGGCTACTGCAGCCAATCTGCTATCCAGTCTTTCTGCTGGGTATAATTTGTTCCAGTATTTATTAAGTAATTCTAAATTCGAACCATATTTCTTAATATTCTCTACATGAGCATGATGCTTGATGTGTTCGATTAATGTCCTGTCAACGGGATAGCGTTTTTCAAGAATATCCGTCAACTCTAAAACTTCATCCCAATGTTGGGCCATCTGCTGTGCTTTTAATTCCAATTGAAGAACAGCTGTGCTTTGTAGTCCACCGATTGAGTAAAGGGATCGTAACGCATTTAACGCTTCTTCATGACGTCCCTCTTCAAGTAATAATTCTGCTTGGGTTACCAGCCTTAATGCTTTTTCTTGAGGAGCTTTTTGTTCCGCAATATTTAGATAATGGTCACGTTGTGAATAATTTCCTTGTCGATGAGCTGCGTGCGCTGCAATAACAGCATTAACCGCGCTAATGACAGGAGGACTTTTTAATTTTAATACTGTTGCTGCAGCTTTCTCTGCTTTATCATAGTGCTCCTCAAAAAATGTTTTTACAGCAGCAAGCATGGATTCCCTAATTTTTTTATGATGTAAGTGTCTCTTTAATCCCAGTATTCTTGCTATCAATCTGACTAACAGATAGAAAATAAAGAAAGCAGCAATCAATGAAATGATAAAAATATTGATCGTAAGTTCAATCTTGTAAGGTGGCACGATGATTAGTACAGAGCCGTTGTTATATTGAGCGGCAATTACAACTGCTACTGCCGCAGCAAATAGAGCTAACACCCAGAGCACCAGTTTCATTTACTCTCCTCATCACGTTTAAGCTGATAAATCTGCACGATATCAAAACGTCGTGAAACATCGGATAGTGCCTTATCAATTGTATAATTATGTATTTGATCTAATTGATTCAGTAGATCGGTAACAGATTCTGTTTGTTTGTCATAGTAACGATTGATCAATTCTGTTGCAGTCTCCAGGCTTGTTTGGAAATTTGTTTGATCGTGAGAAAGCAGGAAAACTTGTGCCAATAACAATTGTAGTTTTATTTTTTCTTGTAGAAGTTCGCGCTGAGAAGGCGATAGCAAATCAATTTCCGGGCTATCCACCTTCTGAATCACTATAAACTGCTGAAGATCTCGCTGAATATCATTAATGAATTGATAGCCACGATTATCTTTTGCTGCGGATTGTTTAAATGGAAGATCAACTTTAGTTAAATGAGCATCCATCGCTAACGGTAATGCATCAATTTTCTCGTTCAGATTGGAGAGCTTTTCCAGTGCTTCCCGTTGCTCGAGAGAAGTAACCGCTGTTGCACGTAGTTCATTAAGCTGTTGTTGAGTTTCTTGTTGAGCGGTTTGCACTTCAGAGATAAGCTTACGTGGTTTCTTGCCCAAAAAATCAACATTGGTCAAATATTCCGATATGGATCGTTGAATATCAGTAATGTGACCTCGCCTATCTGCCCATTGCCATGCCAAGAAAGCAATAGCTACAAGAATAATAAAAAATAGAACTAAAATACTCAGGTGTGATGATTTCGGTGGAGCCGTGTTAATCTCTCTATTCATGATTTTCGAGAAGTTAATTTTTAATTGATAGAAAATATTCCAGCAATCCTTGTACTAATCCATCATCTCCAGCAGCAGTAACGTGTATATTGGTAAGGCCAAGTTCTTTTGCAAAACAAGCAATGCGTTCATGCGCAGTGAACAAAGGTGTTTTTTTAAGTAATTGTTGGCCAACTTTACCTATCATGTCAAATAAATTATGTAATCCTTCACTGCTTGTCACTGTAACGGCATGTAATGCATTATTTGTCCAACTGTCCAGCAGGGGTGATACCTCTATTTTAGGCTTGTCACGGCGATAGCATTCAATATATTCTAAATGAGCTCCTCGTTGGATCAAGGTCTCACCCAATAATTTTCGTCCATCATTCCCGCGGAAAATAACAATATTCTTATCTAATACGTGCTGCAATTCCGGCATTCCGAGCAGGGCTTCGCTGTCATAGCGGCTGGATGGCACAATAATGTTTTTTATTCCGTACTGTCTGAGCTTATTGGCACTTCCTTCTCCCACTACGGCAATTTTCAGGTTGGGTGGTAAGGTTCTGTGAGCCTGGATCAAGGGGACCGCTTTATCAACTGCATTTGGGCTAACGAAAATGGCCAGATCAAATTCATCGAGACGGCTAATCACCTTAAGAAGAGGCTGAGGATTATTGGTGTCGGATATCTCCAGAACAGGAAATAATACCGGGTTGCCACCCTTTTTCTTGATTTCATTGATCAGATGGGAGGCTTGATGTGCCGGGCGTGTGACTAAAACGTATAATCCTGCTAGTGGTTGCGTTTCTGGCAAGCGGCACCTTCAATCATGGGGTTGCACCAAAGTTGCTAAAATTTCATCAGCACCTTGTTTCCTGAGACTCTCTGCTAATCGCTGACCAAGCGTCATGCCATCTTCTGGCTTACCGCTTAATTCATCATTTACCATGTTCGTTCCATCAGGATTCGCGACAAAACCCCGTAATGTGAGCACATCATCTGTGATTTCTGCAAAACCTCCCAGTGGCACCTGGCAGCTTCCTCCCAACACGCGGCTCATGGCTCGCTCTGCTTCAACACAATAGGCGGTTTCAGCATGATGTAAAGGTTGCATCAGTAATGCTAAATCAGCTCGATCATCGCGGCATTCTATGCCAAGCGCACCTTGTCCAACTGCCGGTAAGCTTATTTCGGGTTCAAGTAATGAAGTAATACGATAAGTCAGTTCCAAGCGCTTCAGTCCAGCTGCTGCTAAAATAATGGCGGCAAATTGCCCTTCATCCAGTTTGCGTAATCGGGTTTGCACATTTCCACGCAAGGGTTGGACTTGTAAATGTGGATAGCGTGCGCGTAACTGAGATTCGCGTCTTAGACTGGAAGTGCCGACGATACTCCCCGCGGGCAATTCGTCAGGATGAGTATATTTATTTGAAACAAACGCATCGCGAGGATCTTCACGTTCAGTGATAGCCGCCAGCATGAATCCTGGTGGCATATTCATCGGCACATCTTTCATCGAGTGCACAGCAATATCTGCACGACCATCTTCCAGTGCCTGTTCGAGTTCCTTAATAAATAGCCCCTTACCGCCAATTTTTGAAAGAGAAATATCAAGAATTTGATCGCCTTGTGTGGTCATGCCAAGTATGTTGATTTCGGATTGCGGGTATAATTCACGTAATCGATCCCGAATATAATTGGCTTGCCACATGGCAAGGAGGCTTTCACGAGAGGCAATAGTAATTTTAGAAGGGGGAGTAAATGAATTTGACATTAATTCTAATATGAAAAGATTACAAAACTTTCAGAAACGAGTCATTTTAGCATGGTCCATCATGGTATGGACAATAGCATACGTGAATTACCAGAATTTTATTAGATGGGAGATACATTGAGATGAGTTCTGACGCTGGTGTAAGTGTTTATTCTGACAACAATATGAGCGAGGAAAAGGATAAGCCTTTGCGTGAGGACATCCGTATGCTTGGTCGCATGCTGGGGGATACTTTGCGGGAGCAGGAAGGGGAGGCAACGTTTGAATTGGTCGAAACCATTCGTCAAACGGCAGTTCGCTTTCGTCGTGAACAAGATCCCAAAGCGCGTCAAGAGCTTGACATGATCTTGAACCGGTTAAGCAATAAGGCAACGATCGCGGTCGTGCGCGCCTTTAGTTATTTTTCACTGCTCTCCAATATTGCGGAGGATCTGCATCATAACCGGCGGCGGCGAGCTCATTTGCGCCAAGGATCTTCACCTCAGCCCGGCAGTGTTACGCTCGCACTGGAACGTGTGCTGGCAAGTGGCATAGATAACGCGAGCTTGGATAATTTTTTTGCTCAAGCAATGATCTCTCCGGTATTGACGGCTCATCCTACCGAGGTTCAGCGTAGGAGCATACTCGATTGTCAATTGACTATTCAGCGCTTATTGCAGGAACGCGACCGTATCCAGCTCACGCCTAACGAATTGCGCCACAATGAAGAAGCGTTGCGTGCTGCCATTCAGATTCTATGGCAAACCCGTATGCTGCGGTCAGTACGTCTTACCGTTCATGATGAAATTGAGAATGGCCTTATTTATTATACTTATACCTTCCTGAGCCAAGTACCTTATATCTATGCCAAGATCGAGGATCTGCTGGAGCGTCATAAGGGTAAAGAGGCGCCCCATGTGGCCTCTTTTTTGCGTATAGGTAGTTGGATAGGTGGTGACCGGGATGGCAACCCTTTTGTGACGCATCAGGTTATGTTGCATGCGGCAGAGCGCCAAGCCACGCTCGTATTCGATTTTTATATGGACGAAGTCAGCAAGATTGGGCGGACCATGAGTCTGGCTGAGCGTCTGATCCATGTAAGTGAGGAACTTGAGCAATTAGCTGCTGCTTCGCCAGATATTCCTGCGAGCCGCATTGATGAGCCATATCGACGAGCATTCCTCGGCATTTATGCACGTTTGGCTGCAACCAGTCGGCAACGTGGGCTTGCAGCGATGCCACGAGAGCCAGTCAATCCAACAGAACCTTATGCAGACAGTGCAGAGTTTATCCATGATCTTGATGTCGTGATCGATTCACTCAAGCAGCACAGATCAGATTGGCTGGCGCGCGGTGCATTGCGTAATTTACGGCGAGCAGTGGATGTATTTGGATTCCACCTGGCCTCACTTGATATGCGGCAGCATAGTAAAGTACATGAGCAGGTTGTTGCGGAGCTATTTGCGCGTGGCACTCGTCGGGATAATTATCTCGAGCTGTCGGCGAGTGAGCGTATGAAATGGCTATTGGCAGAAATCAGTAGCCTGCGATTACTCCATTCCCCTTATTTGACCTACTCCGAACCGACACAAAGTGAATTGCGAATTTTGCAAATGGCAGCAGAAATCCAGCGCCGCTTTGGTCATGCTGCGCTGCCAAATTACATTATTTCCATGACAACAGGTGTCATCAATATCCTGGAGGTCGCACTATTATTGAAAGAGGCGGGTTTACTTCGGGCGGGCGAGAAGCCGCAGTTGGGTCTGAATATTATTCCATTATTTGAAACCATTGAGGATTTACGCAGTTGCAGCACCGTTATGGATGAATTATTTTCATTGCCATACTACCGAAAATTGCTGGATTCGCGTGGCAATGTACAGGAAGTCATGCTCGGCTATTCGGATAGTAACAAAGATGGGGGCTTTCTTACTTCCAACTGGGAAATATACAAAGCTGAAATTGAATTGACGAAAATTTTTGCCAAGCACCAGGTGGAACTACGCTTGTTTCACGGACGCGGCGGGACGGTTGGACGCGGTGGCGGCCCCAGCTATCAAGGGATCATGGCGCAACCCCCGAGCAGTGTGAACGGGCAGATACGGTTGACCGAACAGGGAGAGGTTGTGGCGAGTAAATATACGGATCCTGAAATAGGACGCCGCAATCTGGAAACATTGGTGGCGGCAACGATTGAGGCGACATTGCTGAGTCATGATGCCATCCAGGAAAATGCTGCGCACTATTACCATGTCATGGAAACGCTCTCATCCTCTGCATTTGCAGTCTATCGCAATCTGGTATACGAAACGCCCGGTTTCAAACAATTTTTCCAGGAATCCACCCCGATCCGGGAAATCGCCGGGTTGCACATTGGTAGTCGGCCTTCTTCCCGTAAACCTTCTGATCGAATTGAAGATTTACGGGCTATTCCCTGGGTATTCAGCTGGAGTCTCAATCGTACCATGCTGCCAGGATGGTATGGTTTTGGTTCAGCGGTGGAAGCATTCGTTCAGCAGGCGCAAGGGGAGGAAACCGGATTACAATTATTACAAGAGATGTATCAAAAATGGCCCTTTTTGCAAACCTTGTTATCGAATATGGATATGGTGTTGGCAAAAACCGATATGGGGATTGCCTCGCGCTACGCTGAGTTAGTCACTGATGCCACCTTGCGTAACCAAATCTTTGGGCGCATCCAGGCAGAATGGGAACGTAGCGTAAAATGGTTGTTTGCAATCACAGGACATACAGCGTTGCTGCAGGAAAATCCTACCTTGGCGCGCAGCATTCGTATTCGCACGCCTTATATCGATCCGCTTAACCATTTACAAATAGAGTTGCTGCGTCGTTATCGTGCGGGGGATGATGTAGAGCAAGTACACCGCTCCATTCATCTTACGATAAATGGCGTCGCAGCAGGGCTGAGAAATAGCGGTTAAGTCAGGCAGCTAAACTGGTGCAAGGATGTGATGAAAAATTTTGCATACGGTTGAAAGTTGTAGCGCTGTAGATGGGTTGGGGCGCGTATTTTAAGGGATATAGCCATTCTGCACAGATCGGCTGTAGATGAATCGTAGCAAAGTTTCACAAGAGCGCTCTCCGGACGCTACTCGGATGCTATCGGGGCGCTATCGTCTTTATGAAACCTTGCGAAGATAGCCTGCCGCCTCACATGGCTGCTGCTCAACGAAATACTTGAGCGGTTCAAGCCGGTCCAACCTCATCCTGCCTTGAACACCTTCATCACTTCATCACATAAGTGGTTGATCACCTTCACCGCAATACGGCCTGATTGAGGCTTGGTGAAAGGCCGTGAGCAGTTGCTGTTGAGGATAGCCCACGCTTCTTCGTTGACCTCGGCTTTCAAGGTGGTCTTGAGCGCTTTATACGGATCGTTCTGGCCGAGGAAGTAAGCATGGCGCACGAAAAAGCTTTCGCCGTTATAGTCGGTATCGATGAACCAGCAGGCGATGCCTTCGGCGCCATCGCTGCGGATGTCACCTGTACTGGGGTCAAACACATCGACCCCATTTACTTTCACGCGAATAAGACCATTTTCTTCCTTGTGGATTTCGATGTCGGGTTCGCCGAAAATGACGAACAGATTGCCCTTGCCGGTGGCCTTGAGTTCGCCAGCCATGTGCAGGTCAGCATTCATGCGCGCCTTGAGGATCGGGATGCGGCCCAGCTTGTGGAATTCGCTGGCCTGCGCCTCATAGTTGAAGGCGCAGGCAATGAGCACATCAAAGCCGGCATCGCCTGCTTCGCGCGCAGCATCGACCAGATCAGGGCGGGAAACGGTGCCGAACTCGGGGCCGATAAAAATGCCTGCACGCTTTTCGCGCATTTCACCTGCCACCCCTTCCGCGTATTTGCCTTCGGCGCAAATATAATTGCCTGGCCAGCCGGTAATGGCAGTGAAGGTGATGCGGTCTTCCTTGTGCGCCTGCTGCACGCCGGCGGTTTTGAGGTTTTCCAGAATCATCTGCTCGAAACGATGACCCGTCGCATACTCGGCATCGGGTTGTGCCATCTTGTACGGATCGATCAGCTCATCATTCTCATCCACTCCCAGCACACGGTGGGGACTCAGACTTTCTACGGTAAATGGCCCGGCCACGCGCACCTTCTTTTTATCCTCATAGGGTTTGTCGTAGAGATATTCATACTCAGCCTTGGCGGCGATGGAAACATCGATTTCCTTCTGCCGGGCGATGCGCGTCTGCCACCACTGCGTATGTAAGGCCTCTGCTACTTTCGTCGCCCCGGCGAAGGCCGGGGCCCAGTCCTTGGCGGCTTGCTGGATTCCGGTTCCCGGATGAAAGCACCCCGGGGCAAGCTTTGCTGGAACGGCTTGGGAGAGGTCACGCGGAATTTACCATTCTTCCCAGGAGGTACCCAATGCCTTATTCAACTGCGCACGCAGCGGTTCCAGTTTTGCTTGATACTTGTCCCAAATGACGTCTATTTTGGCGTTATTGGCGATAGATTTTAGCGTGATATGCGCACGCGCTCATAAACGAAGCCATGGCGGATATTGTCGTAGGTAAGCTTGGAAAAAGGTGCGGTGCGCGTAATTTCTGCTTCTTTCAATCGGCCTTCTGCACTGTCGGCCAATTGATAATAAGGGTAACGCGCACCCATGATACACGCACGCGCCAGTGCCAGCGCGACGCGCGAGGTGTCGATCGTGATCCGGCGGGGCCCCATTATTCTGTAACATAGGTGGTGGTGCCGGAGCCGCAGGTCAGGTCTAGCACCAGGTCGTCAGGGTCGGTGGTCATGAGGATGCGTTTGCCAGCAACTGACAGCGAAGCGACCTCGGTTAGCCAGATCGTGGTCTCGACGGCTTCCATCTGGCAGAAGAACGGCCGAATCGAACCGAAGTTATGGTGTCGCCAATGTTGAAGAAGTCGCATGGTTTCCGGGGTAACCTGCCATTGACTTGAGGGCAAGGAACGCCAGGTATTCACATGTTTGCGAATTTCGTTGATGATGGAAGTGGGATCATACTGCTGTTTCTCGGAAGAAAGCCCTTTTCCTTCATCGAAGATGAGATCTTGTTGCGCTGGTGCGTCTTCTGCTTTTTGGGTTTGGGGATAGGCGTAATGAATTCCGCAGGTCGACGGTTTTCAACGATGTGTTGCGTTGGCTGGCCCGAGGCATCCAGCTCCCAATGTCGACCAGGAGAGTCGTAGGGTGAATTCAGGATGGGCTGATCAAAAAAGGAGTTCGACATGTTTTGTGATGGTGTTACAACCTGAAGCAGATAGCGTTTAACATACGATAACGCCTTATGGCTACACGCTTTCAGCAATAAGTTTATTTATAAAATATTTTATGGAGCCGTGGAATATACAAATCATCTCATTTTGGGGTAAATTATGAAAGTCGCATCATTATAGTCAGTTGTCTCTATGTGGCTATACAGCGTATCGGTTGAGCTCTGGAGATGGACTACAGAAACTTATCTCATAAGCTTGCCTGTCTTGGTAATCGGTTGCGATCGGCAGAAATACTTCGTTTGGGCGCATAATCAATGCGATGAGAAAGTTATTTATGCTTCATCTACAAAAAGAAGTAGGATTAACCCTGAATTGAATGCTATTTTGAATGCTATTGCGAGGAGAATGTATGAAAGATGAAATTAAACAACGATTGCAAAAAACTGAGACATGGATGCGAGGGCTTTATATGCTGTTGTTCATCTTTGTCTATGGCCTGATGGAATTTGTCATTATTCTGGTGATGCTCTTTCAGTTTATTTCCATTGTCCTGTCAGGCCATACTAATGTGCAATTACTCAAATTCAGCCAGAATCTGGCAGCCTATGTCTATCAGATCATTACTTTTCTTACCTTTAATAGTGAGCAGTTACCTTTTCCATTTAGTGCCTGGCCAAGCGAAAAGACCCAATATATTGAAGATGATCAATAATGGATAGCGGTGAGCTGCTGAAGAAGAGATCAATGGAAATAACTGCAATCCTGTCATATCTGGAAATTATTCATGATGTAAAAAAAAGCCTGTGTTGTCAGAACTCTAGGCTATTTTAATAATCTGATACTGTAGCTGAACATCAATAATCGTATCGTTTATTTGTGTTATTTGTGTTGAGGCTGATTCACTTATCTCAATATTTTCGTTTATTTTTTAACATGAAACTGAAATTAGCGAATGCCGTCAGGCTTTTGTTGCTTGTGGTTCTTACAGCACCTTTAGGAATTCATTTTGTCACGGAGCATGTTAATGCCGGCTGGCAAACTGCGAGCCGCGAACCGGTAGGGTTGGCGCCCGAGCCTGAACAAACGCCGGAAGCGATCATACAGGTTTACGGTGCACGTGCTTATGGTTGGCGAGGCTATTTCGGTATTCATACCTGGATTGCGGTAAAACCATCGTTAGCCCGAACTTACACCGTCTATGAGGTCATTGGCTGGTATTTGCGCCGAGGCGGTTCAGCCGTGTCAATTCATCAGCAACAACCCGATCGGCGCTGGTTTGGAAATATGCCCATCCTGCTGGCTGAGAAGCGAGGAGATGGCGTGGATGCATTGATTGAGCGTATTGAAGAGGCCGCATTGAGCTATCCCTACGCGCGCGAGTATACCATGTGGCCTGGCCCAAATTCCAATACCTTTACTGCCTGGATCGCGCGTGCTGTACCAGAGCTGGCGCTAGATTTGCCCCCCACGGCTATTGGCAAGGATTATCTTGGGAATAGCATGACCGCGGTCGCCCCTAGTGGCGGAGGTTGGCAGTGGTCTTTATTTGGGCTATTGGGGGTCATCGTCAGTGAGGTTGAAGGGTTTGAAATCAATCTACTTGGGCTGACATTTGGTTTCTCTCACAGCCCGGTTGCGATTAAGTTACCCCTCATTGGACGGATAGATCTGAGCGCACAAGACAGGTTCGCTATTTCTGCTCAGCAATAGAATAGTCTTGTGTGGCCAGTGAAGATGCCTCTGAATCATCCAATTATGTACACTATTCATGGCGCCAGCATACCAAGTGCTGGTGTATTATGAGTTTTAGACACGAGTGCTTTCCTGGCTGTAGCCTAGCACGCCCTGCAAAATTCGCACAATGTAATAACTTATCCAATTCAAGGATCGGTTAATCCAGGATTGCTTGCCCCAATAGAGCTTTGATACGGGTTTAGCATCTCTCATGGCTATTTGCAGTGTGGTTCTCAGCTCCATGGCAAATGCTTGATCAAGAATCATGACATTCGCTTCTTGCGCCATTAGAAGACTCAAAGGATCAATGTTGGAAGAACCGACTGTTGACCAATACTGATCAATGACGGCTACTTTGGCATGTAAGAAGCTTTTCCGATATTCATAAATCTTGATGCCGGCATCCAGCAAATTATCGTATAAGGCGCGTGATGCATGATACTGGATGCGATACTCGATTTTTCCCTGCAGTAGCAGGATAACCGACACACCTCGGCGGGCCGCATGGATAAGGGCTTGCCGAAAATTCCTGCCAGGAAGAAAGTATGCATTGGCGATTATGATCTCATTGTAGGCAGTAGCGATCGCTTTGAGATAAGAACGTTCAATGTCACGACGATGGCGAAGATTGTCACGGATGACAAATGCTGCACGCTGGTTGCCAACTGGTTTTGTAATAGGCTGCAATTCGAGATGAGTAATCCAGCGTTTTTTGAAATGCGCCCAGGCGACTAACATCCATAAACGTCTGGCGCTAGAATGGATCGTGGCCAATAAGGGCCCCTCTATTTTTACGGCATAGTCAAAACGGGGGATAGGTTCGCCAGGCTTTTGATAATCATTGATGATGTTGATTCCTCCCACAAAGGCGATGCGGGCATCGATGACGACTAGCTTACGGTGCATGCGGCGTAATCGATGACGCCTGAACCGGAAAGAAAAAACTTCTTTGCGGTAATGCATCACTTGAACCCCTGTAGCAATTAAGTTATCGATTGCTTTTTGGGGAAAGCTGAGTGAACCAAAACCGTCTATCAACAGGTGAACGGCAACACCACGCTGGGCAGCACGCTTGAGTGCGCTGGCAATGCGGATACCTGTCAGGTCATATTTGAAAATATAAGTCTGGAGATGTATTTCTTTATTGGCTTCATCAATTGCGCTTTCCAGCGCTGGGAAATATTCTGCTCCATTATGTAAGAGTGTGATCCGGTTACCTTTGATAAACTTGGGTAACTTCATGCACGCACAATATTAGCTGACAAGGCGGCATGATCGGAAATTCTCGACCAGGGGTGGCTTTGATGGATACAGACATTTTTTACCTGAAAACCACGCACATAAATCCGGTCAAGACGTAATAATGGAAAGATGGAGGGGTAGCTGCGGGCTGTTCTACCATGGGTCTGTTCAAAAACCTCGGTTAGTTGCAAGTGCTTCATCAGGAGGCGGCTGGCTGTTCCGTGCCAGTCATTGAAATCTCCCGCAATCACCAGGGGAGCATGAGGCGGCACGAGTTGTTTGATACGCTTCTCCATTGCTTCGAGCTGTCTGCGCTGGCCGCGCCTGAATAATCCCAGATGAACACAAATGCAGTGCAGGGTTTCCTGCCAGCCGGGAATACTGAGTTCACAGTGGAGTAAGCCACGGTTCTCAAAGCGATGAGACGAAATATCTTCGTTCTCCCAGCTTACAATAGGAAAGCGGCTGAGAATGGCATTGCCATGATGCCCTTCGTCGTACACCGCATTCTTGCCATAGGCAAAATCCTGCCATACTGAATCTGCCAAAAACTCATGTTGGGAAATGTTTGGCCAACTTATAAAACGGGAAGCATGTTTGCTGTGTTCGCCGACCACTTCTTGTAAAAAGACGATGTCAGTGCCGAGCGCACGTAATTGATCGCGCAGTTCGTGCAATACCAGGCGATGATTGAAATAGGAGAAACCCTTGTGGATATTGTAGGTGGCAATATGCAGTATATCGATCATAGGCAACTATAAGAAATGGCAAATCACAAAGTTCAGAACACTGACGCATTCAATATATCGTATTTTACTACTTTGAAACAGCGAGCATTCTTTCCAGTGTCAATCTGGCAAGTTTTGCTTCATGAACCGGTACCTTGATTTGGTTGACTACATTACCTGCTACCAGATTTTCCAATGCCCATGCCAGATGCTGAGGATCAATTCGTGCCATGGTTGAGCACATGCACACCATGGGTGACATGAACTGAATAATTTTATCCTGAGATTTGAATTCTTCAGCAATCCGTCCAACCAGATTCAATTCGGTACCCACCAACCAGCGGGTTCCTGCTTTGGCTTCACGAATGGTATTGATAATGAATTCAGTGGAACCGACATAATCTGAAGCTTTGCAAACTTCAAAACTGCATTCTGGGTGCGAAATGACTAAACCTTCAGGGTGTTGATTGCGAAATCGCAGGATATGTTGTGGCTGGAACATCTGATGGACTGAGCAATGCCCTTTCCATAACAAGATCTTGGCTTTTTTGATTTGCTCTTCGGTCAATCCACCCATGGGCTCATCAAAATCCCAAACGGGCATTTGTTCGAGAGGGAGGTCCAATTTGTAGCCACTCCAGCGCCCTAGATGCTGATCAGGAAAAAATAATACTTTTTCCCGCTGGGCAAACGACCATTGCAGAATTTTAGTGGCATTACTGGAGGTACAGACAATGCCGCCATGCTCTCCACAAAAAGCTTTTAAATCAGCACTCGAATTGATGTAGGTTACCGGTGTAATAACTTCATCAGGATCAAGTATTTCAGCTAATTCACGCCAGGCTCTTTCTACTTTAGAGAGATTAGCCATATCAGCCATCGAACAACCTGCTGCGAGATCAGGCAGAATAGCAATCTGCTCCGGGCTTGACAGGATGTCCGCAACTTCTGCCATAAAATGCACGCCACAAAAAACCAGATAATCAGCATCCGTTTTTGCCGCAAGATATGACAGTTTTAAAGAATCTCCCATCAGATCGGCATGCCGATAAACATCTGCTCGTTGATAGTGATGCGCCAGGATAACAGCACGTTTCCCTAATTTTTCTTTAGCAGCAATAATACGTTGTACACAGGTTTCATCCTGTAACAGTTCAAAGTCTTCAAAATCGATAGCGTTTGCGTGCATGGTTATTTCAAAATTTGATTAGGAAATGTATTAACATAATCATATTGTGGCAGGGATTCAAGTTTAAAGAGCATAAAGCATAAAATTCTCAAATCGTATGCTGGATGTTTCTTTCTATCTATCGAAAGAACGCTCACCCACAATGAAAAACAGCATGTTTGACTGTTTGGTTGATTAGAGTGTGACTTTGATATAATTATCCAGCCAAATTAATTTTAAGCGCCTGGATGACTCCTTTGCTGGATAAAACTAAAAGTCTTGTGCATAAAACGGTTAAACTTCTTGTAACTAACGAATATAAATTATTATTTTCAGACAATTCTCTCGCTATTCTGTTCATTATTGCTTCAGTAATAAGCAAAGATAGGCAAAGAAGATTGTTATGTAAAAAAGTGATATCGTGAGATGATCCACCGTCTACTCCCAGGCCCTATTGCCCTTTTGACGATACTTGCATTGTTGACATTATGGCTGGATCAAGCGATTCAATATCCAAGAAGCCGTGAAGATTACGATTCAAATCATCAACCTGACTATATTATTGAAAATCTTGCGGGCGTCCAAGTCGCTTATGATAAAGCACGTCAGCTTCTTTTTTCTGCCGATGTGATGACCCATTATCCGGCAGGAGATATGTCTTATTATGAACAGGTTGATTTTACCCGTTTGCAACCGGATAAGCCGTTGGTACATATTAGCGCTGATTATGCTGAGTTTGATGACGGTAAAGATATCTATCTCAAGGAAAACGTGTTCATCATTAGAGAAAAAGACTTAGATAGGGTGACGATGCGTACTGAATTTCTGCATCTGATCCCTCATGCTGAAATTGCAAAAACAGATCAGCCTGTAACGCTGGTAAAGATGGATATGACCGTAAATGCGGTAGGGATGGAGTTAAATGATCGAACAGAAAAAATTGATCTGAAATCAAGGGTAAAAGTGCGAGTGAACAAAAGGCAGCAGAGTACTGATCGATCTTTGAATAAAAAGCCGCAGACCCAACCAAATCAGCCTAAAAAATGAATGTATTTTTTTTCGTCTTGTTAATTATTGGCACACTGTGCTCGGAGCACGTTCTGGCAGAACGCGCTGATCGTAATAAACCGATTCAGATAGAATCAGATAGTGCTACAGTCGAAGACTATAAACGTAAGGATAATTTTCGCATAAGCACCTTTATCGGTAACGTTATTTATACGCAGGGGACGCGTATCATGAGGGCAGATAAGGTGATCATAAAAGAGGATCTCAAAGGCTTCCACTATGCGACCGCTTACGGAGATCTTGTCAGTTACCGGGAGAAACGTGATAGTGTTGACGAGTATATTGAGGGTTGGAGTCAACGCGTAGAATATGATGAAAAGGCCGATAAAATCGAGTTATTTGGCAAGGCGCTGTTAAAGCGAGGGGAGGATGAAGTGCGTGGCGACTATATTTCTTATGATATTATGCGGGATTTCTTCGAGGTGATCAGCGGCAAAGAGAAAAAAGCTCAAGAAAAATCAGACAGCAGAGTGCGGGTGATTATTCAGCCTAAAACAAAATCCCCCAAAACAACAGATGATGGAGAATAGTTTTTGTGCTACCGCCATAGATCACGCGGAAAATATCATGAGCGTACTTAGAGCTGACCATTTGATGAAAAGCTATAAATCTCGTACAGTAGTGCGGGATGTGTCCTTTTCTATCAGTAGTGGCGAAGTGGTTGGTTTGCTTGGCCCCAATGGAGCGGGCAAAACCACTTGTTTTTATATGATAGTGGGGCTGATACCATTAGGCGATGGTGAAATTCATTTGAACGACCGTGACTTGAGCAATATGCCGATTCATCAACGTGCGCGCCTTGGTTTGAGCTATTTGCCTCAGGAAGCTTCCATTTTTCGGCGTCTCTCGGTTGAAGATAATATCCTGGCTGTACTGGAGCTGCAGAATTTTAATGCTGCTGAGATTCAGCAACGGCTGGATCATTTATTGCAAGATTTGCATATTACTCATCTGCGAGAGAATCTGGGTATTAGCCTATCGGGTGGTGAGAGGCGGCGTGTAGAGATTGCGCGTGCTTTGGCTACAAAACCAAGTTTTATTCTTTTGGATGAACCCTTTGCAGGTGTAGATCCAATCGCAGTCATGGATATCCAGAAAGTGATTGGTTTTCTCAAAGAACGTGGTATTGGCGTGCTGATTACTGATCATAATGTGAGAGAAACATTAGGTATTTGTGATCGCGCCTATATTATCAGTGAAGGGACCGTGCTTGCCAGCGGTAAACCTAGCGAAATTATAGATAATGAGCGGGTAAGGGAAGTTTATCTAGGAGAGCATTTCCGGCTTTAATGATGAATATTCGATTCATGAAGCGAGATAGGAGATCGCTGCTTTCTCAGAACTATGAAACCTACTCTTCATCTTAAATTAACTACCAGTCTTAAGCTTACGCCACAGTTGCAACAGTCCATAAAATTGCTGCAGCTTTCTACCATTGAGTTAAATCAGGAAATAGAACGTATGCTGCAGAATAATCCTCTGCTGGAATTAAGCGATAAGACGGATTATGATCAGATGCATGCAGAGGATTTCTCGCTCTCATTACCCTTGGATAGGACTTCGCCCATTGAGTTGAATGACGCACAACATCAAGAGAAGGATGATGAATTGAGCTTACCTTCCAGTGAAGAGACTTACAGGCTTGGTGATTATGAAATCTTTTCCAGTCATCGAGAAAGTGAGGAGGATGAATGGGATTTTACCCAACAGATGATCAATCCTCCCACTTTGCGTGAACATCTCATTATGCAAATCAGCTTGAGCCAGATCAGCGAACGCGACCGTCAAATCGTGAGGATATTAATCGAAAGTCTGGATGATGATGGTTACCTTGCGCAGGACCTGCAAGAATTATTTGAAATGCTGCCAGCAGAGTTGGGCATTCATCTGGCTGACTTGCAGACAGCGCTTAAATATTTGCAACAATTGGATCCACCCGGTTTAGGTGCACGTAATTTGCAAGAGTGTCTACTCTTGCAGCTACAAGCACTGCCTGAAGACACGCC
Organism: Nitrosomonas communis; assembly: GCF_001007935.1. Lineage (NCBI taxonomy): Bacteria > Pseudomonadati > Pseudomonadota > Betaproteobacteria > Nitrosomonadales > Nitrosomonadaceae > Nitrosomonas > Nitrosomonas communis. The sequence goes on from NZ_CP011451.1 coordinate 2,037,915, forward strand.
TTGTCGTCAGGAGGCGATTTTGCTTGTGGAGCACGATCTAGAGATACTTGCTTCAAAAGATTTTAAACAGATTAAGAAGTTGTTGCATTGTGATGATGAATGCCTGCGTTCCGTGCAGCAACTTATTACTCAATTGAATCCCAAACCGGGTAGTACGTTCAATTCAGCTGCCTCGCGTTATGTCATACCTGACGTAATTGTGACTAAGCTTAATGGGGCATGGGTAGCAAAACTTAATCCTGAATCAATTCCCCGCCTTAGTATTAATCAACTTTATGCTGGTATATTAAAGCGTGATCGAAATGATTCGACTCAAATGTTAATGAGTCAGCTTAATGAAGCCAAATGGATGCTTAAGAATATCCAGCAACGTTCTGAAACTATTTTTCGAGTATCCACTATTATAGTAGAGCACCAGCAGGCTTTCTTCGAGCATGGGGCAGTTGCAATGCGTCCGCTTGTCATGAGGGAAATTGCAGAAGCTCTGAATTTGCATGAATCTACCGTCTCACGTGTTACCACGCAAAAGTTTATGCATACACCCCAAGGCATATTTGAGCTCAAGTATTTTTTTGGAAGCCATGTCGCAACCCATGGTGGCGGAGCCTGCTCTGCTATTGCAATTCGTACTTTAATCAAACAATTGATACAAGGTGAGGAACAGAAAAAGCCGCTTACTGATAATCGGATTTCCCAGATTCTGGCTGAGCAGGGAATTATTGTTGCACGTCGTACGGTTGCAAAATACCGCGAATCGATGCAAATTCCCCCAGCTAATCTTCGTAAAGGGCTTTAATCGCATCAAAAATATTAATTTATAACAAGATAGAGAGAAGCCACTAGCATTGCTGACTTTGCCTGGCTCAAAGGAAGATGTACTCTGCGACCAATAAATTGCTTTCTCTCGTTCTGCCGGCGCGATCAAGCTGAAATCATTTATTCCGTAGTAGCGAACGTCCGTATTGTCAGAACCAACTACATACCGGGCCTTTTAACATTGCACACCACAGTCACCGAGGGAACTATCAGATTTGAATGTCTACCGAGAGGCTTAAGTAAGTTTTCAAATAAGGTGACATTTAGAGCATCGCCGAAATGATCCCTGATAGCAGCCCAATATCGAAAGCCACTGCCATAATCAAGTATAGAGGGTATGGTTATTTTAGCGTTTGTGAGCAAAGTTTCTAATTCGGCATCGTTAACCGTGGCTGAGACTCCGACATATGACATATCTGCATCGAGAACAGAACCACTTGCAGTGGTGCTTGATAGCACATGCTTGGCTTCTAGCCCATAGAATAACTTGGCATCTAAGGCGATTGCTGGATCAGGTTGCTCAAAATCGCCTATAATCCCATTCTTCATGAAGCTTATCGTTACACCAAGAGCATAACTATCTTTAAGATCGATCATCTTGGATCCTACCCATGAGGGGAGCATTGATCCAAATGCCTGGCGGCGATCGTGGCGGGCAAGGTCGATTTTATCTTCATAGAAATAAGTACCTTGATCAACGGTCCATTCGGTATCTTCTGGCTTCATTTGGTACTTATTCACATGGCAAGTTGCTGTAAGCACCGAGGGAAACTCTTCCGCTATAGCAAGGGGTTGATGAGCAAGTATTGAGTTGATGAATAGCGTCACAAACATACCAATTAGTGATAATTTATTCATGGCGAGTCCCCTCGTGATCACGTAGTTAAATGACTAACTGAACTTCTTTTTTACAGCCAACATAGTTCAATAAACTCAACCTACTAAGTTAAGGAATAATTTATTTTCCTTGAAGGAAAAAATATCTGAGAAGCATATGAAAACTGCACGTAGGCAAAAATACAACCGCGGATTCAAATTCAAACTGCGGCCTTTTGTTAGCTGCATGTTTTAGCTAACCGATATTCCGAAGAATACCTCATGCTTAGTTCTAAATACTAGGTTCTGTCAACATTTTAGTGAAGCGAAACCAATACTGAGATAGACCGTATAAACTCCATATAATTTCTAGCTATTCTTTTAATTGTGTAAGGATTGCTCTGTAATATTTAATTTTGTTGAAGAAAAACTCAATCAAATGACGCTCTTTATAAACGAACCAATCGCAATCTCTTGCATTGATTCGATTGTTGCGGACGAAATGATAGATTCAACGCCTTTTTCAGTGAGTGTTTGAATAAAAACGATCGCTATCGTAACCTTTATCAGCCAACAGGGCTGCCGCACCTTTTACCACAGAGCTAGCAAATTCAGCTTACCTGATAACACTGGCTTATCCATTTGCAAAGATAAAATCTAAGGTGTTGCCTTGACATATCTGGGAATGAAGTCTGATAAGTCCGGGCCGATTCATGATAAACGTCTCATTTATCCCCAGTAACGAGTTTGACTATGTATTCTGCTGGGTCTATATTCATCTTTGATAGAAAAGAAGTGCATTTAAATTTCTGATATATGGAAGTTAACTATGATTGTTTTTCAATCGTTATATAGTGTCGGCCCGAAAACCCTCTTCTTCTATAATAAACATAGGGTTGCGTCTAATTCAAGAAAAGAAGATTGCTGAAAAAATGAGTGAAAGTGCCGTTATTAGGTGGTTTTGGCGTATTTTCAAGCAAAACAATTTCAAACTTCGATTCAAATCAGCGAAAATATTGTCCTCAAAGACAAACTTCGTTCAAGTGGAAATCAAATGCGCGTAACCCAAACTTCCCAGATGGAATTAGGTGAAATTGATGTATCCCACATCAAATTTGACTTGAGATCACGAGATGATATTCCGAGGATACTGCGCGGCTTACAGCACCTGTACCTGGATGAGGCATTGTGCCACAAAGTTTTTGCCTTACTGGAAAGTGAAATTGCCCCCAAGGTGGATAAGCACAATGGTCGTCCTGGCATGACCCTATGGAGTGTCCTGGTATGTGGCGTATTACGGCTGGACTTAAATGCTGATTATGACCGTCTGCACGAATTGGTCAACCAGCACAGGACCTTGCGCGCAATGTTGGGGCATAGTCTGTACGATGAAGACAAGCAATATGCCTATCAAACCCTGGTGGATAATGTCAGTTTGTTCACGCCAGAATTGCTGGACAGATTAAACCAGATCATCGTCGAGGGAGGGCATATCCTCATAAAAAAGGACGAAAGCGCCCTGCGTGGGCGGTGCGACTCCTTTGTGGTTGAAACCGATGTGCATTTTCCAACCGACATCAACTTATTGGGGGATGCCCTGCGCAAAGCGATTACGCTGACGGCGCGCTGGTGCGAAAGCCAGCACTTAAGCGACTGGCGGCAATATCGCTACAATCTACGTCAATTAAAACGACTTATGCGCAATGCACAGAGCAAGAAGCGCCGCAAAGCCGCAGACCAACAAAGCAACCTACAAACGATTCAAGCGTATCAGGCCTATATTGAGCAAGCCCAATGTTACGTGAACAAAATTCAAACCACCTTAACCAAGCTGGTTACAACTGCTACGCGCGAGTTGCTGCAAAAGATTGAAATTGAAGACTGCCTCCAACATGCCAAGCGCCAAATAGACCAAATTGAGCGTCGTGTTATCAAAGGCGAAATCATTCCTCACCAGGAAAAAGTATTCTCCATTTTTGAACCCCACACCGAATGGGTCAGTAAAGGCAAAGCCGGTGTGCCTGTCGAGTTAGGCGTCAAAGTGTGCATTCTGGAAGACCAGCATCAATTCATCTTGCACCATCACGTAATGGAAAGACAAACCGATGATCAAATTGCGGTAAACATGGTCACGCAAGCTAAAAAACGCTTTCCCATACTCAATGCCTGCAGCTTCGATAAAGGTTTTCATTCACCTGCTAACCAGGCTGAATTAGCCCAACATCTTGAGCAGGTTACGCTGCCCAAAAAAGGCAAACTATCCAAAGAGCGCAAAGCAATAGAACAAATGGAAGAATTTGTTAAAGCCCGTCGTGCGCACTCAGCAGTAGAGTCAGCAATCAATGCGCTGCAGGTGCACGGACTAGACAAATGCCTAGATCATGGCATGGGTGGTTTTAAACGTTACGTTGCACTGGCTATTGTCGCCAGAAATATCCGCCGAATAGGTGATATTCTATGGCAGCAGGATGTTGAACGTGAACGTAAAGCTATAAAACGTCATTTAAAGCACCAACAAGCAGCTTAAGCTCTCCCGCTAACGCAAAAAACCGCCTGATTGCGAGCAATCAGTGGTGAGTGCTGGGTAGAAACCGTATTTTTCATGCCATGCCTCACAAAAATACAATCAGAGGCTTTTTTGGATGTATGGTTTCGTTGCATTTTTACAAAGGCACTTAAAAATTAAGCAGATTACTGGTGAAAAAATGGGGTTTTCGGACTGGCACTATATAACAGTAGCAATTTCGTTCGCGATAGTATCGTAATACCAAGCCTTGTTGCTCTCACGGTATCCAGTTTTTCAGCCATGGCCAGTGATCATGGTATGGCAGGCGCTGGCCGCACTACGATTGCACGACAAGTTGCCGAATGGAACACCGATGGCAAACCGGTAAAACTCGAGTTTGATTTCGGGGATTTCAAGGCGTGGGCCCGGCGCGATGGCTCGTGGAATGCGGAAGGAACTGTGCAGCATCATGGTCTCATGTGTGGAATCTATACCTTGCTGCTTCGGGTAGGTCATGGTAACCCTGGCTGCATGGACGTGCAGTGGTTCCGGGAACCAGTACCCGTGGCCAGCATACAACTCTGCAACAACGCTTCCGGAATGCTCTCTGGCGGAGACTTAGAATTCCGCGATGCTACACGTTTCGACGATATCACCTGCGCGGAACGTATCATCTCATGTAGTGGCACCTGCAAGTGATCAGGATGTAATACAGAATCAATTATATTTCAGTTCCCTTGGCATTGACCTGATTGAATTAAAAAATACTCCTGCTATAAGCACGGCAATGACTGCGCCAACAGACACAAATAGTTGTCCGGGAAAAGTGTCTAAAGTAAATTTCTTCTAACACTTAAATTTAGCTGCGTGCGAGCCAAATAAAAGTGAGTGCGAACGAAGCCAGCACAACTGTGTAGATTGCCCATCTGCTGCCCCGTTCGTTAGATTTGGTGGAAATAGAGGCTAAAACTTCTGCACTTCCATGGACGTCAACTTACTTAAAGCGTCATCTGTCCTACGCTCAATCTCATCCGCGTCATCGACTTCGCCCTGCGAGAGAATCATTTCGCCAGCTAGTCGAAAATCTGCCTCCATGCGCTCTTCAGATGCGGACTTACTAAGTCGAGCACCAGAATCGGCCAAGCGCAAAGCTGGACGCCACTGTGGCACAAGTGGCCAGATCGCTCCGATGCGAACACCGAGATAGAAAATAATCGATTGCGCGACTGAGCAGCCTCCGGCTCGGCAAGCGTGGTAGAACATTCGGTCGGCAGCCCGACGCAACTTCCTGTCTGATTTTGCTCTGTCGCACGCCACATCATGAACAATAGAAGCACGTCGGTAATCACCCGTATAAGGTGACCCGACTAAGGCCCACAGCGGCCGAGGAATAGATGCACCATTAATAATCACACCCTCAGGTGCATCCCACACCTTGCCATCTGGATCCGTGTATGTGAAAAGCTCGAGTATTTGCATCTGACGGTCATCGCCGCTTTCCGTTAGCCAGAGCGTACGAGGTTTACCTGAAAAGGAGCCATTATTCACAGTTCGTCCTTGAGATATAGTTTGGGTGAAGTCTAACTAAAATTAAATCCCCAAAATGGAGAAATATTTTATATTCTGGGATAAATCTTTCACTACAAATTGCATTCTATCTTGTTCCATTTTTATGGATACATATCAATTTAGATTTCATCATAATAAACTTTGTTCCACAAATTATGATAAAACCCTTACAAAATAACTGTGGTTTCCGCATCGTGGACACAAAAAAAGCATATATATTTTTTAAACTGAAGTCATTCCATTTCTAAATTAAAAATGACGCGAAGGCGAGCCGTAGACAGTATCAATAATACGGCAATGTGAACCGGCAGAGTTAGTTTTGATTTGGAAATGAAATGACCAGTCGCTTTGGACGCTGCTGTGGGATCAGCTTCATTGATTCGACTAAGATCAGTGTGTGCCATAATCGCCGCATTGGGTCGCATAAAGTAATGGCAGGGTTTGCTGCCCGGGGAAAGACCAGTGTGGATTGGTTTTATGGGTTCAAGTTGCACCTGGTCATTAATGACCAAGGGGAATTGCTGGGAGTCAAAATCACGGCGGGCAATGTGGATGACCGTGATCCGGTGCCAGAGTTGACGCGCTCCTTATTTGGCAAGCTCTTTGGTAACCGGGGTTATATCTCGCGGTCACTCTTTGAGCAACTCTGGGAGCAAGGCATGCAGCTCATCACCAAGGTACGCAAGAATATGAAAAACAAACTGTTGCCGCTGTTTGACAAGCTGCTGTTACGTAAACGCTCGATCATTGAGGCCGTCAATGACCAATTGAAAAATATCTCGCAAATCGAGCATTCCCGCCATTGCAGCCCAGTTAACTTTTTTGTTAATCTGATAGCCGGACTGGTGGCTTACACCTTTCGCGAGAAGAAACCCTCCCTTAATATCAGACTCCCTCAAGCTCTTCCAATCGTGATGTGATGATTCTTATGTAGAACTCACGCTACTATACACAGCATCGCCGTGTACCGACAAAGCCGTAGCGCGGCGAATTATCTTGAAGTTCGTGAGCTAGCGGGTGCAAGTTTGAATATCGAAGGCTGCTTCAATGCCTGCCAGATGATCAACAATCGCTTGCACTAAGATGGCATACGCGCCCATTCATTTTCCCAATTGCTGAATTGTTCTACTGGCATCGGCCTACTTACCAGATAGCCTTGCGCTATATCACACCCCAGCTCTGCCAAGTGATCCCATACAGCCTGACTATCTACCCCTTCCGCTACTACTTCCAAATTAAGATTGTGCCCAAGCTCAATGGTCGAATGTACAATCGCAGCTGAGTCGCTGTTTGTCACCATGGGCATGACAAACGACTGATCTATCTTAATTGAATCGACCGGTAACTTTTGCAGATAGCTTAGGCTCGAATATCCTGTGCCAAAGTCATCAATGAATAACCGGGTACCAAATTTCTTCAATTTTGTTAATGTCTCCAACGCTCCTGCTGGATCTTCCATCAAGGCGCTCTCAGTTAATTCAAACTGAATCATCTCCGGCCGAATACCCCAAGTAGAAAACAAGCCCTGTATGCGGTCAATAAGCAGAGGGTGGTATAAATCATGTGCGGACAAATTCACCGACAAAGCTCGCTCCACTCCCTCTTCATGCCAGATATAGCTTTGGCTAAAAGCTGCATCGAGCATCCAATTGGTCAGCGGAGTAATCAAGCCGGCATGCTCAGCGAGCTTGATGAATTCTATGGTAGGGAGCATGCCATGCACGGGATGCTGCCAGCGTACTAATGCTTCGGCCCCGCTTACGCGCCGTGATGCGATATCAACCTTGGGCTGGCAATACAGCGATAACCCATTTTGTTCGATAGCTTGGCGTAAATCTGCCATTAACGACAACCGCCGGGTGCATTCCTGTTCTTGTCCTCCGGTATAGAAGGCATAGCCGCCTCGGGCAGGGCTGGCTTCATGGGTAGCAATATTGGCACGTCGCAGCAAAACATCTGCCTCGGTGGCATGGCCGGGAAAGAGAGCAATGCCTATATTAACGCGAGGGTCGACTAGCAAACCTGCTACCTCAATAGGGTCATGCAATACCAGGGTTAGCTGTTGTGCAACCTGTACGGCATAGTCGGCTCCTCCGCTAGGCAAGAGCAAGGCAAACGCGCTTTCTTCGACTCGCGCCAAGGTATCGCTTTTCTTGATAGTATGCGTCAACCGTTGAGCCAGCTGTTGCAGCAGCTGATCGCCCGCGTGGTAACCCAAGATTTGATTGAGTTCACGAAAGCGGCCAATATTCAGGTGCAAGAGAGCAAGGGCGTGGTGTTGTTGTTTAGCGGTTTGAATGGCGTCTCGTAAATGCTCGAGCAAGAAGGTACGATTGGGCAATTCAGTCAGCGGATCATAATAAGCCAAGCGGGCAATGGTAGCCTCACATACTTGTTGGTTGATACGCATGCGCAGGTTGGTAATGCCATAAGCCAAATCATCGGCCAATTCGCCGAGCAACTTCACTTCTTCTTCACCGAAAGCATCGGGTTCAATCGCTCCCACGACCATGGCGCCGAGTACTTCTCCTTCCATTCGTAGGGGAAAGGCGGTAACCGCTGCAAAGCCAAACTTAATCGCACACTCGCGTATGGGAGCATAGGCAGGAGCAGCATAGGCAGGATCGGTGAGGATGTGCCTACCCACACTGGGCTGACCGGTGCGGATTGCAGTAGCAGCTGCAGTATGGCCTATTTCCATTTCTTTATCGGCCCAAGTATGATGAAGTGCTTTCATAAAGGCATTGTCTACGCCGATACCTTCCACCCAACGCATGCTCTTGTTTTCATCGTGTTCCGCATATACGACGCCTGCCGTACGATAGCCACCTTTATCTACAATGACTTGGCACATGTCGTGTAGCAATTCTTGCTCGTCCGAGGCGTGTAATAAAGTATGATTGCCCGCACTCAAAGTTCTGAGAGCACGGGTTACACCCTCGAGCTCCGTCAGTAATTCCTTAGTCGTTAGCGCTGAATCCGGATTGTCCTTATTTGACTCATTAACAGGGTATTCCATGCGTCCTCACGTGTATTTTTAAGATAAATTCAATTTTAAGATCGGTGAACTGGCTCCCTTGGTTGTAAATCAAGCTGCTCATCTCTATGGTAAATCGTCAGCTTCTCTCCTTGCTCTAAGCGATACGTTACCCTACCTTCCTTGATTTCTACTGCGAGTATTTGGCCACGGACGGTCAAATGAAATTGCAAAAACTGTACTTTCTTATTTGGGTAAAAGGTAAGCTGCCCTCCATAGTCGCGTAAACCGGCTACTCCATAAACTACTCCCATCCAGGTGCCACCCATAGAAGCAATGTGACAACCATTTTTCACATTTCCGCCGACGTCTGCAAGATCCATGAGTAAAGCATTAATCAAATAATTGAGAGCACGCTCGTCATACCCGACCTCAAATGCAATAATGCTTTGAATGCAAGCTGAGAGTGAAGAATCGCCTGTGGTCAGCTCGTCGTAATAGTCAAAATTACGCTTCTTCTGTTCAAGGGTAAATTCGTGTCCAAGTAAAAACATTGCTAACACGATGTCTGCTTGCTTGATCACTTGATGCCGATAAATAACAAGCGGGTGGAAATTGAGGAGCAGTGGGTATTTATCAAGCGGAGTGTTTTGGAAATCCCATGGTTCCAGATTAAGGAATTGGTCGTCCTGCGGGTGTATTTGCAAGCGTGAATCAAAGGGAATATACATCTGTTCCGCCGCCCGTCGCCAATCTGATACCTCGCCAGGCTTAAGCTCCGTTTTCAGTACCAGTGTGTGGTAGTGTTTCTCGCTACTTGCTTGTATCTTATCAACTGCATCAGCAGCAAACCTGAGATTCTCCCGCGCCATGAAGTTGGTATAGGCATTATTGTTGACTACTGTAGTATACTCGTCTGGGCCGGTGACGCGATGAATACAAAAGTGTCCATTCTGGCGCACCGAGAAGAAACCCAGGTCAAACCATAACCGAGCGGTCTCCACAAGGATTTCCGCACCCCATTCATGCAAGAAATCTTGATCGCCAGTAACATCGACGTATTTGATAATGCCATGTGCAATCGCGGCGTTGATATGGTACTGGGCAGTACCCGCCGCATAATAGGCTGATGCTTCTTCACCGTTAATGGTGCGCCAAGGAAATAATGCGCCTTTCTGGTTTACCGCACGAGCCCGTTCGCGTGCCTTATCAAGGATACTGTAGCGATACTGTAAAATATTACGCGCGAGCCGTGGTGAAGTGTAGATTAAAAACGGCAGAACATACATTTCCATATCCCAGAAATAATGTCCATCGTAGGTTTGGCTAGTTAATCCCTTGGCGGCTATGCCAGTATCGTCGGCTCGCCCTGCCGCTTGGATCAATTGGAACAAATTCCAGCGCAAACACTGCTGTAGACGCGGTGGCTGCGCACTGATCTGGATATCGCTCTGCTTCCAAAAATCATCCAGGTAGACTCGCTGGTCGGAGAGGAATCTTTCAAACCCATGGTGCACAATACGATCAAGCGTCCTGCCCGCGTGGACACTAAGTTCACCCGTCTCATCAGAGGGGGAAGAGTGATAAGTAATATACTTAGTCAGTGCAATTGGCTTGTTGGGTTCTGCGTCGATGAGAAATACAACCTGCGCTCCGTGCTCCCCCCACTTTGTTTCTGACGATGAAGCACAATCTGTTTCCAGAGTGTGGTCCATACCACAGGCTAGTGCCATACCACTTCTTTTTGTCCGATATCCAAGAATGACACGCTGGCCCTTTCCTTCTGCCATCTGTTGGCAGAGCACTTGGTTAGCAATACCTTGTGCGAGCCGAGGATCGTTGTATTCGTTCTTTTCGGGAAGGGGATGTTCAATGATCTCAGAAGATAAAACGAATGCAGCGCGAGCGTTGAGAACAGTCACCCGATAAGGAATCACTGCGACATGTTTTTCGAAAAATGAAACTAGACGGCGCGATTCAACCAGAAGCTGCCGGCCGTCAGCTGTTTCCCATAATACTTCTCGATCGAGCGTACCAGCACGCATGTCGAGAGCACGCTCATACCGAAGAATACGGGCGGTTGAGATATTAAATGGTTCATTATCAACATACAACCGAATGATCTTGGGATCTGGAAGATTTGTGATTGTCTGCCCGGTTGTAGCGAAACCGAAAGCGCCTTCCGCATAAGAAATTAGCCAGGTCTCATGAAATCCATTAACAAACGTGCCATGTTGATATGCAGGACCACCTTCTTCGAATGTGCCCCGCAAACCAAGATAGCCGTTGGACACAGTGAATATGGTCTCTGCCTGAGCCAGAAATTGTGAAGAAAGAGCGCTCTCGACCCAGCGCCATTCGTCGATTGGGTAGAGAATTTCTGGCGGAAGAATAAGATCGCGCTTAATCATCAACTAGCTCCGCTAGATCGGCCACGACCACATCTGCGCCATGGGAGCGGAGGATACTATCGTTACCTTCTCGATCTACGCCGATAACCAAACCAAACCTTCCGGCTCGACCTGCCTGTACACTAGCAATAGCATCCTCCACCACCACTGCTCGATCAGGTTTTGTACTTAACATCTCAGCTGCTTTGAGGAATGTCGCCGGTTCCGGTTTGCCGGGAAGCTTAAGTTCGCTCGCAATCGAACCATCGACCAGAACATCGAACAACTCAAGGATACCTGCTGCCCGCAATACTTGCTCGCAATTGGCACTGGATGACACCACTGCGGTGTGAATACTTAATTTCCGAAGCTGCCGAACCAAGGCGACTGACCCTGCGTAGGGCTCGACCCCACATCGGTTAATCGTCTCCTGTACCAGTTCATCTTTGCGGTTACCAAGGCCGCACACTGTGTCAACGGTCGCAGGATCTGTTGGTGTTCCCTCAGGGAGGGAGATATTGCGTGATTCAAGAAAACTTCTTACTCCGTCGTACCGGGTTTTCCCGTCAACATACTGCTTATAGTCATGCTCGATATCGAAAGGTTGGAATGGCTGTTGCGTTGCTGCTGCTTGCTGGGAAAGGAACGCATCAAACATGACTTTCCAGCACAATGAGTGAATCTTTGCAGTGGGTGTAAGCACCCCATCGAGGTCAAATAGTACAGCATCGAAGCGATCCGGAGTGATCCGTATATAATGTTGACTCATAGCGAAACTCCAATACATTCAATTGGTTCGCAGTAAGCACGGAAGAGTGTTAGAAAATAATAACTCTCTGATGAAAGATATACGTTAAGCTGAATATACAGTTAAACTTATAGGAGCAAAGGCTGCTAAGTATTAACTGCTAACAAATGTTTCTTGGGTGACGGGATCATCAACAGAAAAAGTGATACCGACCAGGCGTATATCATGATCAAGCGTACCTAAGTATGAACCAACACTTCCATCATCCCAGAAGATCTTAAAGTCAGCGATGGATCCAAATCCAGTTCCAGTCACAGATCCATTCAATTGTCCCACAAGTTCTTCATCATCAGTAACAACGGTTCCAGTAAGCTGATCACCATTTAATGTAGAGTGAATGATCAGTACATCTTCATTACTCTGAAAAATCTGCCAGTTAGTAAAATCGGTTGACATAATTTTTACTCCTAATATGTGCTAGCTCAGGCCAAACTGTACAATTGCTGATATGACTGAGTATCTGTGTCAGATAAGATTTAGTCCAGGTTTTTACTATTCAGAATCACTTTCACACAAAACAAAATATCTAGAGAAACTCTCTTATTGCATACCTTGCGCTCACGAGTTCTTCCACATTATGGATGCTAAGGACTAGCAAATAGAAGGTCAATCATGCGTTTGCATACTTTTTATCCCTTCAGCTTTTTTATCGCCTAACAAGTTAAGTATGATTCAGAATGTACAGGATTGGAAGAGCATCTCGACGGTTCGGTTTTGTTATTTACGTAATGCTTTGACCTGTGTCCATTTGTGTTCGATGAAATAATGAGAATACTCATTGAATCATTTCTAACTGGTTTGTCAATAGCGAGTATAAAGCAGATACACTCGGAAAGATAGATGCCTTGCGTTGGTGTGCAGGAGTTAACAAGCAGTGTATTGGCTAAAATAAAGCTATGCTATTCAAGGAAGTATCCACAATCGGACCCTGAGCCGTACCGTGCGGATGCAAATGGGCCCACTCCCTGTGGTTGGAGTGAGAGGGGCGCAAACTGCCCCGTCATGCATGCATAGTCGGCTGTTGCGGAGCGGTCGCAGGGCGGGCATGGAGGCAGTCATCCCGCACTTTCCCGATGGCCCCTGGAGGGACAATAGTGTGGAGACTATTCCGCTTAAGCCCAACGCGGCTCCGCTTGAGCTCTCGTACTCATCAACAGTGAGCATCGGTCGTGTAATCGCTCAGCATGGTTAATGCACGTATGCGATCGGCGCATCTTGTTATTTCGTCGTGTAGCAGGGAGACCTATTTTCCCACCGCATCAGTCAGTTTGACAACCAAAACGTCTGCTGATATGTTCGGCCCTTATGAAAAGGGGCATTTATTGTCCCTATCGCGCCGGGCAGGAACGATTACCGGAGTTATGCTTCTTCTCTATATGAGCAATTATATCAGGGCTAATCTACCATGCATGCTTCCATTCGCAATCGTATTATTCTGCAGGGTTTGCAATCTGCATCGGGTGTCGAGCGCATCGGCAATTATTATTATATTGTCTCAGACGACTCACCCGATTTGTATCGCCTTGACTTGTGCTGGAACGTCGTTGGGACAGCCCGCCTATTTCCTTCAGATATTCGCTCAGGAGATCGGATTCCCAAAGCCATCAAACCGGATTTGGAAGCCATGTGCTTGGTTGAATGGCATGGTAAACAGGAATTGCTCTGTTTTGGTTCCGGCAGCAAAACGCCCACACGCGACATCTGCTATCGCGTGGATGTAACCGACCCAGCGTCGCCGCAAAACATGCGCCCCATTTCTCTCACTGCGTTATATGATATTCTTCGCGCTGACCCCACCATTCTCGGCACACAAAAACTAAACCTGGAAGGTGCTACTACCACGCGTGATGCCGTTTTGCTTTTTCAGCGTGGCAATATCTCCGGCATCAATGCGCTCATGCAATATCCATTGGCGACTTTCATGAATTACCTTGACGGATCAATCTCGCTTGCACCTATTCCACAGGTCTCCACCTTTACTCTCCCCAAAATCAGTAACCGTTATGCGGGCTTTTCTGCCGCGCTGACGTGGAACGATTCGATTTTGTTTGCTGCCTCGGTCGAAGATACGGATAATGGGATTGACGATGGCGTAACCCTCGGAAGTTTTATCGGAATGTTGCAGGGAAAGGAAATTCTCTGGGTTGTTCCCGTCGAGTCGAACGGCTCGATCGCACCCGTAAAAATCGAGGGGATTGCGATTTTGCAAGTGCAAGAGAACTTGCTTGAAATTGCCTGTGTGATTGATAATGATATGGACGCCTCTGAAATACTTCGCATCGAAATCAAATAATGTATCCCCTAACCTGTATCTTTTGCTTTCTAATTCAAGAGGAGGAAACACTGTGTGGCGCAAAACAGGTTAAACGATGGCCTGACGCGGTTAGCCAGCACTACGCAGTTGGGGGAACGGGTAGGGGGCAAACTGACCCTCAGGCGCGCATAGTCGGCCGCTGCGGGACGCTTGCGGGGCGGGCATGGGGTAATTAATCTCGTGTGTTTCCGGTGCCTCTTGGAGGGGCGATAACGTGGGAATTACTTCGCCTAAGCCTAACGCGACTTCGCTTACTAAGCCTGGAGCATTAAACAAAAGAGGAATTTCTGAAACGCTTTACAGCGCAACCGAGAAACGCATCGAAGAAAGATTAAATTGGATAAACACTGACAATCTGCATAATTGAGATGACTTGCTTCATGCCAAAATCAGCACACCAATTTTTTCAATAAATCCTCAAATAATCTGCCTAATTAATATTAGACTGCCAATAAGTCAAAGAGTAGACTTGTGTCATCAGTTCGCATAGATCTGTAGAGCAGTGCGAGGATAAATTCATTTAGAGATGTTGTTACCAGGCTAGCAGGAGGGAGCGCATGAGACTCAGAAAGTTCATTATTCTCGACGGTATTATGGTAGCGCTGCTCCTGGCTGGATGTGCATCACCTCCGGAACGAGTGCTATCACAAAAAGCTCCGGCATATGCCGCGTTGCCGAATGCACATGCTCCGCTGAATCCAGACCAGGTTTCGCCCCTCTACGCTACGCTTACGTCGGGCAGCAGCGAGGCTGTTATACGTAACCGAGAGCGTAAACGTGGGCATGCCCTCAATGTGCTGTCCCTCTCAGGCGGCGGCCAAAATGGTGCCTTCGGTGCCGGCTTCCTGGCTGGTTGGCGCGAAAGTGGTCAACGGCCCGAGTTCGATGTCGTCGCAGGTGTGAGCACCGGCGCTTTACTGGCGACCCACGCTCTGCTCGGCACCCCGGCCGATGACGTGCATCTCGAAGAGATGTACACGCAAGTCACCAAGAAAGACATTTATCGGGACAGAAGTATCTTCAGCTTAGCGTTCGGCGCTGATTCGCTGTCAGACACCTCACCGCTTCGAGCGCTCATCGCCAAACACATCACTGCGGAGACCTTGGCACGCGTGGCTGCCGCTTACGACGACAACCGGCTCCTGTTTGTGGGCACGACCAACGTCGATTACGGCCAAACCTGGATCTGGGATATGACGCTAATCGCGAAGGACGGAAACCTCAAGCTTTATCGTGAGGTATTGCTCGCCTCTGCATCATTCCCTATCGTCTTTCCGCCGGTGGAAATCGATGGTCATCTGTTCATCGATGGGGCCGCCCGTTCGAATGTTGTTATCCCAGGGATGGGGTTGACAGAGCGACCCAAGCCTCCGCTGTATGGGCCAGGTAATGTGTATCTGATTTCTAATGGCAGGCTTAAGAATCCTCCCAAGGCCTTGCGCAGAGCCATCGGCGATGTGGCAGCCACGACGGTTAGCGTGATGATGGACCAGTCTATGCAAACGGCTTTGACGCGATCCTATGTCGGGACTCAGCTCTTAGGTTACAACTTCAAAATAGTTGAGATCCCAGATAGCGTAAACGTTGGAAAGGATCCACTCGCCTTTGACCCGGAACAGATGCGTGCGGCATTTGATGCGGGTCGTGCGCTCGGGAAGCAGGCCGATCCCTGGTCGACCGTTCCACCCAACCTTGGCGATATTCCCACTTGGGCATTGGAGGCGATAAAGGAGCGCCGTTATTGAGACGAAATTTCCAATGTGGTGATTTTGTTGGTTGATCGCGTGTCAGCGGGTATTGTACATTCCCGCATCCTATGCAGGGTTAAGACATGCTGCCGATATCTTAGTTAGAATGGACGCAGCGTGAATGCTGTCGGGTCAGTCACTACTTCGTCCGGTTTTCGGTTAGCGACCTCGACGAACTGTTTGGCCCAGCGATCCATAATGCCTTTTGTTGGACCATACCAGGTCAGGCGCGTCAGATCAAGCGGGCCTACATCCTGCATATCGCGATCGGCGAAAGTAGCGACTATTTCGTCAGTTTGTAGATCACGCAAGCGGGCTTCGAATGCTGCCCGCCGCTTGTTGATTGCGCCTGCCGCAGTGCCGCCACCAAGCGTCAGCCATCCGGCTGCGTGCAACACCGGCGTCGAGGGATTAATCTCGATCAGCGCCAGTTCCAGGCGGAGTGCCGGTTGTTGACGCTGATCAATACTTTCAATGACTTTAAAACGGTGGTTGGGATCTTCCTTGAAAGCTTTTACTACTTGGTCATGGAAATATACCGCCAACTCTTCGATATCTTTTTTCACATCATTGAACCAGCTAGCGCTGCTGGCTTTATGCAGCCAATCCATTTCAAACATGTACTGAGTATTGACAGGCGCGACGATCAATTCCTGATAGCGGCTTTTGTCAAAATCAGGTTTGATCCATACTTTCTGAAAAGGTAAATCAGTTGGCTGCTGCTGCAGTTCAGGATGTTCAATAAAAGCAGTATCGGGAGCAGGTTCGACAACTCTTGATTTGGCTTGATTGGAATCTGACTGAATTGCAGTACATCCCGTCATAAATATTCCTAAAAAATATAAAATCATTATTGGTGCTGTAAGAACTGAGGCTGCTATTTGTTTATGGATATTCATAATATGCTTTCTCCAAGAGAATAAAAATATATTTATTCGTTCAACAATCAGGGCTTCAATATATAAAGCAAATATAACTACATAGAATTTATGCAATGGGGCGCAGGAAAATCAGATCAATATAATCAAAATCATTTCTGCAACCCGCTTTATTGTTACATAAATAAAGCGATCTTAGGGCATAGCTTTTCTTATTTTTGAGGAATAAAAAAAGAATTTAAGTACTGATGTCACGCAGCCTTTAACTTTTGCAACTCAGCATAAGCCTGTTGGGTTGCCTTAATATATAGCTTCGCCCGCAGAGCAAAATGAAATGCTTATCTTATAAAATCACCATACTCAAGGAATATTCAACCTTAGATGTTTTAGCCCCGCAATATAATGGTGTACTAGCGACATGTTTTTTTACGCATGTTCATGATTTTTTCTTTTTAGCGTAGTAATCCGCTAGAGGCGGCAAGGCGCGCAGAAGAAACAAGCGGCGTCAGAGCTTGAGGAGTAAAGTTGGAATGTCGCGCTGGAGAAGACCGACACATCACTGGTGCTAATCCGCCCGTTTTTTAGCGTGGTCATGGGTCACGTCGGCGACATTGGTGAGTCCGTGGCAACGGACATCCCGTTTGAAAGAGTGAGTACAACGACGTACCTGAACCAGCGCGACATTCCAATAGAGATAATGGAGGATGTCATGGCAAAGTTCAAGCGAAGTAAATTGGAGTTAATCCATCCGAATGCAGCGGGGATTGATATTGGCTCTGCGAGCCATTTTGTGGCGGTACCGCCGGATCGAGATAACAAGCCGGTAAGGGAATTCAAGAGTTTCACCGCAGACCTGAATGGTTTAGCGGACTGGTTAGAGGCTGTGAAATTGACACTGTGGCAATGGAATCGACGGGGGTATACTGGATTCCACTGTATGAACTTTTGGAGTCGCGCGGGCTGACTGTGTATCTAGTAAATGCGCGGCACGTTAGAAATGTTTCTGGCCGGAAGTCGGATGTACTGGACTGCCAATGGTTACAGCAACTGATGAGCTTTGGGTTGTTGTCTGGCGCATTCCGTCCGAAAGATGAGATATGTGCACTACGAGCCATATCTCGTCAACGCGATATGCTGATCCGTTATCAGGCGCGACATGTGCAACATATGCAAAAGGCTCTGGCGCAAATGAACATACAATTGGCGAACGTGATTTCGGATATTGTGGGCGAAACCGGTCAAAAGATCGTTCGTGCCATCATTACTGGTGAGAGAGATGGGCACATCCTGGCGAATCTCAAGAGCAATCGCATCCGGGCTGGCAAAGACGAGATTGAGAAATCGTTAGTCGGGAATTGGCGGGAAGAACACCTGTTTGCACTCAAGCAAGCGATGTCACTCTATGACGCCTACAGCGAACGACTCACCGAATGTGACCGGCAGCTTGAAACCATGCTGGCGGCACTTCAGGTGCACAAGGTAGAGATCTGCCAGAAGAAGCGCCGCTCCAATGTCAAGAACGCTCCCAAATTTGATTTGCGTGCCCATCTGATTGGCATGTGTGGGGTTGATTTGACGCGAATTGACGGCATCGAAGTGACGACTGCGATGAAAGTCCTGAGTGAAGTGGGCGCTGACATGAGCAGGTTCAAGAGTGCGAAGCAGTTTGCCTCGTGGCTTGGGTTGTGTCCTGGAACAAAGATATCGGGCGGAAAAGTGCTATCGGGGGCAAGCAAGCGCACAGCGAACCGTGCGGCTCAGGCACTGCGCATGGCGGCAGTTTCATTGAAATCCAGCCAGTCTGCACTGGGTGCCTATTACAGAAGATTATGTGGCAGACTCGACAAGGCAAAGGCAATCACAGCGACAGCACACAAACTGGCGCGCTTGATCTACACGATGCTAACGAAAGGAACCGAGTACGTCGATAAAGGGCAGGAGTACTATGAGGAGCGATATCGTCAACGCGTGTTGCATCATCTGACTGTTCGCGCTCGGAAGCTGGGGTTTAATCTTACCCCTGTTCCTGAGGCTACTTAATATTTGCTGTAAAACCATTGTGTTACATTTGTTTCTTGAAAGTTGACTACACTGAGAGAGTATGATGCCTATATCATTAATTTATCTGATCAAGCAAACTCATCAATGTCTCAGTTCTGCTATCTACGCCATATATCTGCCAATTTAATGGAACCAAACGTAACATCATAGGATTTCCGAAGATAAAACTATAATGGCAATATATATGATATGAAGATAGGAGCATGGATATGATAAAGTATATTCAATATTTGCACTTATTTCGGTACTTACCGGTATAACCTTCATACTTTCAGGTTGTTCCGCACCTATGCGGCAACCTGCCGTTCCCCAGGTATGGTCTGAGAAAGCAGAAGTGGTCGGCTTGCCTGGAGTCCGTTACGTAGTACGAGTACGTTGCACAGTGCGCTCTGAAATGCCTGAGTTCACTCAAGATGCCATCGAAAGTTTTAACCGGGAACAAGCTTGCCTTGCCACAAAAGGCCAGGGTGCTAATCTGCCTTCTCCCAATCTGCCTCCTATCAATTTCTTGGCCATTTCAGGTGGGGGCGACAATGGTGCGTTCGCTGCTGGACTACTGTATGGCTAGACAGCGGCCGGTAACCGGCCGGAGTTCAAAGGGGTCACTGGCATTAGCACGGGTGCGATGATCGCATCCCTTGCGTTTTTAGGACCAAAATATGATTATATCCTGAGGGAGGTTTACACTAAAAGCGCACCCAAGGACATATTCGATAAACGCTATCCTTTCTCAGTAATATTCGATGATGCGCTAGCCGACAGTGCGCCGCTCCACCAGCTTTTAATAAAGGACATTACTCCAGATATGCTGAAAGAAATTGCTCAGGAGCATGAGCGAGGGTGATTGCTGCTGATAGCGACTACCAATCTGGATTCTCATCAATCAGTTATATGGAATATGGGAAAGATCGCTGCCAGCGACCACCCTGGGGCTTTAGAACTATTTCATAAAATTCTACTTGCCTCGACGGCCATACCGGGTGCTTTTCCTCCAGTGATGATTGACGTCGAAGCAAATGGTAATCGGTACCAGGAAATGCACGTAGATGGCGGTGCTACAGCACAAATATTTCTCTATCCCCCAGTACTTAAAGTGGCTGACATCAGCAAACAGAGAGGCATTATCCGCCAGCGGCGGCTTTACATGATACGAAATGCCCGTCTGGATCCTGGCTGGGCGGAAGTCGAACGGCGCGCTTTGTCGATTGCTGCCCGCGCTATTACTTCATTGATTCAAAATCAAGGTATTGGTGATTTATACGAGATCTATAGCCAGACTCAGCGAGATGGCATTGATTTTAATCTTGCTATTATTCCAAAAGATTTCAATACTTCTCATCTAGAAGAGTTCGATACTGAGTACATGCGTCAGCTATTTCAAAGTGGCTACGATTTGGCTATTAAGAACTACCAGTGGAAAAAGTTATCTCCTGGACTATGAGCAAAAAATTTTTTTAACCAAGAGAGTCGAATATTTTTAGTTGCAGAGAAAAGGCTTACCTAAACCATAGGATTACGTCAAACTCTTTGATAGGCCGCATAGCTTAAATTAAAGATCTTTTGATCACTGTCAATATGATCAGCTCCTATGTATTTGCACGTATTCAATTGGTTGGCATATTGCATTAGTCTTAAAAAGTTTTATTTAATTTGAAATTGGTTAGGGGAATTAAAAAATTACTTAATTGAGTGGTTATAAAAAAACTAACGACTTAGGTAAAATAAATTTAGCTGCGATGAGTTTGAGAACTGCTATCATTTATCTGTTTATAAGCATTGAATTTTAGTTTGAATTATTTTCCGTATCTTGGGTGTTATTTACTTTGAATATTAATTTCCGCATCTATATTTATAATAGAGTTAATGAATTTACTTAATAAACCCATTCACATCTTAGGGGCTGGAGGAATTGGTGCCGCGGTTGGCTGGGCCTTGGCACGAGCGGGTTATACTGTAGTATTGATTGACAGCCATCCTAACAAAATAAGCGAAGGTAAAAAGAATGGTGTAACGGTAGTTGGAATAGGAACACAAGCTGTACCTTTCATGGCTTTTGATGAGTGGATTGCGCCAAATGAAGGTTTTATTTTGCTCTGCACCAAAACCTATAATAATCCAGAAATACTCACACGTCTGCCGGAAGATGCTTTTCTGGTACCGATTCAGAATGGCTTTGATGCGGCTCTAGAGCGACGCCATCATGCCTGCGAAGGAATTGCTTCTTTTGTGTCCGAATGTCTGCGCGGTCGTGCTGAAACTCGAATTACAAGGCCGGGTACCCTCCACATTGGAGCACGCCGATCTGTCACTGCTTGGGAATGGGATGAAATCGCATCATTGGCTAAAGCACTGGCAAAAACTAAATTATTTCCTGTTGAATTGGTTAAAGATATTCAACCATATAAAGCGACCAAGCTTATGTACAATGCCGCTATTTCTCCCCTTGCGGCTGTAGCTGGCCTCGATAATGGCGCATTATTAACTGATCTGTTAGCTAAAAAGCTCTTTTTTGGTATGCTGTACGAAAATTATGCCATTCTCAAGCATGCGCACATTAAACTTGCTCGCATTGGGCCATTTCATCCTGATACCGTTTCCTACATTCTACGCATGACCGCTTTAAGTAAATTGATGGCCATATTTTTCCGACCATCACTACGCGGTACCTATTGTTCAATGGCTCCAGATATTTCCGTCGATTACTGCCGTACGGAAATAGAGGCCTATAACGGTTATCTGATCCAGCTAGCGGGAAATTTTCCTTGTCCATTAAACCGTGCTGTCTTAGCCCTCTTTGAGCGGATAGCCTCTGAAAATTTGAAGCCCCACCGAAAATATTTACAGTATCTGGTAGATAGTTTACCAGAAGGTGTTCTATTGGATTCAAGCCGCCGGTGATGCAGACTTTCTGGAGTTTCCATCTGTGGTGAACACGTTACTTGATGCAGGTAATCCGTTTGTTTCATGGAACAGCCTGGTATCGGCATCGATCCTCTACCGATGAATAGCGCAAGCGAGTGCACGCAGATGATCTTGAAGAACACTGGTTGAAACTGGCATATTGGGTACAAACTTGGAATACCCCAGAAGGAACGCATAATGACACCAAACTTCATACCACCCCCCCACGATGATTTGTCCAGTAAAGTAGCGGAAACAGCCATACGCCTGGGAGTGCTGGCGATTGTGCTGATATGGTGTTTTCAAATATTGCAGCCGTTTATTATTCCACTGGTGTGGGGAATCATCATTGCGGTAGCGATTCATCCCCTTTATCTCATGCTGCTCAATCTATTTGGCGACCGGCGCATAATTGCAGCAATATTGCTTATCACTGTATTGCTGACGCTGTTAATGGTGCCTACTGTCATGTTGACAAATCTGCTGGTGCATAACGTGGTAACGCTGGCGGAGCAATTTCTGCATGGGCAGTTCATTATTCCACCAACACCGGAAGCTGTCAGAAATTGGCCTCTTATTGGTGAATCCATCGCGAAAATATGGGATCTTGCCTCAACGAATTTGATCGAAGCCTTGAAGCTGATGCAACCCCAACTCAGAGCAGCCGGTGTCTGGTTGATCAATGCTGCTGCTAGCGCAGGTATGGGAATCATCATATTCATTGCTGCGTTCGTGATCGCGGGTATCTTATTGGTTTATTCCGAGAGCAGTTATCAGCTCGCTCATAGCATATCCAGGCGATTGGTGGGTGAGCGCGGCGATGACTTCGCCAATCTGGCCGAAGCTACAATTCGCAGTGTTGCTCGCGGGGTATTGGGCATTGCTGTTATTCAAGCATTGTTGGCAGGTCTCGGTTTTATCTTTGCCAGTGTGCCTGCTGCTGGAATATGGGCGTTATTGTGCCTGATCTTGGCCGTAGTACAGATCGGGGTAGGGATCATTGTTGTTCCAGCTATCATCTACGTTTTTGCAACCGGTGATACGCTTACCGCAGTGATATTTCTAATTTGGAACGTCATGATTATGCTACTGGATAATGTTTTAAAACCGTTGGTGCTGGGACGAGGTGTCAGTGTTCCTATAGCAGTGATCTTTTTGGGGGCTATCGGCGGCTTGCTGATGTCTGGTATAGTCGGATTATTCGTCGGTGCTATCGTCCTTGCGTTGGGTTATAAGTTGTTTCAGGTCTGGTTGAACATGGGATCATTATCCCGCTAGACCTGCACAGCAAAGCAGCTTAGAATCATCTTGCAGGCCGTTATGACTGAGCCGGTGGGGCAGCCGTATCCGGTTTGTTTCTTAGGTTTGTTAGCAAAATATACGTGCTGACCAGCAGCACCCATAATGGAAATGCCAATGGTGTCCAGTAAAAATATCCAGTGCTCAGTAACAGCAGCAGCGCCATTGCATAGCCGAGAAGCGCAATCCACTGCGGAAAAATTTTGGTGCGGACTGCGACTGTACAGATTGAGATCATAAACACCCCCGCCATTTTCACGGCATAGACATTGACGATCTGATATACCACGGTGCGTCCAAATGTGTAAATGCCCGATTCAACGAATTTGCCCGGTGCTATGTTATAGCTGATCAGGATGCCTGCTGCAACTGCTCCAGAAGCAAATAGCATGGCTAGAAACAGCAGGCCGCTGCCGAGGAATACAGTCGCGAAAAAGCGGTCTTCATAAATTCCAATTCGATCCCGCAGCACGCCGATGAACCATAAAAAGGCAATGCCCGCGAATGGTAGCAGATACAATGCCAGATTGACGGCCTTCCAGCCACCTGCCAGCCATGCTCCAGCATCATACGGATCTGCTGGCACCGAAACTCGAAAGAGAACGAGGCTAGTAATATACAACATGGAAAACAAAATACCAGCAACGGCGGCTGCGCGTGGGGTCTTTAAACGATTATCAGTGAGGGTTTTTTCTTTCTCCATGATTTAACTCTAGGAAGCATATTGCAACAGCTGACCTTCGCAGGTGGAAGGTCGGTAGGTGTCAACATACTTTTCGCCTGAATACATTATTTAAGCAACCTTTTCCATCGTGGTTTTTGGTTGCGTATTACCGGGATTAAGCCTGACTGTTGATTCGTGTGACCAGTTTCGGGTTTCGCCTGACCAACGTTCCGGATGCTTCTTTTTCGCTTCCTCATAGAGACGTTTTCGCTGTTCAAGAAGAGTCACATCATCACCATGATGGCGCTGTGTTGGTGTCACATATTTTATGCCGCCATGGCGATGACAGTGGTTATACCAGTCAACAAAATGCAGCACCCATTGGCGTGCCTCGTCAAGACTTTCAAAAGGTTTGGATGGATAAGCAGGTGTATATTTCAAAGTTTTGAATAATGCCTCTGAATACGGATTATCGTTACTCACCGAAGGGCGGCTGAATGATGGAACAACACCCAGCTTCTGCATTGTTACCAGCATGGTGGCCCCTTTCATCGGGCTGCCATTATCTGAATGTAATACCACCTTCTGGTGGATGGGTAATACTTCAGTCAACCGGGTTTTTCGCAAAACATCAGCAGCTCGTTCCGATGATTCATTCTCATAGACTTCCCAGCCTACAATTTTACGACTATAGATATCCATGAACAGATACAGGTAAAAGAATACGCCTTTGAGCGTACTGGCCAGATAGGTAATATCCCATGACCACACCTGATTGGGTCCATCTGCCATATAGGTTGTCGGTTTCTTTGTCGTGCCTGGATTGGCCGTACGGCCTCGGCGATGCAATTGGCCAGCATTACGTAAAATGCGGTAGAAACTGCTTTCTGACGCCAGATAAATAGCTTTGTCTGCTAGGGCAGGGACAATCTGTTTAGGTGTCTGGCTGCAGAATTCTTTACTGTTACAAACGTCGAGGATATGCTTTCTTTCCTGCTCACTGAGTTTATTGGCAGGCGTTTTCTCGACTATCTGCCGACGATCTTCCAGGCCAATGTGATGCCAGTATTGCAGCGTGCGGCTGCTGATGCCGATCACCTCACAGGCCAATCGTTGCCGTACACCTTGATTCACTGCTTCTGTTATTAATTGTATGGCCATCTGACGATCCTGCGCGCAGATCAATCTTCCTCGCTCACCCCCCAGATGGCTTCGCACTTTTTTGACAGCACCAGCAGCGCGGCTGTTTCTGCCAGTGCTTTTTCTTTGCGTCTGAGTTCAGCTTCCAGACGCTTTATCTGCTTCCGCTCTTCCTGACGATAGCGATTCTTTTCTTTCTCAGCCTGGGCATGGCGTTGATACCCTGACAGTGCTGCCGTTTTCCATTGATCAATCTGTTCTGAGTACAAGCCTTTACTGCGGCAATATTCACTCAGTTGTGCGCTATTCAAACCAGCTGTTTCTATTACAACCGCCAGCTTATCTTCTGCTGTCCAGTCATCTGCTTTACTGTTATCTCCCGGCACTGCGATCCCCCTATTCCTGTATTCTTTTCTCCATTTATACAGCGTAACATCAGATACGCCTGTTTCTTTACACAATTGGGGAACAGATACCGCATTGGGTGGCATCATCTTCTTGATGACTGATTCCTTAAATTCTTTTGAATAACTCTTTTGCTTCATGTCCTCTCACTTCGCCCTTCAAGTTTTTAGGTTTCAACTGCGGTGAAAGGTATCCTGACACATAGGGAGGTCAGAATAGGTTTTAGCGAGTAAAATTTTTCAGAATTGCACTTTTTCTCCAACCAATGCCTCAAATCTGAGGATTGAATATTATAGTTAGTAAGCCAAACTTCGCTTTGCCTTCATGGATTAACTGACTAAGTATTCTTTGCTGTTAATATTTGATTTCCCGTCCTTTCTCACGCGCATCCTGCTTGGTTTCTCGCTTTTCCTGCCGACATTCTGGTCGAGTCTTCTCATCTCCCGCGCGGCATTCCGCCTTGGTTTCTCTTGCTCCCTGACGTCCCTCCTGTCTTATTTCTCTTGCTTCCCGACGTTGCTCGCCTTGTTCGGTTGCGTAACTTATTGTCGGTGCTATCAATAATGCTGATGCAATTGACAAACTCAATGCAACAAGCTGAAAACCAGTTTTTCGATTCATGTTCTTGCTCCTTGATATGAGATAAATTTCACGCTAGCTGTCCAGATAAACTATAGTCCTCGCTATATTGGAATCCGCAAATAGTTTTCAGCAAACTTCCACATATAAATATCTATTCGATCTGTTCATCAAGCATAAAAAAATAAATACCTTTTTGTTAAGCTTTGACACTTTCAAAGGCTATCGAAAAATCGTGGTTAAAAAAATACGTGCAAACACGTATGTGATAAGTTTGGAGGCATTATGGGTTATATTGACCCTTTCATCGTTTAAGAAAGTCAAGAAGTTCTTTGGGATTGTCCGTGATAATGCCATCCACACCTTTATCAATCATTGATTGCCAATGTTCTTTCGTATTGGGCGTCCACGGGATCACGTGGCCTCCCATTTTATGGATCTCTGCCACATCTTGAGCCGTCAGCCATTCATAATTGGGTGAAAGAATTTGTGCCTGATAAGCTTTCATTAACTTTACCAAAGCGCCTGGTTCTGTGGGCCTATCTTCAATTAAAATAGAAAGGGGTAGCTTGGGTTCTAATTGGCGTGCGACTTTTAACGTGCGTAAGTCAAAGGATTGTAAAATCACCCGATTCATGAAGTTGTGTTTTTCTACAACTGCCAACACAAGCTTTACAAATTCCTCGGGTGAAGGGGAATATTCAGGGTGAGCTTCTTCAATTTTTATTTCAATATTGAAATACACTTTTTTCGCGGTGTGAAGCTTTGATTGCTCAACCATTTGAAATACCTCTTCGAGGGTTGGAATAGGGGTTTTTGGTTGAGCGACTTGCTGAGGAAAGCTGGGGTTGACCAGGGAACCGCAGTCATAAGCTTTTAACTCCTTCAGTGTCAGTGAGCGAATGAGAATTTGGGTGGTAAATTTCTTTCCTTGAGGATCCAGGCAAATATCCGGGTTTAATGCCGGATCATGATGAACGACGACTTGTTTATCTTTAGTGATGAGAGTGTCTAATTCCAAGGTGTTGACGCCCACTTGCAGCGCATACTCAAAGGCTGGGAGAGTATTTTCTGGGCGCATCCAGCGAGCGCCTCGATGTCCTTGCACTTCAAGTGCATAGGCAGACTCAAGAAATGAAATTAAAAAAGCACCCATCAATAACCCTCTTTTCATCTGAGTGTCCATCATTAATAAGATCTGCGAAAGCTCCTGCTGATTTCAAAATTGGAGGCGGGATGTAATTGGTCATCTCTTTTAGTACATAAACATAATCTACTGATTTGAAGTATAGATTAAGTTAGAAAACGATTTATTGACCGCTTATCAATAAAGCTTATTTCTACGTATTTGCGTATATTTGTATTTGTTTATTCTTTTTTTTCGATATCTTATTAATGAATAGGTAGGAAAGTATTAAGTTTAACATTTGCTAGCTTGCCTGGAACCATCAAAATTGTCTCAATGATTATCATTCCATTGATACATTGGATCAGCAGAAGATCAAGAATCAGTGAATAATAAGGAACGAAGCGCTATGATCAAGAAAATGGTTAAATTAATTTGTTTAGGCGCGGCATTAGTTTATTTGCTTTCAGCCTGTTCAACTACCCAGAAAATGTCAAATTCACTTAGGACTCCGACCGAGCAGTTATTAATCAGTGAAGCAGTGATGCGCAGTCTTTCCAAGCGATCCGAATCGGCTTTGCCTATTCCGCCGGGTGCAATTGTCAAGCTTGATATTTCCGGAATAAGTATGGATAAAGATTTTATACTGGGCGTTGTTGCGGGGTGGTTGGGACAACATGGCTACACGGTTGAAGGAAGTGCAGAAAATGCTAACTATCGTATTAATGTAGTGATAAATTCCTTGGGAACTGAATTGGGGAATACTTTCGTTGGAATCCCTCCAATTCAAGCTTCTTTAATACCTATTTCACTGCCTGAATTAGCGATCTATAAAGCTGAATACCAGACCGGATACGCAAATTTCTATTTTGATATTTTTGAGTTGCCATCTAATCGATATATTGCGTCATCTTCACCGTTTATTGCTGACACTTTCTTCAATGCATATACCGCATTATTTGTATTCACTTATAAAAGCACAGATCTAGTTTCTCCTCCACCTCTTCGTTAATAAAATTATCTCGTAAGCCAAATAAAATAGCAGCAACCTGAAAAAAAACAATTATCTCATAATCATGGGACAGCTTGTTCGACACCTTTTAGGTGAGTATCTTATTGATTGATTCATAGCTCCCTTCTCTTGAGGAGCGGAGTCTCCAGTAAACTTGGGGATTTCAGTTATTCCTACGTATTTACACGTATTTTTTTTGCAAGGATATTCAGATAGGATTTTCTAATATCTCTTCGCTCTATAAAAAAGGAGTTCTGATGATGAACTACACCGCACAAAAGCCTGCAACTGCCAGCAATCCACTCAGTGCAGAAGAGCTGCGCGCGATGAATGCCTGGTGGCGCGCCTGCAACTATCTCTCGGTAGGCATGATTTATTTGCGAGACAATCCCTTACTCAAGGAACCGCTTAAGATCGAGCATGTCAAGCATCGACTGCTTGGACATTGGGGGGCAAGTCCGGCGTTATCGTTTGTCTGGTTGCACCTCAATCGAGTCATCAAGCGCGACGATCTCGACATGATTTTTATGGCCGGCCCTGGACATGGGGCGCCGGGCGTTATCGGGCCGACTTATCTGGAAGGTACTTATTCCGAGGTTTATCCCGACAAGAGTGAAGACATGGATGGGTTGCGCAAGTTCTTCAAACAATTCTCCTTTCCTGGCCAAATCGGTTCGCACGTAACTCCGGAAACCCCGGGTTCCATTCACGAGGGGGGCGAATTGGGTTATAGCCTATCCCATGCCTATGGCGCTTGCCTGGATAATCCTGACCTCATCGTTGCCTGCGTAGTGGGTGATGGCGAGGCTGAGACGGGTCCACTTGCTACCGCCTGGCATTCGAACAAGTTTATCAACCCGACCCGCGACGGTGCGGTACTGCCCATTCTGAATCTCAATGGCTATAAAATCGCTAATCCGACTATTCTCGCACGCATCAGTCCTGAGCGGCTGGCAGCCCTTTTCCACGGTTATGGGTACACGCCCTATTTTGTCGAAGGGGATGATCCCGATTCCATGCACCAGACAATGGCGCAGACGCTCGATACGGTTATCGCTGAGATTCGCGCTATCCAGAAGTCAGCACGTGACAGTGGTAAGGCTGAGCTGCCGAGCTGGCCCATGATCGTTTTGCGTACACCCAAGGGCTGGACTGGACCGAAAGAGATCAATGGGCACAAAGCTGAAGGCTCCTGGCGTTCGCATCAGGTACCCTTCTCCGATGTACGTACTAATCCTGCGCATTTAAAGCTGCTGGAAGATTGGCTGAAGAGTTATAAGGCTGAAGAGCTATTCGACGCAAACGGACAGCTTATGCCAGAACTGCGTGCGCTCGCTCCACAAGGACATCGACGCATGAGCGCCAACCTACATGCCAACGGTGGTCTGCTGTGCAAGGATCTGAAACTGCCGGATTTTCGTAACTATGCAGTCGAAGTCAAGGAGGCCGGTAAGGTACTGCATGAAAACACCAAACCACTTGGAGAGTTTTTGCGCGATGTGATGCGCAATAACATGACTAATTTCCGTGTCTTTGGTCCCGATGAGACCGCATCTAACCGTCTGCAGTCGATCTACGAGGTGAGCAAGAAGGTTTGGATGGCAGAATTGCTGCCCGAAGATGCGGATGGTGGCGAATTGTCCCGCGATGGACGCGTGATGGAAATGCTCTCCGAACACACGCTGATTGGCTGGTTGGAAGGTTATCTTCTTACCGGCCGGCACGGTTTTTTCCATACGTATGAAGCTTTCGCTCATGTCATCGATTCCATGTTCAATCAGCACGCTAAATGGCTGGATATTTCCAAAAACCATGTCCCTTGGCGTGCACCGGTGGCGTCACAGAATATCCTACTGTCCTCCACCGTCTGGCGTCAGGATCATAACGGCTTTTCGCACCAGGATCCCGGTTTCATCGATCTGGTTACCAACAAGAGTCCAAGTGTCACCCGCATCTATCTGCCGCCCGATGCGAATACCCTGCTGGTAATTGCAGATCAATGCTTGCGCTCAACTAATTGCATCAATGTGATTGTTGCCGACAAGCAGAAGCATTTGCAATTTACCACCATTGATGAGGCGATTGTACATTGCGCCAAGGGTATCGGTATTTGGCGCCGTGCCAGTAACGATGAAGGGGTGGAGCCGGATGTGGTGATGGCATCCTGTGGGGATGTAGCTACTCAGGAGGCGCTTGCCGCGACGGCTTTGTTGCGCGAGCATCTTCCTGATCTGAAAGTACGCTTTGTCAACGTGGTGGATCTCTACAAAATGCAACCGATAACTGAACACCCATGCGGTTCAACCGATCGTGAATTTGATAGCCTTTTTACGACCGACAAACCAGTGATTTTTAATTTTCACGGTTATCCCTGGTTGATTCACAAACTCGCTTACCGCTTTAAGAACCACGAAAATCTGCACGTGCGCGGTTATAAAGAGCGTGGCAACATCAATACCCCGCTAGAACTTGCGATCTTGAATCAGACCGACCGTTTTACACTCGTGATCGATGTCATTGATCGGGTTCCCGGGCTTGCCGCCAAGGCGGCGCATCTGAAGGAGCAGATGAAAAATCAGATCATCCTCAATCTGGCCTATGCGCACGAGCATGGTGCTGACAAGGATGAGTTCACTAACTGGGTATGGCCTTATTGAGGCGAAGTAACATGAGTAAGCAATCTTCCTCATCCATTACAGATGCGACCACTGTCAGCCTGGCTGACGAGGAGGCGGTGAAACGTATCCTTGTTGAGACGATTTTCGGTCTCTGGGCGGCGGTAAACAATCTCACGCGCTTGCGTCCTTCCAGGCGCGAGCGCTATCGCGTCACGATTTTTGGCTCGGCCCGCACTCAACCTGGTCACTGGGTATATAAAGAGGTTAAGCGCATGGCAGAGGCACTGGCAGCCATGGGCTGCGATATTGTGACAGGTGGGGGGCCAGGTTTGATGCAGGCGGCCAACGAAGGTGCGGAAGTAGCCAAAGCACCGGAGCGAGTACATAACATTGGCATTCGTGTAAAGCTGCCGTTTGAGCAAGAGGTCAACCCATTCGTTGCGGAGGCTTTCGAGCATCAGACATTCTTTACCCGCTTGCAACACTTCGTCTTACTGTCCGATGCTTATATTGTCGCACCGGGTGGTATTGGCACGGTGCTTGAGTCGACGATGATCTAGCAATTGTTACAGGTGAGACATCTGCATGATACGCCGCTGATTTTTACCGGTCCAATGTGGCAAGGACTGGTCGATTGGGCGACGAAGATGATGTTGCGTCCAGGATTCGAATTGGCTAACGACAAAGATATGAAGATACCATGCTGTGTGGATACCGCTGATGAGGCAATTGCCATCGTCCGAGAACATCATGCACATTGGCTAGTGGAGAACGCTGAAAGGAGGTAGGGCTGTCAAAAATTGGACACTGCAGTAGTCGAATGGATACATGCTGATTGAGAAGAATTTTGTGGCGGAATGAGAATGGCCGGAAGTAGATAAAGCTCAGAATAACTTTGAAAGGAATCAACCATTATGGACAGTAAAACACCCCCGAAGCAAGCAGAAACTACCGCGCCGGTCGATACAAAAAGTTTTTCAGAGGTGGAGGTACGCACGGGTATGCAGGCCGCTGCACTCAAACAAGCCGTGATTGATCACTTGCACTATTCCATCGGGCACCCGCCGGTGGCCATGACATTACATGATTATTACTATGCGCTCGCGCTGGCAGTGCGTGATCGCATGCAGCACCGCTGGCTGAACACTATACAAACTAATTTCGATCTCAAACGTAAGATCGTCTGCTATCTCTCAGCAGAATTCCTTATGGGGCCGCATCTGGGCAATAACCTGCTGAATCTCGGTATCGAACAAGAAGCCCGGACTGCGCTGGCTGAACTTGGCCAGGATCTCGATTCCGTCCTGGAGTGTGAAGAGGAGCCAGGTTTAGGTAATGGCGGTTTGGGAAGGCTCGCTGCGTGTTATCTCGATTCGTTGGCAACACTGCAACGTCCGGCTGTTGGCTTTGGTATCCGCTATGAATTTGGTATCTTTGACCAGGAGATTCATGATGGCTGGCAGACGGAGATAACAGATAAATGGTTGCGCTATGGCAATCCTTGGGAAATTGCAAAACCAGAAGTTGCTTGCTATGTCAATTGGGGTGGGCACACCGAGCATTACCGTGATGAAGCAGGTAGCGATCGCGTACGCTGGGTACCGTACCGAGTGGTAAAGGGCACCGCCTTCGACACACCGATACAAGGCTATGGTGTTAATAACTGCAACACTTTGCGGTTATGGAGTGCCGAGGCAGTGGAATCTTTCGACTTCCAGGCTTTCAACACGGGTGATTACTACCAGGCGGTTGAGGACAAAGTGGTGTCCGAAACAGTAACTAAAGTGCTGTATCCTAACGACGAGCCGCAGATCGGCAAGCACCTGCGCCTGGGTCAGCAATATTTCTTCGTTTCCTGCTCGCTGCAGAATTTGCTTCATATCCTGGAGCTTGCAGACGTGCCAGTGGAGAATTTTGCAGAACGTTATGCTGTGCAACTCAACGACACGCATCCGTCCATCGGGGTGGCTGAACTGATGCGCCTGCTGGTGGATGAACGACGATTGGGCTGGGATAAGGCTTGGGCTATCACCGTTCAGACCTTTGGTTACACGAACCACACGCTGTTACCTGAGGCATTAGAGACTTGGCCATTGCCGATGTTCCAGACATTGCTGCCGCGCCATCTGGAAATCATCTACGAAATTAACCGTCGTTTCCTCGATGAGGTACGTGCGCGTTTTCCAAGGGATGAAGCGCGTGTGGCAAGAATGTCCTTGATCGGCGAAGCGGGTGAAAAGTGTATACGCATGGCACACCTCGCCGCTGTCGGTAGTCATGCTATTAACGGGGTAGCAGCACTACACTCTGATTTACTCAAGGCAAGTGTATTGAAGGATTTTTACGAGATGTGGCCCGAACGCTTCAGCAATAAAACGAATGGGGTCACGCCACGCCGCTTCCTGGCACTTGCTAACCCAGGATTGCGCGCCTTGCTCAATGAGACACTCGGTGGGCAATGGCCGGTGGAGGTGGGGTGGCTGCACGAACTCGAAGCCAAGGCCGGTGATGCCGCATTCCGGAGCAAGTGGCGTGCGATCAAAGAAGCCAATAAGAAGCGCTTAGCTGACTACATCCGAGCACATACCGACATCGAGCTCGATCCCACTTGGTTGTTTGACATTCAGGTCAAGCGCATCCATGAGTACAAGCGACAGCATTTGAACGTGTTGCATATCGTCACGCTTTACCGCCGTCTCAAAGAGAATCCAGGGCTCAAGATTCCGCCGCGTGCTTTCATTTTCGGTGGTAAAGCCGCGCCCGGCTATTTCATGGCCAAGCGTATCATCAAGCTCATCAATGCTGTGGCTGAGACAATTAACGCTGATCCGGATGTGAATACGCGCATGAAGGTGGCTTTTGTGCCCAACTTTAATGTCCAGAACGCTCAGCTCATCTATCCGGCTGCCGATCTGTCAGAACAGATTTCCACTGCCGGTAAAGAAGCTTCCGGCACTGGCAACATGAAATTCATGCTCAACGGCGCGCTCACCATTGGCACGCTTGATGGGGCTAATGTGGAAATACGCGAGGAGGTCGGAGCAGAGAATTTTTTCCTGTTTGGCCTGACTGCCGAGGAGGTAGAGCGTATTAAGCGCGAAAGGTATCACCCAACTGACTACATTGCCAGCAATCCTGAATTGCGTGCAGTGCTGGAACTTATCAACAGTGGGTATTTTTCCCGCGGTGATGCCGAAGTATTTCGCTCTGTAGTCGACAACCTGACCTTTTCCGATCCGTTCCTGGTGCTGGCTGATTATGCCGCCTATATCGCGTGCCAGGAGCAGGTAAATGTTGCATGGCAGGATAAAGAAAAGTGGACGCGCATGTCCATTCTCAATACCGCATGCAGTGGTAAATTCTCCTCCGATCGCGCTATCCGCGAATACTGTGACGAAATCTGGAATGTACAACCTGTAACCGTAAAATGATAGGGTAGGTTGCCATGTTGCCACAAGATAAAGCAAGTACCCAAGGGGAAGGCGGCGCAGGCAATGCCAACTTGACCTCGACGACGGGGCGTAAGGTTGCGCCACCTTTTATGGTCCTGCCAGGAAGCCGGTTTCCGCCGGGTGCAACTGTCAGTGCAGAAGGGGTGAATTTCTGTATCTTCAGTCGACATGCAAAACGGGCGGAACTGCTGCTGTATGCCGCTGCGGATAGTTCAACACCATTTCAGATGATTCTTCTCGATCCGGAACTTAACCATAGTTTCTTTTTCTGGCATGTGTTTGTCAAGGATTTGCCAGTCGGGACGTATTACACTTGGGGTATGGATGGCCCCAACGATACTGCCGCGACTGGACGGCGCTTCTACCCCGATATAGAATTGCTCGATCCTTGGGCAAAAGCAGTGAGTGATACGCTATGGAAGCGCCAACTTGTCTGCAGTGAGCAGGACAGTAGCTCGAAAAGTCTGCGTGCCATTGTCATTGAGCCGCTTCCAGGAACGGCAACTGGTGCAATGCCGTGCTGGAGGGAGCCCGACTTGGAAGGCGCAGTAATTTATGAGCTGCACGTGGGTGGTTTTACCCGTCATCCTTCCGCCGCAGTGGTTCATCCAGGCACTTTTACTGCTCTCAAGGAAAAAATTCCCTATCTACAGTCACTCGGGATCACTCACGTCGAGTTCCTGCCAGTGATGGCCTTCGACACACACGATGTTCAGCCTGGCGTGGCAGCTCGTGGGTTATGCAATTATTGGGGTTACAGCACGCACAGTATCTGGGCGCCACATCCTGGCTATTGTCTCGATCCAGTGCGCGCCACTTGGGAATTCCGCGACTTGGTCGATGCCTTGCATGCCGCTAACATCCGTGTATTGTTGGATGTGGTGTTCAATCACACGGCAGAGGGTGGAGAAACTGGACCGGTGATTAATTTCCGGGGACTTGCCAATGACATTTTTTACCATCTCGATGTCAGTGACCGACGCCGCTACCTTGATTTTACTGGTTGCGGCAACACCGTGAATTGTAACCATCCAATGGTGACAAGATTTATTGTACATTGTCTGGAATATTGGGTGGAAATACTCGGGGTAGACGGATTCCGCTTTGATCTTGCCAGCATTTTTGCACGCGGTGACAATGGTTTACCGCTGGCCAATCCACCTTTGCCTTGGGCGATCGAGTCATCGCACATACTCTCCCGAGTTCCGTTGATCGCCGAAGCATGGGATGCAGCCGGTTTATATCATGTGGGTGCTTTTCCGGGCATGGCCTGGTCGGAATGGAACGGTCAATACCGGGATGTGATGCGGCGCTTCGTACGCGGGGATCCTGGACTCGTGGGTGAAGTCGCGACCCGCATTTCTGGCAGTGCCGATCTTTATGCGCGCGACGAGCGTAAGCCGACCAACAGCATCAATTTCATTACTTGCCACGATGGCTTTACCCTTTACGATCTGGTGAGCTACAACAGCAAGCATAACGAAGCCAACGGAGAGGACAATCGCGATGGCAACAACGACAATATAAGCTGGAATTGCGGTGTCGAAGGCGAGAGCGACAATCCGGCAGTACTCAAGCTGCGTTGGCAGCAGGCGAAAAATCTACTGACCATTCTTATGGTATCGCGTGGTGTACCTATGCTGTTAGCCGGTGATGAAGTGCTGCGTACTCAACATGGTAACAATAATGCTTATTGTCAGAACAATGATCTCAGCTGGTTCGATTGGCGATTTACGGAGCGCAACGCTGATATGCTGCGTTACACCCGTGAATTGATTGCGCTGCGCCGGCGCCATCCCAGCTTGACCAGCAACCGCTTCTTTACTGGCTCACTGGTGCCCGGCCGCGATAGGGCTGATATTACTTGGCACGGAGCAAGGCTCAACGAGCCCCTCTGGCATGATGCGCAAGCACGTATCCTCGCTTTTACCATTGCTGGTCAGCGTGAGGATGAAGAGGATCTGCACGTCGTGCTGAATATGTCGGACCAGCCATTGGGTGCGCCTTTGCCGTCCTTGCGTTCCGGATGCTGGCATCTGGCAATTGACACTGCTCAACCAGCGCCTGCGGATATCTTTGTGCGCGAGAATCAGATGCCAGTGGGCGGAGAATTCTATCCAGTCGGTTCGCGTAGCGTGGTCGTGCTTGAGGCACGAGCATGAGCAACAGTATCATTCTGGTCGTCAATGCCGGTTCATCCAGCCTGAAATTTTCAGTGTTTCGCGTAAATGGCGCTGAAAATTTACCATTGGTAATCCGCGGGCAGATGGATGGCATTGGTACTCGTCCGTATTTGAAGGTAAGAGATGCTAACGAAACAATGCTGGTTGAATCTGATCTTACCACTTCGGAAGCGGCTACAGTTGGAGATGCCATTACGCTCGTCGGCGCCTGGCTGCGCGAGCGCTTGCAACATGAGTCGCTATTCGCCGTGGGGCATCGTGTAGTACATGGCGGTACCCAATTTTCCCATCCTGTGCTGGTTGATCGCGAGGTATTGATGGCGCTGGAGCAGTTGATTCCGCTTGCTCCTTTGCATCAACCTCATAATCTGGCTGCGATCCGCGCAATCGGCGAAAGGCAACCACAGATACCGCAGGTGGCTTGTTTCGATACGGCATTTCACCGCACCCATCCGCAGATTGCTGATCTTTATGCATTGCCTTGGAAATACTATGAATCCGGGGTGAGACACTATGGTTTCCACGGCCTGTCATACGAATATATCGCGCTCATATTGCCGAAGATGGCTCCTGAGATTGCTAATGGACGGGTGATCGTGGCCCATCTTGGCAGTGGCGCAAGCTTATGTGCCTTGCGAGCAGGCAAAAGTATTGATTCGACTATGGGATTTTCGCCGCTTGATGGGGTGCCGATGGGGACGCGGCCGGGTGCGCTGGATCCAGGCGTATTGCTGTATCTCGTCAATCAGTGTGGCTTGTCAGGGGGCGAACTGGAAACGCTGTTATATAAAGAGTCAGGGCTGCTGGGGTTGTCTGGCATTAGCAACGATATGCGCATCCTGCTGGAAAGTCAGGAGTCACGCGCGCAATTGGCTGTGGAGTATTTCGTGCATTACACCGTCAAACAGATCGGTGCGCTTGCTGCGGTGCTCGGCGGAGTAGATGGCATCGTGTTTACAGCCGGGATTGGCGAGCATTCACCGGTGATCCGGGCACGCATTCTGCAGGCCTGTGCTTGGCTAGGTGTGTCGGTCGATACCGCCGCCAATGAGCGAAGTGACTCGTGCATCTCGTCAACAGACAGCAAGGTCTCAGCCTGGGTGATTCCTACCAATGAGGAACTGATGATCGCGCGCCATACGCTGGCACTGATAAACAGTCGAAAGGGTGGACATGTTGAGTGACTGGATCCCTCTGCTGCACGATCTACGCCAATATCGCAAGGAATGGTTTACTCGTGATGTAGTTGCTGGGCTCTCGGTTACGGCAGTACAGGTACCCACAGCGATCGCCTATGCCAATCTGGCAGGTTTTCCGCCTGAAGTCGGTCTCTATGCGAGCATACTGCCGGTGCTGATCTATGCTTTGTTTGGTTCGTCGCGACAACTTATGATCGGGCCAGATGCAGCCACTTGCGCGATGATCGCTGCATTGCTGCTGCCGATGGCGGGCGGTGATCTGGATTATTACCTGAAGCTCTCGGCTGGCATGGCGCTCACGGCAGGCTTGCTGATGGTCTTTGGTGGCATGACCCGTATGGGTTTTATCGTGAATTTCTTCTCACGCCCAATTTTGATCGGTTTTCTCAACGGTATCGCGCTCAGCATCATTGCCGGACAACTGGGCAAGTTGCTCGGCATTACAGTGGTAAACCGGGATTTCGGACCGTCGCTAGTGGAACTGGCTGGGCGCTTCGGCGAGATGGATGGCTACAGTTTGGGTGTGGGGTGCGCTACGTTGGTGCTGCTGGTTCTGATCCAACACTATCTCCCCCGTGCGCCAGCGGCACTGATTGCGCTGCTGGTCGCCGGCCTAGCCGTATTTTTGTTGGGGTCAGATATGGGCTCGGTTAAACTGGTTGGTGAGGTTCCCTCCGGCTTGCCATCATTCTCGCTTCCGGGACTGGGTTATGAAGGTGTGCAGGGCATTTTTATAAGTGCAGTCGGTCTGGTTATCGTCTGCTTCACTAGCGGCATGCTCACTGCGCGGAGCTTTGCTGCGCGCAATGGCTATGGTATCAATGCCGATCAGGAGATGCGCGCGATCGGCTTTGCTAACATGGCATCGGGACTGTACGGCGGGTTTGCGGTCACCGGGGCTGACTCACGCACGGCAGTCAATGAGGTAAGTGGCGGCAAGACTCAACTGGTATCGGTGGTCGCTGCATTGGCTACAGCCGGGGTCGTGTTATTCTTAACGCAACCGCTGGGATACCTGCCTATCCCTGCTCTAGCTGCTGTGCTGATTTTTTCTGCTTGGGGCCTGCTGGATATTGCTGGTATAGGTCGCTTGCGCGCGATTGATCACTTCGAGTTCAGTTTGTCCCTAGTGACGACTGTTGGCGTGCTTGCTATCGGTGTGTTGCCGGGTGTAGTGCTCGCGATCACGCTGGCGCTACTCAATGTGTTTATCAAGATTTATCGACCGGCAGATACGCTGCTGGGTATTGTACCAGGCGTGGCTGGCTACAATGACCTCAGTCTGTCGGATGATGCCCGACCGGTACCTCGCATGATGATCTACCGCTTCGATGCACCATTGCTATTTTTTAATGCCGATTATTTCAAAGCACGGGTACTGTCATTGGTAGACAGCGCTGAACCCAAACCACGCTGGTTCGTGCTCAACGCTGAATCCATCAGCCAACTTGATATTACCGGGGCACAGGCTGTCGATGATCTGGCCACCGAGCTGCAGAACCGTGGTGTGCGTCTAGCCGTTGCCCGACCAAAGTTGTATATGCGTAAGTACGGACAACCAATGGGGCTGGGTAAGAAAATTGGTGCGGAAAATATTTTCTATTCCGTCCATTCTGCAGTTGAAACTATTCTGGCAAGAGAAGCGCAAGCGCATAAAACAGTGCCTCACGATGTTCAAAATGACCGGTAACAGTCAATCATCACTAAAAGGAATAATTAAGCATGAAAAAAGCACATATTCATGAATCTCCAGAACAGCGTGCAGACATACCTAGCAAGAAATCTAGCAAGAACAAGCTCAAACGCAAGGATTATGAAAAGGCTCTGCTCAGTTTGCAGGCGAAACTATGTTCTGTGCAGGATTGGGTTATCGCTACAGGGCAACGCATCATTCTCGTATTTGAGGGGCGCGATGCGGCAGGCAAAGGCGGTACCATCAAGGCGATTACTGAACGTGTGAGTCCGCGTGTATTCAGGGTGGTCGCTTTGCCAGCCCCCTCCGACCGCGAGAAATCGCAGATGTATATCCAGCGCTACATGGGGCATTTTCCCGCGGCAGGTGAGATTGTTATTTTTGATCGCAGTTGGTACAACCGCGCTGGTGTCGAGCATGTGATGGGTTTCTGTACCGAAGCCCAGCATCGTCGTTTTCTGGAACTGTGCCCATTCTTCGAGAAGCAAATTGTGGATAATGGCATCTATCTGCTCAAGTATTGGCTGGAGGTCAGTGATGAAGAACAGGAGCGCCGCTTTCATGCACGCATAGATGATCCTGTGCGTCAGTGGAAATTGTCACCGATGGACTTGCCTTCGCGTGAGCGCTGGTATGACTATTCACGCGCGCGTGATGAGATGTTGGCAGCTACTGACACCGATTTTGCACCTTGGCACATCGTGCGTTCCGACGACAAAAAGCGTGCGCGCCTGAATTTAATTGGTCATCTACTGAAGCAGATCCCTTATGAGCCCATAGCTCATAAGAAAGTTAAATTACCTAAACGCATGACAAAGAACGCCTATGACGATGAAGCAACCATGGTAAATCGGCGTTGGATCCCGGAAATTTACTGAGATCTACGTATTTATACGTATTCTTTTAATGAGCAGATTTTAATAATCTATTTAAACATCATAGATGATTAAAAGAGAGCATCCGGTTTCTGTACATTATTTTGTTCTCGGTGTGTCAAACGGCGATCTCAAGGAGCTTTCTTATGTATGTACGCGTTCTGATTGTTTTTTTTGTTCTTGCTGCTTTCCTCATACAAAGCGGCTGCTCCCAGGAAGCATCCGCCCCACAGCAGCGGCCGGCACCTGAAGTGACCGTGATCACTGTGACCCCGCAGGATATTCCCTATACCCCTAGCTTCGTCGCGCAGACTGAAAGTTCGCGCCAGGTGGACATTGTTGCCCGCATTTCAGGTTTTCTCGACCGCATTGCTTACCAGGAAGGTGATTTGGTGAAAGAGGGGCAATTACTGTTTCAACTCGATCAAAAACCATTTAAGGCTGAGTTAGAAGCTGCTCGTGGAGTACTGCAAGCGCAGCAGGCAAGGTTTAAGACGGCTGGCGCCAATCTTAAGCGTGTAAAACCGCTTGCTGAACAGAACGCACTTTCACAGGCTGATCTGGATCGAGCACAGGGAGAATTTGATGCAGCGAAGGCAGCCGTGTTCTCAGCAAGCGCGAATGTGAAGCAAGCTGAGCTGAACCTTGGCTATACCACCATCCGTGCTCCAGTGACGGGCCTTGCAAGCCGCTCACTCCAGCGTGAAGGTACGTATGTGAATGCGATGGCGGAGACTGCTAAACTCACCTATGTCGCTGCGATTGATCCGATCTGGGTCACGTTTAGTGTTTCGCAGAATCAGATGGCTCGCATTCGCGAAGAAAGCCAAAAAGGATCGATCATTCGACCTAAGAGCCAGGATTACGAGGTGGAGCTTGTTCTTCCTGATGGAAAACCATTTGCGGAAAGAGGAAGGATTAACTTTGCCGATCCATCGTTCAGTCAGGATACCGGTTCTTTCATGGTGCGTGCGGTGCTGCCAAATCCTGATAGGGAACTCCGTCCAGGCATGTTTGTAACGGCATACGTGAAGGGGGGGCTGCGGCCAAATGCAATCGTGGTACCACAGCTTTCAGTGCAGCAGGGGTCGAACGGTCATATCGTATACGTGATTAAGCCGGACGGTACAGCAGAAGTGAGGCCGGTAGTGGTGGGTGACTATGAGGGCGAAAAAGACATTGTGATCCTGAGCGGACTACAGGCCGGCGACCAGCTTGTGGTAGAAGGCATGCTCAAGGTGGTTCCTGGTCAACCGGTTAAGATCGTAGAGCCATCAGGGGATAACGATAAAGCAGCAGCCAGGCCTGATGTGGTCGCACAGGAATAGGCGGATAATTTCATGTTTACTCACTTTTTTATCGATCGACCGATTCTCTCAGCCGTTATTTCGATCCTGATCGTGCTTGCTGGTGCGGTGTCAATGTCCGTTTCACCCATCGAGCAGTATCCTGACATGGCGCCTCCACAGGTAACAATCGATGCGCGCTATCCTGGCGCCACTGCCGAGGTGATCGCGAACAACGTGGCAGCACCCATTGAGGCGCAGCTGAACGGGTTGGACAATTTACTCTATTTCTATTCAACCAGTTCTTCCAGCGGGAATGTTCAAATTACCGTAGTGTTCAATCAGGGCAGCAATTCAGATATCAATCAGGTCAATGTACAGAACCGCCTGAGTCAGGCGATGCCTCAGTTACCTCAGGTAGTGGTTGAGCAGGGAATTACGGTAGACAAGAAATCGCCTAGCATCATGATGGTAGTCTCAGTTTACTCACCCGATGAACGCTACGATGCTGCCTATATCGCAAACTATACCAATCTTTATGTGCTGGAGGAATTGAAGCGCGTGCCCGGGGCGAATCGTGCGAAGGCCTTCGGCCTGCCTGATATCGCAATGCGCGTGTGGTTACAACCTGACCGCATGGCCCAGCTCGGCATCACAGTGAACGAAGTGAGTAATGCAATCAGAAGCCAGAACCAGACCTTTGGTATCGGTCAGCTCGGCGCTCC
This sequence comes from Nitrosomonas communis, assembly GCF_001007935.1. Classification (NCBI taxonomy): domain Bacteria; kingdom Pseudomonadati; phylum Pseudomonadota; class Betaproteobacteria; order Nitrosomonadales; family Nitrosomonadaceae; genus Nitrosomonas; species Nitrosomonas communis. The sequence goes on from NZ_CP011451.1 coordinate 2,079,955, forward strand.
ACCGGTGCCGCCTTCAGTAGAGCAGCAGTATGTCGTAACTGCACAGGGTTTACTCATTAAACCAGAGGAATTTGAGAACATCATCGTCCGCACTGCGAAAGAAGGTTCCGCTATCGTCCGTATCAAGGATATTGGACGAGTCGAACTTTCCCAACGGGATTACTCTATGCCCAGCCGCATGAACGGCAAGACTTCGACTACTATCGGTGTCTATCAGCAGCCAGGTGCGAACGCAGTTGAAACTGCGGAGGGTGTGCGCAAAAAGATGGAAGAACTGAAAGCGAAATTCCCCACTGGCCTGGATTACAAGATTGTGCTCGATACGAGCCAGTTCACGCTTTATTCAATTGACAAGGTGGTGCATACCTTTTTCGAAGCAGTAGTGCTAGTGGTGCTGGTAGTATTTGTCTTTCTGCAATCGTTACGGGCGACTGTCATTCCCATCCTGGCAGTGCCGGTATCCATCGTGGGAACTTTTGTTGGCATGTATCTGTTCGGATTTTCAGTCAACATGCTCACCATGTTCGGTATGATTCTGGCAATCGGTCTGGTAGTGGATGATGCCATCGTAGTGGTCGAGAATGTCGAGACAAATATCACTAAGAAAGGGCTCACGCCATTGGCTGCCGCAAAGGAGGCGATGACAGAAATTGCAGGTGCGCTGATCTCGATCGTGCTTGTACTGCTTGCCGTTTTCTTGCCGGTTGCATTTCTCGGTGGGATGACTGGGCTGCTATATAAGCAGTTTGCGATTACCATTGCAATCTCGATGGTGATCTCGGGCATTATGGCGCTGACCTTGTCGCCAGCATTGGCCGCAATCATTATTAAAGCGCATCACGGCAAGAAAAACCGGTTCTTCCAGGCGTTCGAAAATGGGTTTACCTCTCTCCAGCGTGGGTTTCTGGGGGGGGTTGCCCGCGTCATACAATTATGGCCGGTTTCACTCATTATGTTCGGTGCTGTGGTGATTGGTATTCTGGTGATGTTTCGTATCCTGCCGGCAAGCTTTGTGCCCGATGAGGATCAGGGTTATTTCTTTGTGCTCGCGCAGGTTTCTGATACGGCGAGTATGAATGTCACGAGCCGCTTCAGCCAGGAACTGGAGCAGATTTTGCTCGGGGATCCGGCGGTACAGGATGTCGGTACGGTGAACGGCTACAGTTTCGTTGATAACCAGCAGAACAATAGTGCTGCGCTCATGTTTGCTCTGTTGAAACCTTTTGAAGAGCGCAAGGACCCTAGTCTGCTGTCGTTCGATACATTAAAGCGGCTCAATGCGCAATTTGCGACACTCAAGGACGGTAAGGCCTTCGCGGTTAATCCTCCCTCGATTCCCGGCCTGGGCACGACTGGAGGTTTCGAGTTTTACATTCAAAATCGCGGATCAGGTGATCCACGTGCAACAGACGCAGCCCTCAAGGCATTTCTTGCACAAGCGCGTGCGCGTAAGGAATTGCAGGCAGTGAACACGACATTCAGTGCAAACAGCCAGCAGCTCTTCGTCGATCTCGATCGCAATAAAGCCGAAGTGCTGGGTGTGCACGTGGCCGATGTCTTCAACACGATGCAGGCTTACTTCGGTTCTCAAGTGGCTGGACAGTTCGCACAGTTCAGCCGCGTATGGTTTGTTATCATTCAGGCAGACGCGAACTACCGGGCAAACCCGGAGGATTTCAATAAAGTATTCGTGCGCTCATCGAGTGGTGCTAACGTCCCGCTGTCGGCGCTGATTACAACGCGCTATATTGTCTCACCGAAGCTGGTGACACGCTTCAACGCTTTTCCGGCAGTTAAGATTACTGGCAGCCAGGCTCCAGGCTATAGCTCAGGAGATGCTATCCGGGTGATGGAAGAAGTGGCGCACGAGACACTGCCTGGTGATTTTGCTTATTCCTGGGCAGGGCAGGCATTAGAGGAGAAAGGCGCGGGTGGTACTTCCTCATCGGCTTTCATCTTTGGCCTCATTGTGGTGTTTTTGCTTCTTGCGGCACAGTTTGAGAAGTGGACGCTTCCCATAGCAGTGGTGCTGACAGTTCCTTTCGCGGTATTGGGCGCACTGCTGCTGACCTGGCTGCTAGGACTCGAGAACGATGTTTATTTTCAGGTCGGTCTGGTGACGCTGGTCGGCTTGTCTGCAAAAAATGCGATTCTGATCTGTGAGTTTGCCATCGAACGCGTCCGACACGGTATGCCAGCACGAGAGGCTGCTATTGAGGCCGCCGGGCTTCGATTACGTGCGATTGTAATGACATCTTTTGCATTCATTCTCGGCTGTGTGCCGCTTGCGATTGCGACCGGACCGGGTGCAAACAGCCTGCGTGCAATTGGCACCGGGGTAATTGGAGGAATGCTCGCTTCTACATTGATTGCAATTTTCTTTGTGCCGCTGTTTTTCTGGTTGCTGGAATCGATGAGCGCAAAATTTGCCAGCAAGAAAGAGAGGGGTGATGGACAAGATAACAAGGATGAGAGTGTGCTCGTGCCGGTGCCTGCTCCTGCTCATGTTTCCGAAGAAGAACCGCCTATCAAACGGGTGGATAAATAAATGAACTACATTATTCTTCCTTTGTTCGCGGCCACACTCCTCAGCGCATGTGCGGTGGGACCTGACTATCGGCGTCCAGTAATTGAGACACCTGAGAAATGGCGGGTTGATTATCCGCAAGCAGCGGAAGTGACAAATGTCGGATGGTGGACCCAATTTGGCGATCCAGCGCTTAATGCACTGATCGAAACGGCGTTGAATGAAAATCGCGATATCCAGGCGGCGGCTGCTCGAGTGGATCAATTCATCGGCGCGCTGCAAGCTACCCGCGCACAGTTCTTTCCGCAGATCGGCTATAGCGCGACTATAAGCCGTAACCGTGCTACGGAAGAGTTAGCCGTCCTTCCACCCGGTAACGACCCTTACTTTTCGCTTTACCGAGGGGCACTCAATGCGTCATGGCAGATCGACCTGTTCGGACGCATCCGCCGTCAGAGCGAGGCAGCCCAGGCACAAATATTCGCGAGCGAGCAGGGTCGCAGAGGGGTGATTCTTTCAGTCGTGACAAGTGTGGCTGCAAGTTACATCGGCCTGCGTGCGCTTGACCGGCAGCTTGAGATTGCCCGCGCCAGCGCAGCGAACTATGCGGAGACGATGAGGATCTTTGACCTCCGCTACCAATGGGGTGTTGTGTCACAGACGGAACTCTCCCAGATACAATCGCAATACCAGCTTGCACTTGCAACCATTCCGGGTATCGAGCAACAGATTGTTGCGCAGGAGAATCTTATCTCGATCCTGCTAGGCCGTAACCCTGAAACGATTCCACGCGGCAGTACTATCGATGAACTCATTGCACCGATAGTTCCACCTGATTTACCTTCAACACTGCTCGAACGTCGACCCGATATTGTGGAGGCGGAACAAAATCTTGTAGCCACCAATGCAAATGTTGGGGTGGCAAGGTCGCTATATTATCCGACTATCACACTCACGGGTCTGCTTGGCTCAGCAAGCACTGCATTCGGCAATTTCCTCACGGGACCAGCCAGCACCTGGACAGTCGCTGCCGGGCTCTTAGGACCGATCTTTACTTTTGGCAATATCACGGGACAGGTGAGAGCAGCCGAAGCAGCCCAGCGCGAAGCGATCGCTTTTTACCAGGCGATCATTCTCAACGCTTTCCGCGAGACGAATGATGCACTCATTGGTGCAGTGAAGAAACGGGAGGAAGCAGAGGCTCAGGCAAAACGCGTCGTGGCGCTTAAGGAATATGCTCGCCTCTCTCGGGCCAAATTCGACAATGGTTATGCGGGTTATCTTGAGGTACTCTTCGCGGAGAACCTGCTTTTCGATGTAGAGCTTGCTGCAGTGCGCTCGAAAGCTGATCGTTACACCGAGCTCGTGAATGTCTACAAGGCAACAGGCGGCGGTTGGGTTGACGAAGCTGAGCAGCTCACACCGAAGCCCCAGCTAAAGGGAGTGCAACCGGTACTAGAAGGAAATATATTGGCCCCCTAGAGGAGAGATTTAATAACATTATGTGATTGAAATTCTAGAATTGAGAGGAGACTGACTCATCTTATGCTAAATAGATCATAGAATTTTAGTTTATTAGTAGCTATGACAACCAAATTTAGTACCAAACGGTTAAATTTCTGATGAAAAAGGCTATTTATTTTTCTACATATTGTGAATTTTCCAGTTACTATACGATAAAAGAATATGCGGAAAGCATCAAAAAGATGATTTTATACAGCTTTTAGATAGAACATGATCAAAGGAGACAAGTTATGACGATTTCACCAGCTGCAGGTAAGCCGGCTACCAAAGAGATGCTCATCGATTTAACAAGACTTGAGCGTGAGTACTATGAGCGTCGGCCTGATCTGGTGGATAGTACCCAGTTAGTCAGTTTTGGTACAAGCGGACATCGCGGTTCATCACTGCATGGATCATTTACTGAAGCGCACGTTATGGCTATCACGCAGGCTATTTGTGACTACCGGCAAGGTCAAGGTATCGACGGCCCGCTCTACATGGGGAAGGATACGCATGCCTTGTCGGATCCAGCTCAGCGCACCGCACTGGAGGTACTGGCAGCCAATGGCGTCACGACGATCATCCAGAAAAATGATGGGGTCACACCGACTCCGGTGATCTCGCGGCTGATTCTCGTTTATAACCGGGACCGTAGAGAACATTTCGCTGATGGTATTGGGATTACCCCTTCGCATAATCCGCCAGAAGATGGCGGTATCAAGTACAACCCACCCAACGGTGGTCCCGCTGACGTTGAGGTAACAAAATGGATCGAGCAGAGGGCTAATGCGTTATTGCGTCAAGGCAATGTCGGTGTGAAAAGGATAACTTATGCATCCGCTATGCAGGCGAGTACAACGTATCAGGATGACTTTGTGATGCCTTATGTCGAAGATCTGCGCAATGTGGTCGATATGGAGGCTATCCGTGCTGCTGGCCTTAAGTTGGCTGCTGATCCGCTCGGTGGTGCAGCTGAACCTTACTGGGAACCCATCAATACCGTTTATCACTTGGACATTGATGTGGTCAATCCGACGATTGATCCCACGTTTTCTTTTATGACGGTCGATCACGATGGCAAGATTCGGATGGATCCTTCCAGCTCATACGCCATGGCACGGCTTGTGGGCCTCAAGGATCGATATCGCATCGCCTTTGCCAACGACCCAGATGCTGATCGGCATGGTGTGGTGGTTCCGTCCACGGGATTGATGAATGCCAACCACTACCAGGCGGTAGCGATTCACTATTTATTGACACATAGAAAATGGTCTGACCAGGTAGCTGTGGGTAAGACGCTGGTCAGCAGCAGCATGATTGATCGAGTGGTCAATAAGCTGGGTTATGAGCTATACGAGACGCCGGTGGGTTTTAAATGGTTTGTTCCTGGATTACTCAGCGGCTCGCTCTGTTTCGGAGGTGAAGAAAGTGCCGGAGCAAGTTTTCTGCGGCATGATGGTACAGTATGGACCACGGACAAGGATGGCTTGATCATGGATTTGCTGGCGGCTGAGATGACTGCGCGCACGAGCAAGGACCCGGGCGAACATTATGAGGAGCTGCAGGCCGAATTCGGCCAACTGTACTACACTCGCATCGACGCTCCTGCGACGCCAGAGCAAAAGGTAAAGCTAGCCAAACTGTCACCTGATGCGGTTGCAGCGCCCAAGCTTGCGGGCGATCTCATTAGAACGAAGCTGACGACTGCACCCGGTAACAACGCTCCTATCGGCGGCCTCAAGGTTATGACTGACAACGGTTGGTTTGCAGCCCGTCCCTCCGGTACCGAGAACATTTACAAAATCTATGCAGAAAGTTTTAAGGATGAAAATCATTTAAAAGCAATCCTGCAAGAGGCTCAGAAAATTGTGAGCGATGCAGTAAGTATTGCATAGAGATTTTTTGATTTGATGTTTGAGTGGCTACATTCTTGGAAGAAGAAATGGAGTCCGTCGTATCCTGACATTGGTGCTGCTATTCAAAAGGCAAATTAAAGGGACTATCATGATGACAAATAGGACGGAAAACATACTCCCCCTCACCGAACGTAATGCATGGAAAGCCTTGGCAGTTCATTACGAACAGCTTCGTCACCTCCAGCTGCGAACGCTCTTTGCAGACGACCCTCAACGTGGCGAACGCATGACGGTTGAGGCAGTGGGCCTCTACCTGGATTATTCGAAGAACCTCATTACCGATGAAACGCTTACGTTGCTACTGCAATTAGCCAGGGAATGCGGGCTTCGTCAGCGGATTGAAGCCATGTTTTGCGGCGAAAAGATCAACATTACGGAGAATCGGGCTGTGCTGCACGTCGCGCTGCGTGCTCCGAAAGAAGCTTCAATTGTCGTGGATGGGGTGAATGTCGTTTCCCAAGTACATGCCGTACTCGACAAGATGGTCGATTTTTCTGAACGCGTCCGGAGTGGGGAGTGGAAGGGACATACCGGCAAGCGTATTCGTAACGTGGTTAACATTGGCATCGGCGGTTCTGATTTAGGGCCAGTGATGGCCTATGAGGCATTGAAATATTACAGCGAACGGACGATGATATTTCGCTTCGTATCGAATATCGACAGCACTGATTTTACAGAAGCAGTGCACGATCTCGATCCAGCAGAAACGCTTTTCATTGTTTCTTCCAAGACATTTACCACGTTAGAAACCATGACGAATGCACATACGGCGCGAGAGTGGTTGCTCGCTGCTTTTGGTGGCGACACTCAGTCGATCGCTAAGCATTTTGTCGCTGTTTCAACGAACGCAGAGGAAGTAGCCAAATTTGGCATCGATACGGCGCAGATGTTCGAGTTTTGGGATTGGGTGGGAGGACGTTATTCCATGACTTCAGCTATCGGTCTGTCGACGATGCTGGCTATCGGATCCGCTAACTTTCGAATCATGCTCAGTGGTTTTCATCAAATGGACGAGCATTTTCGAACGGCCCCGTTTGAAAGCAATTTGCCGGTACTGATGGGTTTACTCACGGTATGGTACGCCGATTTCTTCGGTACCCAGGCGATTGCCGTATTACCCTATGAGCAGTACTTGAAACGATTTCCTGCCTATCTGCAGCAATTGGTGATGGAAAGCAATGGCAAGCAGATGACGCTGAATGGATCCCGTGTTAGCTATAACACGAGCCCAATTTATTGGGGCGAACCGGGGACTAATGGCCAGCATTCATTCTACCAATTGCTTCATCAAGGAACCAGCCTTATCCCTTGTGATTTCATTGCCTTCATTGAAACACTCAACACGCTTGGAAGACATCACGATATCCTGCTGTCGAATGTCTTTGCCCAGTCAGAAGCCTTGGCTTTCGGCAAGACTATGGAACAAGTCAAGGCAGAAGGCACACCTGATTGGCTGGTGCCACACCGGATCTTTGAGGGTAATCGCCCCTCCAACACTCTCCTTGCCGAGCGACTTACCCCGGAAGCACTTGGCAAGCTTATCGCGCTCTACGAACACTCGGTCTTTACTCAGGGTGCGATTTGGGGAATCAATTCATTCGACCAGTGGGGAGTGGAATTGGGCAAGGTGCTAGCTCAGCGTATTATCCCGGAACTTGAGAGTAAGGTAGAACCCGCACTCGGACATGACAGCTCAACCAATCAACTGATTCGTCGCTATCGAAACTCTAAAAGAACCTGAATTTTTTATGATGTAGTGGTCAGATAAAACCGGATACTAATTTATTAAGATTTTCCATCAATTCTATTGGTGAAATATTCCCAATCACTGTATGAATGCCATAGGCATTATAGTAAGCAATATATGCTTATATACTTTATAGCAGAATGGGTGACTGGGTTTTTCCTCAGCATATCGATTATGCCATGGCAGAGAACTGAACGGTAGCAAGATAAAAGAAACCCCACCAGATGACAATAGTCCGGCAGAGCTTCTCGCGTTTCATATATTTTTTAAATCAGTCGTTATGATTTACTCATAAGTAAGCGATAAGAACTCCCTCACATGCACTTTAATACCTGAATTTCATTCCTAAAGGATTAATCCTTCGGCTTCTCACATACAGCATCGCCACGCATTGTGCAAGCACGCCATCGGATTTTCTTCGCCCAATAAGTAAAAGCTTGCTCGACATCTTCCCACCGGTTCAATGATTTCCAGGCGTATTTACCCCCTCCACGGCGATCAACGCCAGCACCCAGCAATTCGCCAGTTTGGCTATCTGTGGCTTCCATTTCGATGGAAGATTTGCCGACTAAGCTTTCCGTTCCACTGAGTGCTTTTTTTCCTTTGGACACAATGAGGGAGCCTGGATGCATTGCTGTGACGTTATCTAGTACCGGGATTCCCTTCCCAGCTTCCGTGATGCCGATGCGAACCCTCAACACTCCGGGGCCAGGTTGCTGAACCATAGTATAATCCTTACGCAATTCTTCATCGACACGAGACCAGAGAAATTGCGACAAATGATTTGCATCTTCCATATCGATATTTTTAGCGCTCGATTTTTCTCCACGCCAGACTTGTACTGGCTCCAGCAGGATTTTCGTATAAGATCTGAATTTGGTTTTATCTGGCGTAAAATAAACCAGCGATGCCTCAGTTTCATTTGCTGCTGGATGGAGCATTGAATAATCTTGCAAGAACCCGGATGGTTCAGCCTTTCCAAACCCTCCCGCCTGTTCAGTAGTGGCACATGCTGTAAGCATTGCCGCGCATATTCCAATCAATATTGCTCGTTGTATCATCATGATCGCAGTCTCCTAAAAAATTCGTATAAGGGCCCATCTTTCACGACACTAGATAATCCTATATAGCTTGCTTAGCTAAAGCAATCTAATTATAAGCACGATCTATTCTTATGTGAGACAACTCATATTCAGGTATCTTGCCGTTGTCTGCCTGGTGAAATATTCGGACTGACGAAGGAATGGGTTTGTTCTTACGTGTTAGCACGTATTTTTTTAATTTGCGTATTCTAATAAGCTATTTCTACAACTGATTGGTTAAAAATGAGCATTTAATCTTCCTATTAATAGCGGCAACTTTATAAATTAGGCGGTATATGTTGCGTTTTCTGAGTTCGCTTTTCACAGGCACGTCCGAGCAACAGAAAGGTTTGCCTGAAGACTTGATTGAGCAAGCCATTGATCGCGCGGTAGCAGGTACGGATCAGCGTATCCGTGCCATTGGACAGTATCGAAAACGGCTTCGTCAGCCCGTTGAATTCGCTGTTGCTCACGTGATCGCTCTCGTTGACGCCTTGCCTGCGTCAATAGAAATCAGCCCGCGGGCATTTGGTGTTGATCCGCTACTCCGTACATTCTTTGTTTCGACTGATCATCTGCGCGAAGTTTTGGGAAGTTTCAAGACTCTGCGCAACTATCTGACAGATTTGACTGACCCTCTTCCTGAGCAGATTTTTGGACTGCTGAGTATGGATATGGAGGAACGCAAGGGATTCGGGATGGAACTTGTGGGTGACAGCTTGCGCCGTGATGTGCTGCAAGTGACCGTTAATTTTTCCCATCATCGTTATCTCGGACCCACCAGCGATGAGATGGATACCCGCCGAGAGCTTAAGAAACGCGCCTTCGATTTCCTGATCGAAAAGGCACTGGAGCGTATCGCGCGCGAGCGGAGCAAACGGAGGGAATTGGATCATCAATGGCATCTCCTGCAACAAAAGCTTAATACCATGAAAGCAGGAAATTGGGGGCTCGATCTGATGTTGACAGATCACGAACAGCAGCATTCTGATATAGCCACCTTGGAAGCGGAGATTGAGGCAATTGAGCGAGAGCTTGGACAATTCCATACCGATCATCTTGGTTTGGAAGAGAGTCTGGCAAGCGTTGTCGATACTTTGAGCCATCCTGCAGCATGGCTGGCATCTCGCGAGATCAGGTTACACCTTGATCCCATGGGAATCAAGATTCAAGATCTCTCAACGGCATCATGCAAGGGAATTGTTTTAACAGAGATTTTTTCAGGAACGGGGGAACGAAGAATCGTCCTGTTGGGACATATTGCACGAACGGATATACCCGAGCCAGCGAATATCTGGCAAGAAGCGAAGCGCTACCTGTAAGGGTGACATTGGTTGCATGCTGTAAAACTGTCCATATCAGTGTGCGCGTTTTGGATGTAAAAAATGAAGGAAGAATGTCGCACCTTTAACTGGGGTATTGGTCGGAGCAACGTTTCATATGGTTTGGGCACAATGGTTTTTCCTGCTAGGACACTAAAGTGATATTTTTAAATGCATTATCAGGAGGAGAACATGAGCGAGAATGAGAAAGACCTTGGCGTCGCGATGGCGCTTTTGGAGAGATTTACCACGCAGACACTACCAAGAGCCCTTGAAATCAAGGAAAGGGTTGACCGCGGAGAGCAATTGTCGCAGAGGGATATCGACTTTCTTCAACTAACTTTGACTGAGCGAGCTGAAGAGATTAAACCTCTCGTTGAGCGGCATGCGGAATATCAAGAAGTATACGCACAGGCGGTGCATCTTTATAAAGAGATTACTGAGCGGGCGCTCCTCAATGAGGAGAAAGCATCCCCACCCACTTAGCTCCAATTGGTTGGAAGCAACCATGAAAAAAGTGTCTATGAATTGTAATCAGCGAAGGGCAAAGGATGGTCGAATTCATCACCAGGAATTTTTGGCCTATCAACCAGGAGTTAACTCAATGAAAACAATGATACAGTGGTCTTCTCTGTTTGTATTTATGATTCTTATGCTTCTGGGAAATTTTACTCACTCAGCGGAGAATAGTTTGCTCATTCCATTGGGAGAGAAGGATCGTCTTGCGATTGAGAAATATCTGGGAAAGGAAGTTGTCGGGCAAGCTATTCCTGCACCGGCACTGGTTGATACTAACCGGTATCTGAATCTGAGCGCTGGCAATCGAAACTACCGGCTCGTGAGTGGGCCCGATACAGGTAACATCGAGCACCATAGGCCTACCATGCTGAAACAGGAAGCCAATAAGACTACCTGGCGATATGATACAGGAGCCAGATTCATCTATTATATTCTTGGAAAGGAGGATGGAAATTACGTTGTTACTGGGGTTACCGATAACGAGGAAGGTGTTTTTATACAATATTCGCCTAACAAACCTTTTATGCTGCAAGGGCTGGCTCCGGGCGAGCAGCGCAATATACAAACCGAAATGAAGGTTTTCGAATTGAGCAACCCGGACAAACAAATTCATACGGGTATACTCGATATCGGCTACCGCTACCTCGGCGCCTATAAAGTCACAGTACCGGCAGGCAGTTTCGATGCCGTTCTAATTAAATGGACTTTCAATGGAAAAGTAGGTCCTGCCTCGCTTAATGATACTCAGTATAGATTTTTTGCGGCAGATGTCGGCATGATTGCAGCTATTGAGCAGATGAAGGTTTCAGCTACACTCCTTTATAACAAACAGAGGAAAATTGCGAAAGTGCTGGTTGACAAGCCAAAATCCTGAGAAAGTTATCTGACAACCATATGATCTACAACGAAGTAGCATGATATGCTCTAGCTTATGGGAATTATCTTATATGACTAAACCAAACACTGTAATTCACTGAACTTTGCTGTTGTCGCAACCGCTGGGGAATAGTGTGCGAAAAATCTTGCCTTACGGGAATGGAAATGGAAGATTATATTATGTCGGGTACATTGAGAAATGAATTTCGTTCATTTTGCTACTGACATTGCTCATGTTTCTGGTTTCTCTGCACTAGGGTTATTCATTGGCCTGCTGCTTGTTTTTGGTATTGGTCGATATATAGGTGTTCGATGGCTTCTGGCAACGGAGAGTGAACACACTTCCGCGGGGCTACTCGACGGTGCCATCTTTGGACTGTTAGGATTACTCATTGCTTTCACCTTTTCCGGAGCCATTTCACGATTTGATGACCGGAAAGAGATGGTGATCACTGAGGCAAATGCCATCGGGACAGCTTATCTCCGCCTGGATCTGTTGGCAGTTGAGACGCAACCGGCACTGCGCGCTTTGTTCCGGCAATACCTGGATGCCCGCCTGGAGATTTATCAAAAATTACCCGATCTGAAGGCAACAGAAGTAGCTTTGGTTCGAGCGAATGCGCTGCAAGGTGAAATCTGGTCTGCAGCTGTAAAAGCCTGCGAAGTAACAGGCTCGGTGCCAACGACCAATCTGTTGTTAACGGCGTTGAATGAAATGTTCGATATCGCTACGCAACGTACTGTTGTGGCGTTAGAGATGCACCCCCCAACCATCATCTATGTGATGCTATTTAGTTTGGCTTTAATCAGTGCGGGATTGGCTGGCTATACCACAGCAGGCATCGCAAAGCATAGCTTAACCCATATGGTGGTATTCGCCGCAATCATCGCGATCACAGTCTATGTGATCCTCGATATTGAATACCCTCGCTTAGGACTGATCCGGGTCAATTCCGTGGATCGGGTACTGGTAGAACTAAGAAAAAGTATGGAATAAGTTTGAATATCAATGCATGCCATAAGGATTGACCAAGGTTACAGATGGCTAATTGTTAACACAGCGCAGGCGCAAAGCCAAGCAAATCAACAGATAGGCTGCATCGGTAGCAGCTAATTCTGTTTCCAAATCAAAAATGACGCTAAGGCGAGCAGCAGGCAGTATAAATAATACGGCAAGGTCAAGCCGAAAAAGTAAGCTTTGATTGGGGAATAGAATAACTTTGTAGATTCATTCTCTTTTTAAAAATACTTAAATCATTTTTGATTATTTTGCAATGAAGTTTCCTACGTATTTATACGTATTCTTTTAATTATTAAATTTGGGTAATCTTTTGAAATATGGAGTGTAATAACAAGCGTTTTGGTTCTTTTCTATATATCAAGGCATTTATTTAATTTTAACGCCAAGTTTGTAGCCGAAGTCGAGCTTAAACGCAGCATGTCTAACTCCTAGGAGTTTTTGCCTGAGTTATTACCGGAGTCTGATCAGCACTGCGACATGGATAGAGATAGTCAAATCAAAAAAGTCAACAAGAAAGCCAAATCAAAATCGACAGGAGAATCACTATGAGAATTAACTTAACGATTTACTTAATTTTGATCACAGTTTCAGTATCCATGTTAGTAGGTTGTGAATCTACTGGCGGTAAGCAAGCTAGTATGGACAGTCAGCAATCTAGTGTTGCAGCTGAAATCGATCGTGAAGTCGATATTGCTTTGGCGCAGCTTTTTCAAACGACGCCTGAGGCGAGAGATCTGGCGGCACGCGCGAAAGGAATTCTGGTATTTCCGCATATTCTCAAGGCAGGGTTTATCGCAGGGGCTCAGTATGGGAAAGGCGCCATGCGTAAAGGAAGAACGACAGCTGGTTACTATAATATTGTGGCGGCTTCGTACGGTTTGCAAGCAGGAGTGCAGTCATTTAGTTATGCAATGTTTTTCATGAATGATGAGGCGCTTAATTATCTCGAAAATAGCTCGGGATTTGAGGTCGGCATAGGTCCGAGTGTTGTCGTTGTAGATGCTGGAGTGGCCAGAACTTTAACAAGTACGACGCTTAAAGATGATGTTTATGCATTTATCTATGGGCAGCATGGTTTAATGGCCGGCTTGGGTTTGCAGGGATCAAAGATCACCAGAATTAATCCATGACCGGATTGCGGCCTATGGCTAAAGGAGATGACCTATGAAGATTAAAAGACAAGTGAAAATAAGGATGGCATTGTCATTATATTTGATGAGCCTGATTGCGCCAGTGGCTTGGGCACAGAAGCAATCACCGGAGGAATCAGAGTTTTCAAGAATTTCCTCAACAAGTTCGCAAATAGCTAAGGAGCAGGCAACAGCCAGGAATGCGCTTATCCGTATGGCCGAATTTCTGGCAAAGGCGCAGAAATACAGCGTTAACATCAAATCGAGTTATGAAGTGCTACAAGAATCCGGTCAAAAGATTGAATTTGGCGAGAACCGGAAAGTCATTGTGAACCGCCCTAATGGGTTGCACATAGAAGCGGAGCATAGTGACGGCGAGAAGCATCTTGTCCTGTATGACGGCAGGCAAATCACTGTCTTTACTCCATCTGAGAACGTTTACGCCCAGGCAACCAAAATCGGCGGAATCGATGAAGCAGTCATGTATTTCCTTAGAGATCTCGGTATGAGATTGCCACTTGCCTTACTCGTGACGGCCCGGCTCCCGGAAGAACTCGATCGACGCACTCAAACACTCGATTATGTAGAAGAGACCGTTATGGATGGGAAACCCGTTTATCATGTGGCAGGGCGCACTGAAACGGTCGATTATCAAGTGTGGATTACCGAAGGGGCTAAACCGTTGCCGCTTCAGATCGTGTTGACTTACAAGAATGTAGAAGGTCAACCAGATTACAGGGCAAAATTCTCAGATTGGAATTTGGACCCTAAAGTCAAAAATACCCTCTTTACATTTACCCCGCCTAAGGAGGCACGGAAGATTGCCTTTATCGCGCAATTGCCTAAAACTGTGCTTCAAGGGTCAGTGAGCCCAGCAGAAACAGGAGAACAGAAATGAACACCAAACCTTACTTGTTCATCACAATTATCACGGTCGCATTTATTTTTTTGATCGGCACGGTGCATGAGGCCGCCGCCCGTTTAGGCGGGGGAGGTGGAAGAGCGTCTGCCGGTGGTGCACGGGCGGGTGGTGGTGGTGCGAGGGCGGCTGGTGCTGGTTTTTCCCGTAGTGGTGCTGCCGCAAGCGGCAGCTTCTCGTACAGCTCGTCCCGAGGTGCAGCAGCAAGATCTGGCGCTCCAGCAGCCTCTGCATCGAGAACAGCCAGCCGATCGCAGGCTGCGCAGACAAGAGCGACGGGCCGGGCAGAAACCCGGGAAGGGCGCCAGGAAGGCTATACAGAACGTACCGATATCCGTCAGCAGCAACAAACTGCGCGGGCGGGTGAACGGACTGAGCGAGCAGGGGAGCGGACGGAACGAACTCAAGCCAGAGCGGACACCAGGGAGAGTTATGCGGGTCACTATTATGATGAACATGGGCACTATCATGATGATGACGACTGGGATGACGGTGAAGTTGCAGCGTTGGCGATTGGTGCTGCAGTAGTGGGCGGAGTAGTTGGGTATGCAGCGGGTCAATCAACAGCGACGCCATCCTCTACCGTCGTCTACAGTGCGCCTCCATCATCGGGTTATGCTAGCCTGCCCTGTTCTCCCTACACAACTGTGGTGCAAGGGGTGACCTACCACCAATGTGGTTCTACCTGGTACACTCAGGCTTACGGGGGAAATGGTGTTTCGTATGTGCCTGTAGCAGCGCCTTATTAAGTAGTTGGTGGAAGAGGCTGCTACTTTCATTAAATAGATTAAGTATATTGGAAGATCAAATTTATATTAGGACGAGGTAATGCCCCGTTCTTTGGGGTAATTAACTTAAAAACTAGCTAAATCCATTGTCTTGAAGCCATCTGGTCGCGCTGTTTTCAATCTATTGGTACAGACTCGGATGAGGAGGCTTTATAAGTTTGAAAGTCTGAAGTTAACTCGTTTTGCGGCAGCGATGCTTGCTCTGGTTGCTTTAGGTGCTAACGGGCAGGTCATCGAGCCGCGCACTTATACCAACGCGCCTGTAGGACTGAATTTTCTGGTGACTGGTTATAACTTTATCGGAGGCGGGGTAGGTACCGATCCAGCGCTGCCGATTGAGGATACCAAGGTTGAGATCCATTCTACGTTTTTTGCTTATGCTCGCTCATTGGATTTCTTCGGTAAATCGGCAAAATTCGATGTGGTGCAGCCGCTCTCCTGGGCATCGGGCAGTGCCACAGTTACGGACCAATTTCGCGATCGGGAAATATTTGGACCTGCCGACACAAGATTCCGCTTTGCAGTCAATTTCTTCGGCGCGCCGGCACTTTCTATGAAAGATTTTGCAAATTATCGACAAGACACGGTTATTGGCGCCAGCGTAGAAGTGACGGCGCCCAGCGGGCAGTACAATGAAGACAAACTTCTCAATATCGGCAACAACCGCTGGTCCATCAGGCCGGAAATTGGCATTTCAAAGAATTTAGGGCCTTTTATATTGGAACTTGCCGGAAGCGTCCAGTTTTATACAGCAAATGACGATTTTCTTAGTAGCAGAGTACGTGAACAGGATCCTGTTTACTCTCTACAGGGACACCTTATCTACAGTTTTGGAAACGGTATTTGGTTTGCCGTGGATGGCACCTTTTACACTGGTGGGCAGACTATTGTAGATGGTGTGAGAAGAGGGGGCAAGCTGGAAAACTCACGAGCAGGTGTGACCCTTTCTCTGCCTGTGAATCGACATAACTCGGTCAAACTGTTTTTCAATACGGGCGTCTCAGTTCGTACAGGTAGTGATTTCAACGCGGTTGGAATTAACTGGCAATATCGTTTCGGTGGGAATATTCATTGAGACGCCGGATCCTTATAATATATCTCGAACTTCCTTAAAAGCATGCGCTGCAGCTATCTGCTAAGACCAAGTGCTTGGATTCAGAACGCCGCATGAGATATTCTTCGGAGTGTCGGTAAGTTATGCCAATCAGTCTTCAGAAGTTGCACTTCGAATTTGAATCCACGGATTATTTCTACGTGTTCATACGTATTTCATTAATCAGCATATTTGAATACTCTAATCGCATATCATGTTTCAGTAAAAAGGGGCGCAATTATGCAAGCTTTCCGGCAAATGACTCAACTTTCACGCTTTCCTGATTTCTTCGTGGTAGGTGCACCGCGTTGCGCTACGACATCCTTCTGCCGATATCTTGCACGAAATCCGCAGATATGCTTCTCTCGGCCAAAAGAAACCTATTTCTTTAGTCAACTTGATCATGATTTATCTGAGAATGAATTGCAGCGAAATTACTTAAGCTGCTATTTCCCTTATTTTACTGCAGATTGTCGCGCCGTGGGTGAGGGCACCGTAACGTACCTTTATCAGCCTGAAGCTATCAAACGGATTCAACAACACAATCCTGATGCACAGTTTATTGTTTTAGTGCGCGATCCGCTTGCCATGCTACCATCGTATCATCAGCGATTGCGATATCTGCTGCAAGAGGATGAACCGGATTTTGAGAGAGCGTGGGCGCTCCAGTCGGCGCGAGCGCGAGGGGAGAATATTCCGAAGCGATGTCTTGATGCTCGATTGCTGGCATATAGTGAGATCGCAAAATTTGGTGCGCAAATACAGCAACTCTACGCCATCGCAGGACGCGAACGAACGCATGTGATCGTTTTCGATGATCTCGTGGCCGACCCGCTTCGCGTCTACCAGCGTGCCCTGGAGTTCCTTCACGTCGATTACGACGGACAGACCCGCTTTGAGCGGAAATACCAAAGCCGTATGTATCGGTATCGCTGGCTGCAGCAGTTACTTTATTTGCCAGTGATGCGTCATGGAAAAGTAATCGATACCCTGCAGCGTCGCCTGTCTCATTACAATCAGGATGGTTCAAAGCGTCGCAGCCTGATCAGCCGATTGGCTACTTGGAATACGATTCAGGCATCGCCGGCGCCGCTGTCTCCTAGGATGGCTGCTATTGTGCGCGAGGCGTTGCAAGCTGACATTCAGCTTCTTGCCAGCCTAATCGATCGCGATTTGAGAACATGGCTCGCCGCAAAAAAAGATTATGCTACCTATCGCTTGCTGCCCTATTGGAAGAAGGCGGTATCTGTTCCGACAAAGGCAGGCTGCCAGCACTGTAAGTTTTCTCCGAAGTTGGAATAATAGCATAGGCAATACTGGTTGCTTGAGTATTCGCTCGATTTCCAAGTTTCACAAGCAGCACCCGTATGTATTTCACGTGAATGGTCAGGAGTACCGGGTCGATTACCTGTCGGCTGAGTCGAATACTGGCATGTTTGGCGGCAACTCCAACTGGCGCGGCCCGGTATGGATGCCGGTGAATGTGCTTATTATCCGCGCTTTATTGAGTTTTTATCTTTATTACGGTGATCACTTCAAAATTGAATGTCCCACTGGCTCTGGCAGAATGATGAATTTGTTTGAAGTGAGCAAGGAGATTGCCGATCGGCTCGCACGCATCTTCCTCAGGAATGAACAAGGCAGGCGACCGGTGTATGGGGGTAGCGAGAAATTTCAGACTGATCCCTACTGGCGCGATTATATTCTGTTCTATGAGTATTTTCATGGTGACAATGGGGCAGGATTGGGCGCGAGCCACCAGACCGGCTGGACCGGACTGGTGGCGAAGACTATCCAATTGTTCGGATTGCTTGATGCCGAACGGTTCCTGGAATCGGGCAGGCAGGCTGCATTCAAGAAAAACGAGGTATGAATGCCTGGCCGAAGTACCCGCTGATCTATGAAATCAACACCTGGGTGTGGCTAGGTGAATTGACCCGTGAGGCGACACGACAGTATACACTAGCGTCAGTCCCTGATAGCGAGTGGGATCAGATTGCTTCATTGGGATTCGATGCGGTCTGGTTGATGGGCGTGTGGGAACGGAGCCCTGCTAGCATTGCCATATCGATGCGCAACGAAGGTCTGCTTGCAGATTTTCGCCTGGCCCTCCCTGATTTTTTGCCGGAGGATAATGTGGGCTCACCTTATTGCGTGCGGCGCTATGTGGTGGATCAACACCTGGGAGGAGCGAAAGGATTAGCGATTGCCAGAAGCAAACTCGCTGAGCGAGGGGTACGTTTGATTCTAGACTTTGTGCCGAACCATGTTGCTCATGATCACCTATGGGCATTTGAGCATCCTGAATACTTCATTCAGGGAACTCAGGAAGATCTGATACGCGATCCTCACTCATTCGTGTCCGTCAACGGCCGTGTGTACGCTTGTGGGCGTGACCCTTACTTTCCCGCCTGGGAAGATGTGCTTCAACTGAATGCGTTCAACGCTGGCCTGCGTGATGTTGTCATCGCAACAATGTGTGATATTGCGGAGCAATGCGATGGTGTGCGCTGCGACATGGCCATGTTGCTGATGAATACCATTTTCCACCAAACATGGGGTGATCGCGCAGGTCGAGTTCCAGAAGTTGATTATTGGCTGCAAGTGACTCCAGCTGTCGAAAAGAAGCATCCACAGTTCCTATTTATTGCCGAGGCTTACTGGGAGATGGAATGGGCACTGCAGCAGCAAGGTTTCGATTATTGTTATGACAAGCGTCTTTATGATCGCCTTGAGCATGATACTGCCGAGA
The DNA here is from genome assembly GCF_001007935.1 of Nitrosomonas communis. Lineage (NCBI taxonomy): Bacteria > Pseudomonadati > Pseudomonadota > Betaproteobacteria > Nitrosomonadales > Nitrosomonadaceae > Nitrosomonas > Nitrosomonas communis. The sequence continues at coordinate 2,099,150 of NZ_CP011451.1, forward strand.
GCGTTTACCTGCATCTCTGTGCCGATCTGCCCTATCAGGAAAAGCTCGTTCGCTTTATTGAGAACCACGACGAACCGCGCGCTGCTATGACGTTTACTGATCAGCGAGCACGGGTTGCTGCGGTAACGTTTGCGACATTGCCTGGTGCCAGGCTGTTTCATGAAGGACAATTCGAGGGACGCCGTGTAAAACTGCCCGTGTTCCTGCGCCGCCGCCCCGATGAAACCGTGGACCAGAATTTTCAGCGGTTTTACTACACCCTTCTTGAAACTCTGCGCAGCAAAGACTTCCAGGAGGGGGAATGGGAATTGTGCGAACGAATCGGCTGGCCGGACGATGATAGCTATCTGAATGTGGTCGCCTGGTGTTGGCAAAAAAATACTGATCGCCACCTGATTGTCGTTAATCTCTCAGCAAACCATTCTAAGGCGAGGGTGAGATTACCGTGGACGGATCTCGTCGGATATCCCTGGCAGTTGAGCGATCCGTTGCAGACAAGAGTATTTGATCGGTCGGGTGATGAACTTCAAGTATCAGGTTTGTACGTAGAATTAGCACCATGGGGTTATCACTTTTTCTGCTGTGAGCGTAATTGGTCGAGCTGAATTCGGGAGACAGCGGATATAACGACGGAGGAATGAATAGGAAAGCATAAATCGGGTTTGTGGCAAGCTTCAGCACCCTCTAAAGCAGGATGGATAGGGCTTGTCCCAACAGAGGCCATTTGCTTTGTTTCTTTTTCCGCGTGATCATTCTTACGGGCTGCGGTGAATTTGCCATGCATGATGTGGATAGTCTGTTATTCCCTGGTTTTTACAGATCAGAAGTTGTCGGTTTTTTAGCAGAATTAGGAATAACTTTTGCCGCTCTGCCAGATTTGATCGGGATGATTAAACGAAGGTCAAGCAAAGGCATGAACCCCAGGATGGCCGCTATTATGGGTACTTTCCAAATTTTATGGGTTTAGTACGGGTTGTTGATCTTTTCAAGACCTGTCATCCTTTGGAATATTATCGCGGTGATCACTAATTTCTTTGTGGTGGGCGCTTATTTTTACTTTGCTCGTAAAGAAAAAATAGGTCAAGGTCAACCGAGCTAATGAATTTAGCTAGATTTTATGAGCGAAGCGATGTCACCATCTGAATGGACTGTTGGGCAAACTGGATAAGTGCAAAATTGATCTTTTTCAGACTTGGTCTGTTGAAGATAAGGGATGAATAAAGTTTATTATGGATCTACAACGATCAGCATCCATCTGCAGTGGAGGCATTGATGATATGGTTCACATCTTTAGTTTCCAGACAAAGATTAGGGTAGCAGGGCTGATCTTTCTCATCCTTTTTATGGCAGGCAGGGTGTGGAAGCGTCCAGCCTAGATGGGTAGTACGCACCACATCGACGCTATTTTCTTCCTCCTCGAATTCAACAGGCTTGGAAGGGGAAGTGGTGGCCCTGTTCACACCCTTAGCGTCGACATCCTCTCGGGGCGATGAAGCCGTATTGAGCCTATATCTTGCGGAATCCATTAAAAAAATCGCTCCAACTTGGAAGATAATGGATGAACAGCAAACAATCGCCCTGATTAACCGTCACGGCCTGGCAGAAGAGTATACCTGCTTGCGCCAGGGCGTTGATCAAAGTCATGTCCTGAATCGGGAATTACTTCAAAAAATCGGGAAAAGTATAGAGGCGCGATACGTACTTCAGCCCAGATTGGCATACATTTCACAAACTATGACGGACCGTTTGGATGCGCCAGTCACTCCATTCGTGATTTTGCAGACCCGTTCTGCTGTTATGAGACTTTCCCTGCAACTATGGGACACCATCAGCGGTGAACCTGTATGGTCCTCCGCAGCCGAATCTGTCGTGGTAGGGGAAACGGCGAGCCTGGAGCCCATGTTTATCAAAGACGCTGCTCGAGCCGCATTCGGTGGTATGTTAGTAGACTTGCTGACTAAAAAAACGTCATCGGAATATAGTCGTCTGAACCATTTTCTTGACAGTTTGATCCAAGAGAAAAACAAATGAGATAAGCCAGCGGAACGGTAGGTAAGAGCTGCTGCAGGCCAGGGTAGGGCGCATTTCTTTGTGTACTTTTTTTGTCTGGACTGCCGTATGACCCGACGGCATTCAACGGATTCGGGAGTATAAAATAACGATTGAGGAGGTTTCATGCTACTCCCTAAAAAAAATCCAAAATCTACTTTAACCTGGGTTGCGATATTATCCATCGTACTTCAAGGTCAAGCATCTTATCTGTCAACTGGCCTAGAGGGTGTGGAGTGCCATCAAATCAAGGATGAAAATGTGCTTGACCGCTTTAAAGCTAAACAAGTCGATGTGTCTGCTGTAAATCTCAAATCGATTATCTTCAAATCGAAGGTATATCAGATTGGACCCGTGACCCTTACTCAGGACGAATTTCGTGCATCAGCTGCTCCAGATTCTGTGTCTGAAGTAGTTGTGAAACTTACCGATAAGCGGGCATTCGGGGTGCTGAACGGCAAAATGGTGGGCGTAGTCGAGGCAATCACGACTTTGGGTGGAACGAGTACGTTCTACGAACTTGCACTGTTAACTGAAAGTACTGAACATGCCCAAGGCTGGACAAATACTGATACTGTTCTTCTGGGCGATCGAGTAAGGGTACATTCGTTAGCAATTGAGCGTGATCACGTCACAATTGTGATGACGATGCATCGCCCGCAAGACGCGATGTGCTGCCCGACGCTCACGGTCATAAAGCGCTTTGCTATCCGGGGTGACCGCCTCGTCATGGTCAGCGAAGGAACATACTAGAAACACTATCTCCTTTACTGTCCTTCCTGATAGCCTTTTTGGTAGGCACGTTGCTCAGACTGTTTGTGTTTATCGTAAACATACCCACCTAACAAGCCCGCGCCTGCGCCAATGGCAGCCCCCATCCCTGCATTACCTGCTATTGCACCAATTACAGCGCCGGTTGCTGCGCCTCCTGCCGTTCCGGTCATCATTCTCTGTTCTGACTGAGTCATGCCTGCACATCCAGCTATACCCATTGAGATGACTGCTGCAATGATTAAATAAAGAATTTTTTTCATGCTATCGCTCCTAAAAATTATCGAATGGAATTAGCAGTAACCGTTATCCTACACATGGAAATTTCTCTATCAGATATTTCATTACGGTATCAACGGCTCGCTCCTTCAGGTATTCTGGATGAGCTTTCATCCATTCGACATAATTTGCTATGGCTTGGTTGCGTGACGGCTTAGGATCAGGCGGGCAAACCAAAGGGCTGAGCCCGGGATTACTGTAGAAATCTTGCTGATACTGATAAACGCCGACCAGGTAGCCATGGCAGAAGTGGATAGCTTCTTTGTAAAGGGGATCTGCTGGTGAGGCTGTACATAACTCGATGATATCCTGCGCATTCCTTGCCAGAAAATTATCTTTTGTGGCAGCCTGAGACTGTGTTGTTAGGCACCCTGCCATAATAATTGCTATGAAGCATTTTTGACAAATAGTAAGATGCATGATTTTTTCCTTCATGAGTTAAATAATTTATTCACTTATCGCCTATTTTGGTAAATTCACATCTTTCTTTAATAAGCGGCGAGGTATGCGGATTGCCGATGCCATTGGCAATCAGCGCGACCACCCGATCATCAATGAAATATCCCACATGGGCTTCCAGTGGATTAGCAAAGCCTTTGATATCAAAGGCATCAATAATTTTGGCTACGTTGATTGTGACGTTGGTAATGCTTGGGCATAATCGCGAATCCAGATATTTTTCGCTGAACTGATTGGGTATGCCATAACTTAATAAATCATTGGGGTCACTGAAAGCAATAATGGATGTATCGGTGAGCATACGCTGCGAGTAATGCGCACCTTCAGGTTTACAATAGGTTGCTTTCTGACCCACTACTTCGGGGGGGTCTCTGCCTAATTGCAGGAGCGGAAGCTGATTGGATAGCATGAAAACGGGGATATGTTTTTCACGGAGTGCTGCTATTGCTTTGGAGGTTGCTGCGGAAACAACCATTGATTTAAACTTTTCGTCTGATCCTAAACTGGCATACTTTTCCGGGTGTTCCAGCATATCGGCAATACGCTGGAAACCATCAATGGTGATACGGCTACCGAGACTATGTGAAATCACGACATAGTCATCGCGCTCTATTTTGTCGATATGCGCATCGCCCAAGCCTCGGCAGACATGTTCTCCTTCCTTCGGAAGATCTTGCCAGTATTGTGTTGCCATCCAACAGAATGATTGTGCGAATGCTGCCAGAATATGTTCCCTGATGCTGCCTAAATAAATAATAGGATCGGGCGTGGTGTCATTGGTGAATTCCTTTAGCCTACGATTGATTGTGGCTCTGCGAAAATCAATTTCTCCTGAAGTGTCAAATCTCAGCAGTGCTTTCTCTTCCAGAGAAAGCCTCGACCAGGCGAGTTCATAAAATGTCAGCTTCTCACCGGTAGCTTCATTCAGCAGTTGGGTTGCGCGCAAATTACCCAGAGTTTTGTCAGGATATAAAGGTGAAACCAAAGTGATATTCTTGGAATCGCCCGCACGACTGTTTAAATTTAATTCTTTGGCTAGTTTATTCAAGAATTCGGTGGAATAGCCTGGGATATGATCCCCTACACCATGCACCATCGCGACTTTGGTCTCTCCCTGTGAGTTGATGAGGTGTGGTTTAATCCCTTCAAAAGGCATGCCCTCAACGATGCAGATGCGGGTATCTTCAGTTTCAGCTTTTTCCAGAAGAGCTTGTGTCACACCTTTGCTGATGCTACTGACACAACCCGATAAGAAAAAAGTGATTGAGAGAAAGAAAATTAACCCTCGATTTTTTCTACTCAGATAATAAGCGCTTGTCATCATGATTTTATGGTTAGTTGTAATTGAACAAAACTGGACATTTGATTAAGGTCATTCAGCTTCGCTCATGCCGCATAATGGTAAGCTACATACTCCTGGTTTTTTGAACCTAAAAAAGACAATCTCAGCAGTAAATAACTGAAAAAACGTGCCGCTTGCTCTTTCAGCATGAAGTGACAGGAGAGTAAACTCTTTTCTTTTTATTCAATTCTGATGCTGCTATAGCTTATTAAAATTCGCGCACTAAAAATATACGTGTTAACACGTAAAACGATCCTTATGGCAATAAATTAAAATACATCTTTTGGGCTATTTATGCCGAATGTTTAAATTTAAGTGCCTTTTTGGTTTAAGACGAAAGGCACTTAAGGAAAAGAGGCGCTTGATGGATAAAGTCTTGGTAAGTTGTGTGATTGGCTGCAAATTAGCACGTAGTCAGTACTCATCTAATTTAGAACTTGAGGGGGCGTGGTTGGGATATGGGTATCCTTTGCTCGAATAAGACGCGAAAAATCTACAGCATCATCAGCGGCCAGTGCCCGAGCATTGATATGGGATAGTTGTTGTAATTCAGGAAAAGTCAGGCCGTCAGTTTTTAATTTACCGTGTTCATATAACAATTCCGGCAGGTAGCCGCTTGCCAGAATCTTCCAGTTGAAAGGTAGCTGTGGTGGATTGACGCGGCTATTCAGCCAGATACTGGTCGTACAGTTGGTCGTGAGCGTGTTGTAAAACTCGGGTCTGGTCTTTAGTTCATTGATTCTGCGCATATATTCAAGGAATAAGCGGCGGCCATTTTCGATGGGTCCATTTACTCGATAAATATAAGTATTTTCTGGTGGATTTTCACGATAGTTGGTGCGTAACCGTATAATGTCGCGCTCATCAGCGACCACGTAGATAAGTTCATATTGTCGGAAGAAGCCTTTAATAGAAGAGTAATCTTCACCTTTTTCCTTGCGTGTTTCGATGGATATGGCGAGATAGTTATCATCGAGAAAGGCGAAGCTCAAGAATATATGTGCTATGGCAGGCCCCATCCAATAAGAGGCTACTATATCCACTGCCTCCAGGTTGTTTAAGTCGAAGCGTTTGTCATAGTAGCTGGGGGTGTAATCAGTTTCGCTGCGGTAATTTAAGTTGCGAATGTTGTGTACTGTAATGAGATTGCCTTCAATCGTTGCGTATGGCAGCACTGCGACATCCGTTTGCCAGTTGCGCTCATTGGAGGGTGAAATATTGCTCCACCACACTAATAATATTAAGAATAACGCATAATAGCCAATAAGCACTTGCCATCGCCAGCGCCGAAAGCCTAATGCGATTAAAGTTGATAGCAATATAATCCCAAAGGCTATGGCCAGGATACTGCGTACCATATCGCTGTACGGACCTGAAAATGCAAGAGCAAGCACACCCCAGCTACCCGTTGCTATTGTCAGTAAACCGAGCAATATCCAACTCACAATGCTGATAACTGGGGCTCGGGCGTTCCTCATTAGGTGAAGCCTGTCGGCATGTTTTAATAGCTATGAAGATACGTCACTAGTTAATACATTTTTTATTTTAACGTGTAACCCCGGCCTTCAAAGCAGGCAGCATAGGCACGCTGAAAGTGCTGTTGTTGCTGTGCCGCAGCCTGATCATTACTCGCACGCTTCTGGCGTTGCCTTACCCCTCCTAACATCGTTCCACTGACTGCGCCTATTGCAGCTCCTTTGCCAGCATCACCCGCAATGGCACCAATTGCAGCGCCACCCGCTGCTCCACGAGCAGCCCCTCCTATTCGTTCGCCACCAAGCCTCTGCTGCCCGGATGCTGCATACTGGCTGGCTTGCAGAGGGTCATAGCCTGATTGGCCCTTGGCCCAAGCATAGCACTCACCTTCATCTATCTGCTGTTGTTCTACGGATTGTCCCTTTGCGGGATAAATGGTTAATTGTGCACTCACCGGTGTACTGGCAAGTAGTGCACCCATTGCTGTTAATGCTATAAATTTCTGGAGCATATTCCTTGCCTCCTAGTATTAACTTGAAATTGATTCAAAAAGATGACTTGAAACTTGGATATTCCAGCACTTTTTTTATTCTGCTAAAACTAATGGAATGGATTCTGCAAGTTCATATCGTACGATGGCGCGAATTTTGTTCTCGATCTGGAGGTAACGTGCAACCTTTGCACCAGGAAGGACGGCGCTAAGTTTGGGCACATATCTCCGCTTTAGGTTAGCTTCCTCCATTTCGATGGCAATGGCTTCATCAATCAGTTGAGTCGCCTTTTCATTTGGGATCGCACCTTTATTAAAGGCTACGGCATAGTCATCTATCAATCTTGCCAATCGCAGATTGATCTCATGTAAATCTTTCTGGTAGGCATCATAGACAGGCCAGAATACTTTGGCTTCTCCATCGGTCAGGCTCATATTATTGGTAACGACTAATTTCTTATTTGCAGTGATCTCATCGCGCAGCTCTTCCATATTGCTGGCTACATTGCTTTCATCCATATTTTTTTTGTCAGCGTACGAGGGTAGAGTTACGGAAAAGATCAGTAAAACAAAACACAACAGATGAGCTAAATATTTATTGTTCATATTCTTTTCCCTTCTTAAAATGGAAGTTAGTAGAGCCGAACTATGTGTTGGATATATTTTTTGATGTGTTGGATATATTTTTTGGCGAGCAATGATTGCCTCTAATAAAAGTAGACCTTAGCCTCCAGTTTGAGTTCAGTGTGGTATCATTTTTATAATGGAACGGATAATTACTCACTCAGATTACCTTAAGAAAACCGAAATAGTAGTTGTGCATCTTATGCTTACAGATCAGTTAACTATATCATTCTATTAAGGTGCCGGTACGAACCAAGACAAATTACAGGACCATACAAAATTTCTTTTATGTCTCTACTCATTTTTCATTATGATGTGATTGACTAAAATTGACATAATGAATAATGGTCTTTATATCTTCTGAAAATATAAAGTCGGGAAATGCTGATGGGTTAAAAGGATTAAATTTGTTAATCAAATTCACGCTTATTTCTTACTTACTCTAAACTTTCCTAATGAAAAATCTGGTTTAATATTTCTAGAATACACTATGTCTTTCGTGCAGTATTGATGCTAAATGGCATATCATTGTCTTTGATTGCACTGTTTATCTAACAAATCAAAATAGTAACTTTAGTTGAGAGGTTAAAATGGAGTATTACTATAAAAATTCGCGTAAAAGTGGTATTCGTGGGTTTACATTGCTTGAGTTACTGGTTGTGATGGTCATCATAGGTTTGCTGGCTGCCTATGTTGGTCCCAAATATTTCTCGCAGGTAGGGAAGTCAGAAGTCAAAATGGCGCAAGCACAAATTGATTCGCTTGAAAAAGCCTTGCATCAATATCGTCTGGATGTGGGCAGTTATCCCACTACTGAGCAAGGATTAAGTGCACTCGTGACACGACCTGGTAATGAGATAAAATGGCAAGGTCCTTATCTTGGTAAAGCACCTCCACCTGATCCTTGGGGAAAACCCTACCAATACATGTATCCGGGTGAGCATGCAGAGTTTGATCTTTTTTCTTTAGGAAAAGATGGGCAGCCAGGCGGGACAGGGGATGCTGCCGATATTGCCAACTGGTAGAAAGAATCAATGCGTTATACTGTAAAAGCGATTCTTGCCAAACAAGGCACAGTATCTCTCGAACTGGATGTAGCTAACGAACAGGAGGCTCGACAGCAGATAGCTGCTCAAGGCGGGATGGTGCTGAGTGTGCATCGGAACTTTGCGGGTTGGTTTCCTAAATCCAGAACACGTTTTCCGCTCACCCATTTCAGTCAGGAGCTTCTCTCTCTGTTAACAGCAGGCCTTAGTCTGGTAGAAAGTATCGAGACGCTTATTGAGAAAGAAGAGGATAGTGGCGTACGCAAAATTATCCAGGAAATTCTTGCGCGCTTGTATGAAGGGATGACCTTTTCGCAAGCATTGGAGACTTATTCGCAGATATTTCCTGCTCTGTATATTGCCACGGTTAGGGCGAGTGAACGAACAGGTGATTTACCTGAAGCCTTGACGCGGTATATCACCTATCAGACACAAATGGACATGGCGCGTAAAAAGCTGGTGGGTGCATCTATATATCCTGTTTTGCTGTTAGTCGTTGGACTGTTGGTAGCCGTTTTTCTGCTGCTTTTTGTTGTGCCTAAATTCAGTGCCATCTATGAGGATATCGGTGCAGATTTACCCTGGTTGTCCGTTATGCTGATCAAATGGGGGCGCTTGGTGCATGAAAGTGGCTGGATGATAGCGGGCATCTTTACCGCTATGCTGGCGCTAGTTACCTACAGTTTCACCCGACCTGCATTTCGAGCGCGTTTAATGCAGTTGTTATGGAAAATTCCGGCGATCGGTGAGCGGATGCGGATTTATCAGCTCGCCCGGTTTTATAAAACGCTGGGAATGTTATTGCGAGGTGGCATTCCGATCACAAAAGCATTGGAAATGGTGAGCAATCTTTTACAGCCGCATTTCCGGCCAAGGGTCATCGCAGCAGCTAACCATATCCGTGAAGGTAAAACTATCTCGAGCGCAATGCAAATAGCAGAGCTGACGACGCCCGTAGGAAGCCGGATGTTACGAGTAGGTGAGCGAACCGGGCTCATGGGGGATATGATGGAGCGGATCGGTGGTTTTCATGATGAAGAAATCGCTCGCTGGGTCGAGTGGACAACTAAGTTAATCGAGCCGCTATTGATGGCAGTTATCGGCACGGTGATTGGTGGTATCATTATTTTAATGTATATGCCTATTTTTGAGTTGGCAGGAAGTATCAATTGATTGAAGCGAATTCTCAGGCTGTTACAAAGCCATCTATCGATATACATCAGCTTGGCCAGGCGCGCCAACAGGCTTTAGCCCAAAAAAGCTCTGTCATCAAAATATTAGAGGAAGTATATGGCTACTCATCCAGTGAGCTAATGATCGAGTTGGGCCAACTCCTGCAGATGCCGGTGATCCAGATGGAAGATTTGCATAAATTGCATCCTGCTTTTGAGATTTTACCATTTGCAGAAGCAGTCAAACAGGAATGTGCTTTATTCCATAAAGATCAAGAGTACTTGCTTGCGGTAGCCGATCCATTTTTACCTAATTTACATGCTTGGGCAGATGAATATATTGCAGTCGGTGTGACGTGGTATTTAGTGCATCCGGCTGATCTATCAGCATTTTTCTCCCAGCAAGAAAAGAATATGCGGGCGATGGATAATGTGTTGCCAGCGGAACAGCAGGGAATGGCGCAGGCGGGTATCGAAAATTTGTCGTTAAAGACCATCCATGAAGGTACAAGTAAGGTCGTGAGGCTGGTTCACTCCACCTTATATGATGCCCATAAATCGATGGCAAGCGATATTCATCTGGAAACGATGCAGGGGTCATTAGCGATAAAATACCGAATTGACGGGGTATTGACCACCATTGGTGTGATGCAAGGCCATGATTTGGCCGAGCAGGTGATTTCGCGTATCAAGGTGATGTCTGATCTCGATATTGCAGAGCGCCGAATTCCTCAGGATGGTCGCTTTAAAGTTTCCATTCAAGGACGAGAGATTGATTTTCGTGTATCGATCATGCCGAGTATTTTTGGTGAAGACGCGGTGTTACGGATCCTGGATCGAGAGGCGCTTACCGATCATGTGGAAGGTTTGACATTGAACCAGCTGGGATTCAATCAGACAGCTATTACGAGTATCCGCCGATTGAGCTCGGAGCCTTATGGCATGCTGCTGGTAACCGGACCTACCGGAAGTGGCAAGACAACTTCCCTTTATGCCGCCATTTCGGAAGTTAATCGTGGTGATGACAAAATTATTACGATTGAAGATCCGATCGAATATCAGCTACCTGGTGTTCTCCAGATTCCGGTCAATGAAAAAAAGGGTCTTACTTTCGCGCGAGGATTGCGCTCTATTTTACGGCATGACCCAGACAAAATTATGGTGGGTGAAATCCGTGATGCCGAAACAGCCCAGATTGCGATACAAGCTGCACTAACCGGTCACCTTGTTTTTACCACGGTGCACGCTAATAATGTATTTGATGTGATCGGAAGATTTTCTCATATGGGAGTAGATCCCTATAGCTTCGTTTCAGCCCTGAACGGCATTGTGGCGCAAAGATTGGTGCGTTTGTTATGTCCTCAATGCATCATTGATGAGCATCCTGCGGATCAGCTGATTGCGGAATCCGGCATTCCTCTAGAAGAAGCGGAACATTATCACTTCCGGTTCAGCAAAGGATGTGGCCAATGTCGTGGCAGTGGTTATCGGGGACGGAGTGCGATTGCTGAGATACTGCTGTTAAATGATGAAATTCGTGAATTGATTATTGCGCAGGCTACGATTCGCCGTATCAAAGAAGCAGCTAAACAGAATGGTACCCGTTTTTTACGTGAAGCTGCACTTGAGATGGTTAAAACAGGACAGACCAGTCTGCAGGAGGCTAATCGTGTCACTATTGTGGCGTGATCGGATTCAGGTTTTTTTTGCGCCTGGTCGTGTGGATATGGTGAGAACGTTCCGGGGCACGAAATCCAGACAATCGCCCAGAATTTCACAAGTACATGGATATCCACAAGATACCGCCATGTGGAAGAGATCCTTACAACAGCTTGAGCAAATGATTGAAAAAGAAAATACAGCATCAAGTTTGAAGGGTGCTGAGCTGATCATCACGCTTTCCAATCATTTTATACGTTATGTGGTGGTTTCACCTCAGCAAGAAATTACTGGCCCGGCCGAGTTATTTGCTTATGCCAATTTTCGCATGCGAGAAGTCTACGGAGAACGAGTCGAGGATTGGGTCGTAAGTATAAGTGATGAGCATCCCTATCAAGGTACATTGTGTGCTGCGATCACCCGTGATCTATACAGTGAGTTTGAAGCACTGGTTTCTCGTCATCGCATGAAATTAAGACGAATCGAACCTTATCTGACAGCTGCTTTCGATCAATGGTGTAAATCGTTTAATGATAAGCGCTTCTGGTTTGTAGTCATCGAGCCAGAGCGGCTGTGTATGATTTTATTTTCCAACAGCGAGTGGAAGGGAATACGAAATCAGCGTGTCGTGCATTCGATTGAAACCGAGTTACTTGCTGCACTTGAGCAAGAGGCTATTAATTCCGGTTATCGGGAACCTATTGAACAGGTGTATCTGCTTGCCCCGGAAAATCCGGATTTGAATTTGCCCAGCGATAAAGGATGGCAATTTGCCTACTTACCTACTGAGAAAATACCGGTACCACTTCACTTCCCTTCTTTTAGTGTGGCTGATAGTGAGGCAGGACATGCGTGACCTGAAACTGAAATTTCCTTATATAGCGCAACAAGCGCGTTATATCGATTATATTTTGCTGGGATTAGGTTTCATGATTTTTATTGCCTGCTTTTATCAGCTGAAATCAGTCATGGAAGAAGCTGCGCATTGGGAAGCACGTATCGATCGTCTTGAGCAACAACAACAGCATAAAAAGACACCGAGAACGCCGGTTGCACGAATTACTCAAGAAACACAAAAGGAGCTTAAACAGGCAAAGGAAGTGTTGCGACAAATCAATTTGCCCTGGGAAGCGTTATTTGATTCCTTGGAATATACGGTAAGCGAGGAAATTGCATTATTATCTGTGCAACCGAATATAGCTAATCGAGCGATACGGGTTGCGGGTGAAGCGAGAAATTTAGCAGCATTGACTGATTTTGTCGAAGCGATTGAGCGAGAAGAAGTGTTTGAAAATGCATATGTGATCAACTATAAAGTGAAGCAAGAGAATCTCCATCGACCAATTGCTTTTTCTGTGACGACAACATGGATCGATTGACCGTAGAAAGACAGCTGATTCAAATACGCTGGCAAATAACGCGACTTAATCTAATCGGAAAAATAGGCTTGGGATTGTTTACCCTTTCGGTCGTCTTTTTCTGGGCAGCTGTTTTGCCACAAAAAGAGAACGTCCTTAAACTTAAGGAACAAGCCGCCTCAATGCAGCAACGAACGCAAGCTGAAGCTGCCGTAACCACAAAGTTAGATGATAATCAGGCCTTACAGGTTTTTTATAATTTTTTTCCGAGTATCGACTCATCACCTTACTGGATCAAGGAATTAGACAGGATTGCTAACAAACACAAAGTTGAGCTAAGTCGCAGTGATTATCGGTTGATGCAAGAGCAGGATTCAAAATTGGCTCGCTATGAAATGATTCTGCCCGTTCATGGCAGCTATCCTCAAATTCGTGCTTTTATTGCCGATATGCTGGAAACCATCCCCGCAATAGCTTTGGTTGATATCGCGCTCAAACGTGAAAATATTAAATCGGGCAAACTGGATGCCCGACTTAGCGTGAATCTATATCTGCACGGTTGAAATGGAAAAACAGGCGGCCAATATTCGCAGGTTGATTCTGGGCGCTGCGCTCGTGGCAACACTCTTTGCAGTGATATGGCTCGAGGAGAATGATGCTGACATAGAAGAGACCGTCCAACCCATTCTACCCACTAAACCCGCATCAAAAAGTGTAAGTGTAGCTGGCAGAAAAAGTGACATGGGTCATCTACAAGTTGATCAATTAGGGCAGCGAAAATTTAGTGCTGAAGCGGATGATATCTTTGCTTCTGCTTCCTGGGAACCGAAGCCACCTCGTGCTGATCTTTCTCAGTCTCCATTTGGTGGCGCCGGTGGTGCCGGTGGTTTGGACCAAGCTGCCAAATCTGCGCCTGTTCGTGCGCCTCCTCCTACAGCGCCTCCTCTGCAATTTAAATATATCGGCAAAATTATGGAAGGAAAGCGGACAAGCGTATTTCTTTCCATGGGGGATGAATTCTATATTGCAAAAGTAGGGGGACGTATCGAGAAAAATTATCGGGTCGATAGGATTAATGATGACGTAATCGAATTTACCTATTTACCATTGGGCATCAAACAAAAGCTTCTTATCAATAATAATAATCCTGGAAAGTTTTAATGAAATCAGTCAGATTTTTCTTCATTATTTTGCTGCTGACACTATTAATGAGCTGTGCACAATTAGCTACCAGAAATCGGGCATTTTTAGAAGGCCAGCAATTGATTGCGCAAGGTCAACTTGATGCAGGCTTGAAGAAACTTGAGCAGGCAGCTTATGAAGAGCCTGATAACAGAGAAATCCGTACAGTACTGACACGACAGCGTGAGGCGATCGCCAATCAAATACTCAACGAGGCGGAAAATTTACGAGCAGCGGGGAATTTTGATAGTGCTGAACAGCAATACCGCCATGTGCAGGAAATCACCCCTAATAGCGAGCGCGCCAAAGCAGGGTTAGAAGCACTGTATCTGGATCGGCATCAACAATTCTTTATTGAACAAGCCAGAGAGGCGCTCGCTCGAAATGATGTGGAAGGTGCTGAGGCGGCCGTGCGCGCGGTGTTACAGGAAAACCCGATGAATGGAGATGCGCGCTTATTAATTAGAGAGATTAATCAACGCCTTAGTCGGGCTGAAGAACCTGGGCTGGCATTAATGACCACTTTTGATAAACCTATCACAATGGAATTTCGCGATGCGAGTTTGAAAACGATTTTTGAGCTGATATCACGCACCGCAGGGATCAATTTTATTTTTGATAAAAGTGTTCAGCAGGAGTCGAAAACATCTATTTTTGTACGCGATAACAGAATCGAAGATGTTTTAAAATTGTTGCTAGTCACTAATCAACTTGCTTATAAGATATTGAACGACAATTCGTTGTTGATCTATCCGGATACTCCGGCCAAACAAAAAGAATATCAAGAGCTTGTGGTGCGCAGTTTCCATGTGGTCAATACCGACGTCAAACAGATGGTATCGATGATCCGCGGATTGGTCAAAGCTAAGGATATTTACGTTAATGAGAAGCTCAATCTTTTTGTGATGCGCGATACATTGGAGGCAATCCGTTTGGTAGAACGACTGGTTGCCATCAATGATTTTCCCGATCCAGAGGTCATGCTTGATGTGGAAGTATTGGAAGTTAACCGAAACAATGTAGCCAAGCTTGGACCTAATTTTCCAGGAAGTATTACTTACACTCCCAATCCCGGTGGCACTGACGCAAGCGGTAATCCCATTGCGGCAGCTGCTACAACTACACTGGATCAGATGACCTTTGGTTTAAAGAATTTTTCGGTCAGCAACCAGGTCGTGATTGATTTAAGAAAAGATCTTACCTTTAATGACCTGCTGGCCAATCCGCGTATTCGTGTCAAGAATCGCGAGAAAGCTAAAATTCTGATTGGCAGCAGACAACCTATCATTACTTCCAATGTCACGGGGACTGCAGCTACCGTATCACAATCAGTGACTTTCATTGATGTGGGATTGAAACTGGAAGTTGAACCTGTCATTTCTCCGAATAATGAGGTGGCCATCAAGGTGATGCTTGAAGTAAGTTCGATAACAGGTTTCGAAGCAGGCACAACGGCGGGGAGTCGGTTCCCTGTCGTAGGAACACGGACAGCAGAGACTTTACTGTCCTCAAATGATGGTGAAACGCATGTATTGGCGGGCTTGATTAACGACGATGATAAAAGAAGCCTGGGGGGTATACCAGGATTGATCGATACGCCGATCCTGAACAGGTTGTTTGGGAATCAAAGTCTGAATCGTCAAAAGACAGAGATTATATTGTTAATCACCCCGCGCATTGTACGTAATGTTACGCAACCGACCAAACTGGAGAGCGAGTTTTATTCTGGTACGGCCAATGCGGCTGGAAGATTGCAGACGTCTATTCGTAAGACATTGCCACAATCCCTAGCCCTGGCTCCTTCCGGGCCGGCGTTAGGTGCTCGCTCTGTTTTTGGAGGAGCACAGCCGACACCGTCAACGTCAATGGCTGAATCTGCTCCTAATCCATTTGCTGCAGCGGCTGCGCAACAAGCTGGTGGGGCTTCTCCATCACTTACCTTGTTAGCGCCGACCACTGTGCCCATGGATCGAGAATTTACCGCAACGGTGAGACTGGTTACCCAGAAAACCAATCTGGCGAGTGAACTTAATCTGACATACGATAAGGATCTGCTGGAAGCGCTGGATGGCGGTGAGAAATCTGGAGTTCGGACTATCAAGCTGGGTAGGGAAGAACCAAGTGGAATGACAACTGTCTTACGTTTCAAAGCGATCAGTCCCAATCCGGGGACCGCTGAAATTGCTGTTCAAAGTTTGACAGCACAAGACGACAAAGGAAACCCGGTTGAGGTGAGCTTGCCACCTCCCGTAAGTGTCGAGATCCAGTAGTAATATGCGAAAACGAAGCTCAGGATTGATAACAACCTCTCGTGGATTCACTCTGGTCGAATTGATGGTGGTGGTGGCTATCATCGCTACTTTGGCTACTGCAGTGATGCCGTTACGTGAGATTGCCGTTAAGCGTGAGAAGGAACAAGAATTACGTCTTGCCTTGCGTCAAATTCGTACTGCAATCGATGCTTATAAACAGGCTGCGGATGAGGGACGAGTGGAAAAGAAAGCAGATGAGGTGGGTTATCCCCGCAAATTGGAAGATCTGGCGAAAGGTGTGCCCAATATAAAGGATCCTAAAAAAAATATGATTTATTTTTTGCGACGTTTGCCGCGTGATCCTATGTTTGCCGACGAAGATATGGATGTACCTGACGTTGACACGTGGGGAAAGCGTAGCTACGAGAGCCCACCCGATAATCCGGAAGAAGGTGACGATGTGTTTGATATCTATTCTCGCTCCAGTCAAAAGGGGCTGAACGGGATTCCTTATAATCAGTGGTAAATGAGAATACTTGATTTTTACCGGCGCGCCGGTTTTACACTCATTGAGTTATTGGTTGTCATGGCAGTGATTGCTACTTTACTCAGTATTGTTGCACCGAGATATTTCAATTCAGTCGATCGGGCTAAAGAGGCTGTATTGCGTCAAAATCTGAGTATCGTGCGTGATGCGATTGATAAATTCTATGCTGATAGGGGAGTTTATCCGCTTAATTTGGAGCAATTGGTGGAAGAGCGTTATATTCGTGCTATTCCGATTGATCCAATTACCGACAGTGCTTTAACATGGATTGAAGTGCCTCCGCCTGGTGAGGAGGTTGAAGGCGTGTATGATCTACACAGTAGCTCTGATAAGCAGGCATTAGATGGAACATTTTACGATAAATGGTGAGAAAGAACCACGCTAGCTATCCTTGTGGAGAACAAGGTTATATCTATCTCTGGACGTTATTTGCGGTTGCGCTGGCAGGGGTAGGACTGGCAGGTGTTGGTCCAATGTGGCAAATTGAATCCCAGCGAGAAAAAGAAATGGAGCTACTTCATGTGGGGGATCAATTCAGGCGTGCAATTGAATCGTATTACCTCAATTCCAGTGGAAAAGCGAAACGGTATCCAGAGTCACTAGAGCAATTGCTCGAGGATAGGAGTTCATTAATAGCCAAACGTCATCTCAGAAAAATTTTCCTTGACCCAATGACCAATAGTCATGATTGGGGGTTAATTGAGCAAGCAGGGTCGGGCATTACAGGTATATATAGTAAATCGGACAAAATCCCGCTCAAGCGCACAAATTTTCCAGAACATTATTCCACATTTTCAGAAGCAAAAAGTTATCAGGATTGGAAATTTGTTCATGCTGGCGGGGGGACGGGTGGAACAGATTCACAGCGATCAAAAACACCTAAATCCGGTGTGCAAAGTGCTCCCTCTACCAATCCTTTTGCTAGTGATAAGGCTACATCAGGTTCTAATCCTCTTTCCCCAAGCCAGCCAGCAGATAGCACTAATCCATTTACACAAAATCCTCAATAATCGCGTAATCAATCTTGAGAGATCCTTTTTAAGGAAAACACTGAATGTTTTTACATAAATGAGCTACTCCATAGATAGGGCTCAAGAACTTGCTTATTAGCCGGTATAGTTTGTTTTCGGCGTTACCTCTGCTTGCTTTTCTTACTGTTATCCCATTTCCAAATCAAAAATGACACGAAGGCAAACCGCAGATAATATAGATAATATGGTAAGGTAAAGCCGGCAAAGCCAGTTTTGATTTAGAAATAGAATTAGATGACGGCAAATTTTAAATGCATAAGTTTATGTATTGTACGGCGTATCGAAGATACGTCTACACATTGTGATCGTTAGCTATACTGTGATAACGCTTAAATATGCCGTAGTATAAGAACTGGTTTAATTTTTTTTAGTCTTAATGATTTTATTGGCTTAATTCAGATGAATTTTAGAATGCATTGGATATTGTTTTTACTCGGTCTAGCTGGATGTACCCAAATACCAAAAGTCGAAAATTCGCAAGCAGAGGAACTGGCTAGTCAAAACCAACAGGGGCTGCCTCATCAAGAATTGACGAGCGAGTTATTATTTGATTTTTTGCTTGCTGAGACAGCATTGCAACGCGATAATCTTGAGGTGGCTGTTGAACGATATTCTAAGCTTGCCAAAGAGACACGGGATCCACGTATTGCCGAGCGTGCTACAGAGGTAGCGCTTCGTGCCCGTCAACTTGATGAAGCAGAGAAAGCTGTTGCCTTATGGATTGAACTGGAGCCAGATTCAACCAATGCACGTCAGGCTGCTGCAGCCTTGTTTGTGAGTACTGGCAAGCTTGATAAGGCACGTCCTCATCTTTTGAAACTGTTATCATCTGATAAAGAAACCGTTGATAAAGCTTTTATGCACTTGAGCAGGCTACTGTCACGTCACGATGACAAGAAAGCAGCATTGAAGTTATTGCAACAGCTTGCGATTCCTTACTCTGATTTGCCGGAAGCACATTTCGCAATTTCCCAAGCTGCCTGGAATGCTAATCAGCTTGATCTTGCACTTGATGAAATGAAAAAAGCGTTGGCATTACGTCCTGATTGGGAAATTGCCGCGATTCATCAAGGTCGGATTTTGCAGAAAATGGCTAATGCTGAAGCGATGACTTTTTATGAAAATTATCTCGCGAAATATCCTAAAGCCAATGATATGCGAATTGCTTATGTTCGCATGCTGATGGCAGATAAAAATTTTCTTTCAGCACGCGATCAGTTCCAGAAATTAATGACGGAGAATCCGTTTAATGCTGACATCGCACTTGCAGTGGGTTTATTATCTCTTGAATTAAATGATTTCGATAGTGCTGAAGCAAATTTTAAGAAAGCTTTGGAGCTGGGTTATGAAGATGCGAATAATCTCCATTTTAATTTAGCGCGCATTTATGAGGTTACTCAACGGCCTGACGCTGCTCTTAAAGCATATCAACAAGTAAGTGGAGGGGAACGGTATTTACCTGCTCAAATCCGTATTGCAGTTTTGCTACTTAAGGAAGAAGGAATTAATCGCGCTCGCCAGCATTTGCATCAATTAACACCGGAGAATGAGCAGCAGCGCGCCCAATTAATTTTGGCAGAGGCACAATTATTACGAGAGGTTAATGCGCATTATGAAGTTTTTAAGTTACTAGACAAAAATCTGGAAAAGACTCCGGATCAGCCTGAACTTCTTTACGATCGGGCTTTGGCGGCAGACAAAATAGGCAAATTTGATATCGTAGAAAAAGATTTGCGTAGACTGATCGAGTTGAAGCCAGATAATGCTCATGCCTATAACGCATTAGGCTACAGTCTTGCAGAGCGAGGATTGCGCTTACCAGAGGCATTAGCTTTAATCAAAAAGGCAGTTGAGTTATCTCCTGAAGATCCTTACATTATGGATAGTCTAGGATGGGTGTACTACCGGATGGGAAATTTTAGAGAAGGTCTTAATTATTTGAATCTTGCATTTACTACTCGTCCTGATCCAGAAATTGCCGCTCACTTGGGCGAAGTGCTCTGGGTTAAGGGGGCAAAAGAGGATGCTGAGAAGGTCTGGCGTTCTGCACTTGAGGCACATCCAGATAATGAAATATTATTAGATACTATGAAAAGATTAATGCAGTAATTTGGTTTTTTAAGCAGCGTATTTCATTTAAGAGCAGCTATAGGCTGCTTGATTTTTATCGTTTGCTGGAGGAATGCTGATATGTTTAATGTGCTCGAGTTTTATCAGCCGAATGGTTTGTTTTCGGAAGCGAAATAAAGCGCTGCTATGTGTAAAAGAAGAAATATCAATAAAAGCAAATTAAAAAATTAACTGGAAAATATACTTAGAATTCTTTACCACCGGTAAGGATAAGGCCAGTAGAATCCTCTGTAGTAATAGGGGTCGCCGTAAAAGCCAAAAGGATAAGGTGGGTAATATCCATATCTACCTGGACCATAATAATTGTATCGATACTCTTTGGGCCATAAGTAGATTGCCGTTGCTGAAATAAGTGGCACTTGTATGGTTTTATTACCAATAGTTCGCTCAATATCACCTTTGATTGTTCCGGTGACTGTTATTTCAGTATCTTTTTTATAAACAGCCGGGTCGAGAAACTCACTGCTTTCAATGACAAAACGACCTTCATTTTTTTTATTGGTATAGGGATAACCTTTCTTATCGAGAGGATAAAATAAAATTTGCACTAAGCTGAAATCTTTTTCGTTTTCTACGTCAATGATCACCCCACCCCAACGAATGGGCACATCCTTATACGCATTGATATCCTGATTGACTGTCTGGTAGGACAAATCAACAAAGGGAATATTTCTTATGGCGGCAGGTGGCAGGCTAGTACATCCATTCAGCAGAAAAAATAAACTGACTATTGATAAACGTAATTTCATATTTTTTCCTTTATCAAGTATGCTTGTCTTTTAAGCTGATGGAGCCTGCATCCAAACCTGAAAATACGGTATTAACTTTTGGACAATTGATTAAATAGATAATTCTAGTTTATCAGGCTGTTGAAATAACGTATTTAAGACGATCGATAATCCTAAATTCCTCTATTGGTAATTAGGATGAAAATAGCTGTAATTTAATTCTATCAACAGTTCCCGGTCAGAAATATTAACTGCTCCTAAGTGACAGTAAACAAGCTGAAAGCAAGGTGTGACAATGCTTTGAGAAGATTTTGATCATTTTATTAAAATCTCACCTGATTGGTGAGGTGATAAATCTCTCAAAGTGCCTTAATCAGTAGGGTTTCTGAGCAATTTAAAAGATTTCGACTGAGAATTAGAATAATAGGCAAAAGCAGGCCAAAAAAGCGTGGTTTATTCATAATAAATGATTATTTTGAGCCTGTTTTTTAATACTGCAAACAACAAGGTAAAATAATTTTTAAACAGCCTGTCAAGGGGAGAGCGGATTTTTACCCTAAATTAACTGCTTTGATTAGATTAATTTCCTAGTTGCCATAAGATAGCAGTAAGTTATGGAAGCGAATTTATTCAAATGCTGAGCAAAAATATTTGTTCCTTACATTTGAAAGGTATAATGCATAATTGTTGTCAATAAATAAATTGATATCCATGATATCTTCTACTATTAAATTAACTCTCTGATTTAACAACAGATGTCAATAGATACAAAAAAAATGTATGAAATCCAGTCAGTGCTGGAAATTAAGAGTAGTACTTTTTTTGTGCCAGTCCTGGTTTTGTACACCAATGATTTGGTTGTAATTGAGCAACGATTGCTACAAAAAATATCTCAAGCGCCGGATTTCTTCAGAAATTCACCCATTGTCTTTGATTTGCATGAATTAAATCATAATAATGAAATAGATGTGGTGAAATTAGTGGAGCTTATTCGTAAGATGGGCTTATTCCCTATAGGCATACGAGGCGGGAATGAGTTTCAGAATGCGCAAGCAAACTCGATATTTATTCCAGTAGATAACACTCAAAGTATCGCTGCTGAAATATCCAAAACATCTGTGCCAACTTCTCAAACGGTTG
The DNA here is from genome assembly GCF_001007935.1 of Nitrosomonas communis. Lineage (NCBI taxonomy): Bacteria > Pseudomonadati > Pseudomonadota > Betaproteobacteria > Nitrosomonadales > Nitrosomonadaceae > Nitrosomonas > Nitrosomonas communis. Next base: position 2,120,885 of record NZ_CP011451.1, read on the forward strand.
TTAAGGAAGTGGTTGTGAATAATGCGGCGACGCTGATAACTCAGCCTGTTCGTTCGGGTCAACGCATTTATGTATCGGGCGATTTGATTATATTGGCTCAGGTCAGTGCGGGTGCTGAAATCATGGCTGAAGGTAATATCCATGTTTACAATACATTAAGAGGTAGAGCGCTTGCAGGGGTGCAAGGTAACACAAATGCAAGGATATTCTGTTTTGATTTGCAAGCTGAGCTTATTTCAATAGCTGGGGATTATAAGACAAGTGAAGATCTTAAGGGAACGGTTGAAAAAAAACCAGTGCAAATCTATTTGCAGAATCATGCTTTAATAATAAAAGAATTAATATAGGATATTTCAGCGAAGGAGAATTAAGTGGCAAGAATTATTGTCGTAACGTCGGGTAAAGGGGGAGTAGGTAAGACCACCACAAGTGCTGCTATTGCCATGGGATTGGCAAAAAGGGGGCATAAAACAGTCGTGATTGATTTTGATGTGGGTTTACGCAATCTTGATCTTATTATGGGTTGTGAGCGACGGGTTGTTTATGATTTCGTCAATGTGATTAATGGAGAGGCAAACCTTAATCAGGCATTGATTCGCGATAAGAATTGTAATTTACTCTATATTCTGCCTGCTTCACAAACACGTGATAAAGATGCTTTAACTTTAGAGGGAGTAGAAAAAGTATTAGAAGAGCTCTCTAAAGATTTTAAATATATCGTGTGTGACTCGCCCGCTGGTATTGAAAAGGGAGCTCATTTGGCGATGTACTTTGCTGATGATGCTTTTGTCGTGACCAATCCAGAAGTATCTTCTGTTAGAGATTCGGACCGAATGCTGGGTATTATGGCAAGCAAATCACGGAGAGCAGAGTTGGCGATGGAACCCATCAAAGAGTATTTATTATTAACTCGGTATGATCCAAATCGGGTTGAAGCAGGAGAAATGTTAAGTCTGGAAGATGTGCAAGAAATATTATCTTTGCACTTGTTAGGCATTATTCCAGAATCAAAAGCAGTCTTAAATGCTTCTAATTCAGGTACGCCTGTGATTTTGGATGAGAAAAGTGATGCAGGCCAAGCTTATGCTGACGTGGTGGCGCGCTATCTTGGGGAAAAAAGACCTCATCGTTTTATTGATAGTAAAAAAGGGTTTCTGAGGAAGCTTTTTGGAGGGAAATAATGAGTCTACTGGATTATTTTAGATCATCTAAACCCAAAACAGCTACTGTTGCTAAAGAAAGACTACAAATTCTTGTGGCACACGAACGCTATTACCGTAACAAACCTTCTTACCTTCCTCAATTACAAGAAGAGTTACTGGCAGTTATCCGTAAATATGTCAAAGTGGAACAGGATGCCATCTCAGTTAAATTTGAGCAGGATGAAAATCAAGAGACGCTTGAGCTGAATATCGTATTGCCAGAAACTCAAAGCAGCAAACAGCAAGAGTATTCATGAAGTATTCAAGAATGGCTTTTAATTAATCTAAACAGTTGCTTGGTAATCAAGCAATAATGTATGTTCCGAAGCGAATATAAATAATAAATAGCAGAAATTTGGATGGCTAATTATTGGTTACGTGAAAAAGAGCAGGTTTGATATCCCTTGGTCAATAGCATTAGAAAAAATATTGAATTTTTTGTAGGGAAGCTACTGCTTTGTATCGTTTCAATGCTCGCAGGTTGTGTCTTATTTGACAGCCGCGAGGTCGTTACTACCATTGCTACTCAACCTGGTGAAGAAATTTCAAAGGAAGTCATTGCTAATTTTGATCTGGTTGGGAGAGTTTCAGTCAAAGCAGATAAGCATGGGTTTTCAGGCGGTGTACGCTGGCAGCATACCGAGATCAGCGATCAGATAATGCTATTTTCACCCTTAGGACAAACTGTTGCTCAGATTGAGCAAGGCCCGGAAGGTGTGAGTCTGATTACTTCCGAGCCAGAAACTTATTATGCAAGTAATGTGGAAAATTTGACAGAAGATGTCTTGGGATGGCGATTACCACTTTCTGGGTTACAATTCTGGGTGCAGGGTACCCATTTTCCATTTACTGTGTCTGAAAAGGATTTAGATAGGAATGGCCGCACAATAGCAATCAGACAAAACGGCTGGAAAATTACTTATTTGGATTATTTTTCGCAGCTTATTCCTGCATACAATCATCTTCCAAGAGTATTGGAACTTAGCCGTACAGACCTGAAACTGAAATTGGTAATTGATAGCTGGGATATAAAAGATTAATAGCATACTCTTTTTAAAAGATATAATAGAAAATTCAAGCAAACATGCAAACCTTTTTAGCACCTGCCAAGCTTAATTTGTTTTTGCATGTAGTGGGACGTCGGGAAGACGGGTATCATCTATTGCAAACGGTCTTTAGGTTGATTGACTTCGCGGATCAGCTGAGTTTTGTTTTAAGAGATGATTCTGCTATCAAATTGCGTACACCTACTCCTGGCGTACCAGAAGAAAATAATTTGTGTGTTCGTGCGGCAAAATTGCTGCAGCAAAGAAGCCACATAAATCTTGGAGTAGAAATTTTTCTGGAAAAACACATTCCGATGGGGGGCGGACTAGGAGGAGGCAGTTCCGATGCAGCAACGACCTTGCTCGTACTTAATCGTTTATGGGGGTTGAATTGGAATAGGGCCCGCTTGATGGAAGTCGGGTTAGAGTTGGGTGCGGATGTTCCAGTATTTATCTATGGTGAAAATGCCTTTGCAGAAGGGATAGGCGAAAAACTTTCATCGATTGCTTTACCACCAGCCTGGTATTTGGTGTTAATACCCTCGGTGCATATTTCAACAGGACAAATTTTTTCAAGCAAGGAATTGACACGGAATACAAATCCTATCACAATACCGCCCTTTTCCCCCTGGCAAGGACGTAATGATCTTGAAACAGTGGTTTGCCAGATGTATCCAGTTGTGGCAAGATATTTGCAGTGGCTGAAGCAATTAAATAACACGACATTAGTCGCAATGAGTGGTTCGGGTGCTTGTGTATTTGCAGAATTTGCAAACGAACGGGCAGCGAAGTATGCTTTTCAGCAATTGCCCGATGGAATGAGTGGTTTCGTTGCAGAGGGGTTGAGTTATCACCCATTGCAAAAATTTTTAGAAGAGTAACGAATTTGGGGAGTCGCCAAGTGGTAAGGCACCGGATTTTGATTCCGGCATTCGTAGGTTCGATCCCTACCTCCCCAGCCAGTATTCATAGATCAGCAGCGATTTCAAGTAACCGGTTTTCTGGTTTAAATCAGAGCATATAAATTTATAATTATGTGGCAAGCTTTGTATTACCAAGGGGTTCTGTGTTTTTCAGTATCCAGTTCATAGCAGGGAACTATTAGCCATGTCTTATGATAGCTTGATGGTTTTTACTGGCACAGCCAATCCACAACTGGCCCAGGACGTGGTCAAGTATCTCAATATTCATTTAGGGCGAGCAACGGTTTCTCGTTTTAGTGATGGCGAGATCATGGTAGAGCTTCTTGAAAATGTGCGTGGCAAGGATGTGTTTGTTTTGCAATCTACTTGTGCACCTACCAATGACAGCCTGATGGAAATATTGGTCATTGTAGATGCTTTAAAACGTGCTTCAGCAGGCCGTATTACCGCTGCAATTCCATATTTTGGTTATGCGCGCCAGGATAGAAGACCACGCTCGGCGCGTGTGCCAATTACAGCCAAAGTAGTCGCGAATATGCTTACCACTGTTGGAGTAGATCGACTTTTGACAATGGATTTGCACTCTGATCAGATCCAGGGGTTTTTCGATATACCCGTGGATAATATTTACGGCATGCCTATATTGCTAGGCGATATTTGGAAACATAATTATCAAGACCTGACCGTTGTATCGCCTGATGTGGGCGGGGTGGTACGAGCGAGACATTTGGCAAAACGCTTAGAGTGCGATCTTGCGATCATCGATAAGCGTCGCCCTAAGCCAAATGAATCTATCGTAATGAATATCATCGGTGAAGTTGAGGGGCGTACTTGTGTCATCATAGATGACATGGTAGATACGGCGAATACGCTATGCGAAGCTGCCAGAGCTTTAAAAGAGGAAGGGGCCGCAAGTGTCGTTGCCTATTCTACGCATGCAGTACTCTCTGGCAAGGCAGTGGAGCGCATTTCAGAGTCTAAACTGGATAAATTAGTAGTTACTGATACGATTCCATTACGTGATAATGCCAAAGCATGTGATCGAATTTGTCAGTTAAGTGTTGCAAGCTTGCTGGGTGAGTCCCTGGTGCGCATAAGTAATGAGAGTTCATTGAGCTCATTATTTATGGAATAAATAATGATAGTTTTTATTTTTGATTTGTCTGGTCGCGGATAAATCTTATTTTGGAGAATTGAAATGCAGATTGAAATTGATGCTAATAAGCGAACTTTGCAGGGCAAAGGTGCGAGCCGCCGCCTGCGTGTAGAGGGTAAAGTTCCTGGGGTTATTTATGGTGGAGAGGGAGCCGCGCAATCTATCGAATTAGACCATAATAATTTATTCTATAAGCTCAAACTGGAGGCATTTCACGCCTCTGTTCTATCGTTAAAGGTCGATGGTGTCAAGGAGCAAGTATTGTTGCGCGATGTACAAATGCATCCTTACAAACCACAGGTACTTCATGTGGATTTTCAGCGCGTTGATACGGATAAAAAAATACACATGAAAGTCCCGCTGCATTTCGTTAATGCTGAACTTTCACCCGGAGTAAAACTAGCAGGTGGCATGGTTAGTCATGTGCTCACTGAAGTAGATATATCGTGTTTTCCTCAAGATTTGCCTGAATATATTACCGTTGACTTATCAGAAATGGCTGCAGGCAGTACCTTGCATCTAAGCGATCTCCGGTTACCTGAGAATGTGGAAATTCCTGCACTGATCAAAGGTGATAACTTACCAGTGGCTACTCTCATTGTTCAGCGGGGTGCGGCTGAAGAAAGTAGTATGAGTTAATTCTTAAATAGGTCAAATAGATATCCAGCATAAATCGGAAATACAGGATAAGCTAATCTAATCTCTTCTGTATTTCCCTTCTCAAACTTAATAAGTCGCTGATGAACGTATCTGGATTGATAGAAAGTTATTGTTGTGCAATCAAACCGAGTAAACAATGAAACTCATTGTAGGACTGGGTAATCCTGGAGAAAAATACGCTGCTACGCGACATAATGTTGGATTTCACTGGTTATGTCGTTTGGCAGAACAATTGCGCATCACATTCAAATCTGAAGTTAAGTTCCATGGCCTGTGTGCAAATGTTGTGTTTGATAATGAGCAATTCTGGTTACTTAAACCGCAGACATACATGAATGCAAGTGGAATGGCCGTGGCAGCCTTATCACGTTTTTATAAGATCTCCCCTGACCAGTTATTGGTCGTTCATGACGAACTGGATTTACCTCCTGGAACTGCCAAATTAAAACTAGGTGGAGGCGCAGGAGGCCATAATGGTTTGAAGGATATTATCACACGTCTGGCCACCCAGGATTTTTGGCGACTGCGAATTGGGGTCGGCCATCCAGGGAATAAAAATGAGGTGGTGGATTATGTATTGCATCCACCTCGAAAAGAAGAAGCTTTATTGATTGATGACGCTATTCAGCGAAGTCTGGTTATTTGGCCGCTCATTGCAAGTGGTGACTATACTGCTGCCATGCATAAATTGCACACAAAACAAAAAGAATTATAAAGTTATACTTTTTATTTTGTGTATTTTCCCGTTTACTAGAATTTCAATAATAATCAGATTATGAGCCTGAAGTGCGGTATCGTTGGTCTCCCTAATGTGGGTAAATCCACACTTTTTAACGCGCTCACCAAAGCCGGTATTGCTGCGGAAAATTACCCTTTTTGTACGATTGATCCGAATGTTGGCGTTGTCGAAGTTCCCGATTCGCGTCTCAAAAAACTTAGTGAAATTGTTAAGCCCCAGAAAATACAACCTGCTATTGTTGAATTTGTTGATATTGCGGGTCTGGTAGCGGGTGCCTCTAAAGGTGAGGGACTAGGCAACAAATTTCTGGCAAACATCCGTGAAACGGATGGTATTGTGCATATGGTGCGTTGTTTTTCTGATGACAATGTGGTTCATGTGGCAGGAAAGGTTGATCCCATTTCGGATATTGAAGTCATTCAAACTGAACTTGCATTGTCTGATATGGCCACAGTGGAGAAAGCACTGCAACGAGAAGCCAAGCTGGCTAAATCAGGCAACAAGGAAAGTATTCGATGTGTGAGTCTACTCGAGAAATTACATGCCCATCTTGACCAAGGCCGGCCCGCGCGTAGTCTGGCTTTAGAAAAAGAGCAACAACCGCTAGTAAAGCCATTGTGCCTGTTGACCTCAAAGCCCGTTATATATGTGGCAAATGTTACGGATGATGGTTTTGAAAATAATCCATTATTGCAAAGCATTCATGAATATGCGGCACGGGAGGGAGCCCCTGTTGTAGCAATCTGTGCGGCCCTCGAAGCAGAAATTGCAGATCTGTCTGATGAAGACAAGCAAATATTTCTGGCTGATATTCATTTAGAAGAACCGGGCTTAAATCGCTTGATTCGTGCTGCTTATCAGCTACTCGGGCTTCAGACTTATTTCACTGCCGGTGTCAAGGAGGTACGAGCATGGACCATTCACAAAGGAAATACTGCTCCCCAAGCAGCCGGTGTGATTCATACAGACTTTGAAAGAGGCTTTATCCGCGCCGAAGTCATCGCCTATGATGACTTTGTTGCTTATAACGGTGAGCAAGGTGCTAAAGAGGCTGGGAAAATGCGCCTAGAGGGTAAAGAATATGTTGTTAATGATGGTGATGTCATCCATTTCCGCTTCAATGTATAAGTTGCTTCTCTACATTATCATCGAATGAAATTTATTTCATACGATTCCCTTTATGTTTGAATTATTCAAACATAAAGGGAGAGATCTTGCTAACTAGAAAGTCAGAAACAAATTGACGCCAAGAATATGCATCATTTGATCTGGACGGGCGTTATGTGGTCTGTTGATGTATTGATTCATATAGCCAATTTCCGCGTTGGCCATTTGATTGAATTTCCAACCTAGCCCAACAAAACCCCTGTTCTGATCAAAGCCATTGGTAATCCACCCTTTCTGAGGCGTATTCATCGCGATAAATATTTCATCCTGTACTATAAAACTAAGATTGGGTGAAATAAATTGCATGGGGAATGCAAATTTTATCAATTGGCGGAACCGGTAGGCTACATCGTTTTTACCAGGATCAGGAACATCATGATCAAAAAAGCGTTGCTCAAAACGGCTGCGCCATTGTAATTTGCCCCAGGAGAATGTATCTGCATAGATTAATTGTTGCCAGATCCGGTGCTCATCAAAAGGACCTTGTGCTCCAGAAATCGGTTCGGCCGTTGGTGCCCAGGCATAACCTGCCCAGATAGACACTTTATCATTAAGGGCGTAACCAACCCCAGGGCGGATAAGGGATTGAGTAAATTGAGAAGAGTCATTACCAAAACGTCCTTGACCTTCTAGCCAGAGTCTCCAGTTCTTCAGATTTTCATTACCGCTTACATTACCTAAATTAATATTCGCCATAATTTGGCCCCAAGTTTGGAAGTCAGTGACGACATCTTCAGCTATTGCGGGAGCCGACAACATACTAAACGCAGCGAATGCCGTAAAAATCTTAAGTTTTTTAAACATGTATTTTCCTTCCTTCGTTGGTAGAAACTTCTAGGTTTTTATGTATTTTGCAAATTAACTTCACTCAAAAATAAATTACGTTGAGCACAAAAAATAAATTTAGTCACTTAATTTAATAGCTTATATTTATTTCTAGACTCATCGATGTAACAAAGTGGAGACTTTGAGAGCGAAGCCTACCATAGAAAATGTCAAAAAAGTGTGAAGTGTGACAGAGAAAATTTGACAATTATTGAATATTGTTGCGAAAAAACAACTGTTATGATCGTATTTTATAATCCACAATTTCCTTAATGGCAGATAGAATTATTTCTTTTTTAGCTAATAAGATTATTGGGATGTTTAGTTTAGTAGTGGCCGCGATGCAGCCATCTATAAAGAAGACTTTGACGTTTCGGTCGAAGTAGTGATGTAGTGTAGATGGTCTATTCTACAGAAGATGCGTTCGAAGGCATGCGCGGTTGTTTAAGGCAGCCTTGTCGTAACTGAATTGGATTATCAGGTTGCTGCGTGGTGAGGTAATAGGCATTGTTCCCCTTTGCGCAAACCAATAAGTGACGCCTTACCGCCATATCTTTTGTCGACTGGCAATTTTTTCGACAGCGATATGACAGCAAGACAATCTTGAGCGGTCTTTGTTCCTTGTGATCGCTGGCCTGACCGGGGGCGGGTATCATGATGCGAGGATGATCCATGCTGCCGCTTTATGAAACATACATGATCCACTCAAAATCCGCCGGTCGTCAATCTGTTTCAGTACCTGCATGTTCTACGCTATTAACGGCTCATCCATGCTTATTGTTTATCCGTAAACCAGAGTAATGCCTTCACGCTTTGATCCCTTTCTCAAATATTTAAATCATGCTTGCCTCTCGAGAGTTAGCTTGAAATTCTTTGTAAAAAGAGAAAGGCTGGCACCTAGAACTTGATAGTCGCCATCGTATAGCCATAATTGGTATCTTTGCTGCCTGGACTATTCGGAACTTTATCAAAATAATCCCCTTTGAATATATGGCTAAATCCTATATCAAAGCTGACACGTTTTAAGAAGCTCCACTGAGGATCCCATCCTACGCTGACATCCAGCATATGCCCGAGGAAACTTCCTGCTCTACCGGTGGGGTCTTGCAGACCGGAGCCGGAAAAGGGACCACGTTTATCAGCCAACCAATACGCACGATGAGACAGCATGAGCCTGACATTAGGAACAGGCGTAAGATTCATACGAAAGCCTACAGGTGAGAAAAGGTTGGAGGGAAAAAATGGTCCAAACATACCAGTAGGGCCAAATTCCACCCGGCGTTTTGCATACAGAATGTCAAAATTCTTGTTCGGATCTCGATCACCCGATGCATAATCAAACAGGTAGATAAGCCTGAGAGGCCATGGGGTTGATTCAAAGCTGTACCCTACTTCTCCATGATGGCGATGCGCAAAAATACTTTCATCAAAGGTATCCCCAAATTGATACATCGACTCAATTTCATAGTCTATTGAGCCTCTGGTAGGTTTGGCAAATAACCTGAAACCTGGCGTGGATAAATTACGTTGCCTCAGATTATTACCTTCATTTAATTGAAACCAATAGGCATCAAAATTAGCCCAGCGATAATCACGGTTAGTAATGTGTGCACCTGAAAAATAGCTTTCTGGCGTATTCCAATCTAACTCTGACACTTCACGCTGGACAGGGCGTGTGCCCCAGATGTGGAGACCCCATTTCTCCTTGTCGTTCCCTAATGTAAATCGTATCCCATCAAAAGTAGGCGTGAAAGTGCCCCAACGATGTCCGCCGACCAAGCGCGATTCCCCATATTCCAGAATCATACGGCCCACTTCGAAGTTTGCACCATAACCTGTACCTAAAAAATTCTTGGAAAATAAATCAAGGTGAAGTTGAGTAAAATCAAAATGATTAGCAAAAATCGGGTTATGCTGTTGTCCATGTTCTGCCAGCGGTGTGCGGAAATCGGTGAGCTCAAGCGTAAACTTGGCCCAATCGATAATATTTTGTAATTCGAACAAGAACCTGGTCCGTTGATGGATCATTTCATTACCATCCGGAATCGCTCTGGTAAAACCATGATCATACACATCATAACGTGTTCGATGTTCAATAGCCAAATTGAGCCAATCTGGCGCCATGGCAGCAAGCGGGGTTTTATCGTTTTCCATAAGATCGGTCAGTCTATCAAAATCAAACCGGGTACTCCCTACTGGCTCCTCTACATCGAATCCATTGCGCCCAGTGTTATTTTTGAAAATAACTGATGGATTTTGAGTTTTCTGTGTTTCCGTATTTTGTGCTTGTGCAACGACAGCATCCTTATTGAAAAGTAATGATTTTTTAGCTTTTTTTTCTTCTGTTACCTGCTCTTCTGCAGCGAATGAGATATTCCCCCCTAGGTGAAATCCAATAACCAAACAGACCATCATGCTGATTATTTCTTTGTTATTCCTCATCATTGCTTTATAACCTCCTTTAAGGCCAAATATCCCAAAATACTTGTAATTTATGTATTTGGGTGATTCTGAGAAAATCGTAATCAACAACTACTAGTGCATAAAGCCTTATTAAATTTAACTAATAAAAACTCAGCGATACAATATGACAAAAGCTTATATGAAGTTATGAATAATGAACCTGTTGTTGCATGCCTATATGCTCAGTTTGGAACAGTGTAGCCTTTGTGTTATGAAAATCTTGTAAATTTATTTAGAATTTATTTATATTTGTTTTTTACTTACTTAAGAAGTTAAAAACACAATGAATTACATTGCGAAAAAAAGAGGAGGTAATTTAATAAAATGACAAAGTGGTATGGAACACATAAGCCTGTCCATAACGATTGGCTCGCAAGAGATGTTTAACTACAAAATAAGTTATTTTATTATCTTCAGCAATTAACTGTTTCTTATAAATATAAATTTCAGAAAGCTTGTAATAAATTAACGCCATTAAACATTAGAAAGGGAAAGAGAAATATGTAATTAAGCCAGAAAATTAGGCTGGATATCGTTCTCACTATGCCTTATTTGTCAGTAAAGCCAGATCGATAATCAGCTAGTAAAAAACAATAATTCATAAGGAGTGGTAATGATGATAGAGAAATATAAATCCGAGCACCTTTATGAGTGGATGGTAGAGATTAGACGAAAGCTGCATCGCCATCCTGAACTAGCTTTTGAGGAAATCGAGACTGCCAAAGTATTAATGGAGCAATTAACCAAATTGGGCATTTCTTACGACTATGCTGGCCCGGGTCATGCGGTGATTGGTAAGCTTTTTAGCAAAAGTGCTGTTGCACCAGTCGTTGCTTTGCGTGCTGACATGGATGCGCTGCCTGGTACCGAAAACACCCATTTGCCTTTTGCTTCCTGCATGCAAGGTAGAATGCATGCCTGTGGCCATGATGCGCATATGACTATGGTATTGGGTGCGGCTGCGCTGCTGAAAACATCACCTCCTCCTTGCCACGTATTGTTTGTCTTCCAACCTGCTGAAGAAAAGGGGGGCGGAGCGCGCGTGGTACTGGAATCAGGTGCATTGCAAAGCGTCAGTGCGATATTTGGCGGGCATGTGACTCACCACTATCGTGTGGGAGAAATTATGGTAGCTGATGGGGTGATCACAGCCCAGTCTGATCGTTTTAAAATTCATATTAAAGGTAAAGGCGGACATGGCGCGCGCCCGCATGAAGCGACCGATGCCATCGTGATTACGGGTTTGTTAATCACTGCTCTGCAAACCTTGGTTTCACGGGAAATTAACCCGGTTTATCCGGCCGTGGTGACAATTGGCACGGTTCACGCAGGCAGTGCACCTAATGTAATTGCAGAGGAGGCTATCCTGGAGGGGTCGATTCGTAGTACTTTGCCCGAAGTACGTGATCACATTCATACTGGATTAAGGCGTATGGCCAAAGCCATCGGTGAACTGCATAATGCCAAAATTGATATTGATATCACCCAAGGTTATCCTCCGGTTGTCAATACCACACGGGAAAGCCAGATTGCTCATCGTGCAGCTGAAAAAGTGGTGGGGCGTACACGCTTAATGACCCTCGATCATCCGAGCATGGGATCAGAAGATTTTTCTTATTATCTGCAAAAGATACCCGGTTGTTACGTGCGTTTTGGTGCAAGACGGCATGAGCATGAATATATTCCGTTACATAGTCCAGAATTTGATCTCAATGAGGAAGTATTGAAAGTGGGAGCTGCCTTTTTCGATGAAGTCATCAGAGAGACGGCACAAGACTATTTGAGCTGATGTCACTGTGGAATTCGTTCCCTCAAAACCATTAACCGTCGGGGTGGAACTCGAGCTGCAATTGCTCAGTAAGGAAAACCTCAACTTGATAAATGGTATCCAGCCTTTGCTCGAGTGTTACCCAGATTCACCCTATATCAAACCGGAGTTTATCCAAAATACTGTCGAGGTGATTTCCAAGGTCGGAGAAAATACTGCAGAGATCCATGAACACCTCCTCCAACTTGTCAAAGAAGTGAAACAGGCCTGTCTCATGCTGGGAATGGAGCTAGGTTCTGCCGGAACTCATCCCTTTGATAAGGAGCTCGCCTTGTTTACCCCGCTGCCCCGCTATCTGAAAATGGAGAAGGATACAGGCTATTTAGGTCATACTCAGATCACTTTCTCGACCCAGGTACACATTGGTGTGCAGGATGCAACTGAAGCGATCTATCTGATGCGTGCATTAAAACCTTATTTGCCGCTCTTAATTGCGCTTTCTGCCAGCTCTCCCTTTTGGCGTGGCTATGACACTGGTTTTGTCTCCTATCGCCTACGCATTCTGGCAGCCAGCCGTAGTTATGGCATTCCGCCCAGTTTTAATGATTGGCAGCAATTCATGGATTTTTATAACGCTTCGCAACATGCTGGTATGATACAAACCATCAATGACATCCATTGGGATATCAGAGTGCGACCGCATTGGGGAACAGTCGAAGTCAGAGTCATGGACGCGCAACCCACTCTTACCGAGTCAATGCAACTCGCCAGTTTTATTCGAGTGTTGTCAGCCTATCTGCTGGCACACCAGGAGGCCAACATTGAAAACCTGCCTCATGCATTACCCTGGTGGATTGAAAAGGACAATTATTATATGGCCTCGCGCTTGGGGTTGAAAGCAAACTGTGTGGTCGATAAAAATGGCTCATTCAAATCCATCTATGAAATTTGGCAGATAGTGCAAACAGAAATCCAGCCTTATGCCAGCGAAATAAGAGAATCGGAATATTTTGAACAACTCGTCAAGCGCGTAGCAGAACGGAATATCAGCTATCAGCGCCAACACACCGTTTACGAAGAAACCCGCTCATGCGAGAAAGTTGTTTCATTGCTTATTAAAGAGTTGGCAGATGACCTGGCTGTGATTAAGCTTGAGTAATATTTGTTCATGTGCGAATTAATTGATGTCTGCCCCAATTTTTCACTGATCGGTTTGGGGTAACGGACATAATCCGTTATCCCGGCCCGATCACAAGCCGGTTATCACAGAAATAGCACACGTGGGCAAGCCGAAAGAAAGATGAGCTTGCTTGAATTGTTTTCGGTCTCAAATGAGAAACAATAGGGTTGATCGCCGTAAGGTCAAAACATCGATTGTTCGGGATATGATCTGCTTTGCCGAATTCGCCGATCTTCCATATATGATGCAGGCGGCTGGGGGTCAGTATATTTTCGGGGTCTGGCTCGAGGAGGGCATCGCCGAACCTGAGAAATTCTTCATCTTGTTTCTCTATTGGTAAAATTGTCACTTCTCCGGGCAAAAAACACTTAGGGCCGAATCTGTAGTAATTAGGAAGCTTTGTCGACCAAATGCAGCGCCGCGGTTGGTTTGCCGACCGCTCGCTTGCCGGCAAGGGAGATATCTCATGCGCTCATCGGAGTAATTTATTACACATAGCAGAAAGAGATAAATTATGAAGACTTTTTTTGCGCTCAGTTTAACAACTCTTTTACTATTGGCAAATCCGGGTATTTCCGCGGCGCAATCACCTCCTCTTTCCACACCAATGTGTGCTTGGCAGTACGAATGGACACCTTTCGGCCTGGGTAATTGGCTCTGGGCGGACACTGCCAACCGCTGGTGGTACATGCCCATCGATGCACAATGGCAACAGCTGACGATTGCTGGTGCCTACCCCAAGGCACGGTTCTTCTCCATTGCTGTCTATGATAACGCGCCAGTCTCTACCGGGCTAGCCGATCACCTATTTGACGCGCAAATCGTACCTGATCCGGGCGGCGTCAATCCGTTCTCGGCTCCTGATCCAAGCAACGACAACCTAGCCGTCAAGCCCGATGCAACGTATACCATTACGGTCACACGGAGTAATAATACTGCCGAAAACGCGTTACAGTTACATGCGGATACGGGGTGGTTGCTATATCGCTTATACCTGCCGAATGCGGGCAGTGGCTCTATGGGCGGGGCGCCTTTGCCAGAGATCAAAATCACCGACGTAAATGGCCAAATAACCCCGTTACCGACCTGTCCGATCTTTAATCCGCAGTCGGAACTCACGCAGTTGCAGCCGTAGTTTGTTCCGGCGGAGTTGGAGAACCCACTAGAGCACTTCACAATTCCGCCGGTACCAGACCGTATCTGGTTCGACGCAATAGCGGAGCCGCCCCCGACTCTGCTGCCGAATCCCGACCAAAAATACCTGATATCGTTCTTTATGCCTGAGTACAAGCTGGATCGAGTCATTGTGATTCGTGGCAAGATGCCGGCGTTCCCCGATACTTATTATGGCCAGCCTGTGTCGCAACCTGTTCACGGTTTCAAAACCGTCCAATTGCGATATTGGGGGCTCTGTCAAGCAGAGTTAGTCTCGCCATTACCCGTAATCGGTTGTGCAACCGATGCGAGCACGCCGCTCGATGGACATGGATTCTACACCATCGTGATTTCCAATGATGTGCTTCGACCCGAGTGGCTACCGCAGAGCGTCGTATGGATTCCATGGGGTGACGAGAAGATGGTGCCCAAGCTCATCTTCATGCGAAACTTGCTGGCTTCTGCCGATTTTAGCCAGTCCGCCCAGAACGCCATTGCTCAAGGCTGTGGTTTCAATTTAACCTTTCCGACTCCGCCCACACAGGACGATATTATGCGCTCCGGTCAATGCGCACAACGTGTGATGGGAGCTTACTATCCCGAGGCCGTTTGGTGCAACCGGCAGACTTTCATTTCGGGCGGTTGGCAGGCCTGTTTGCGTTCGACTGATATGCCTTAGGCATCGCTTTAGCAGTGAGGCCGAAACCACGGGCAGAACGATTTGATAATTGAGCCAGTAGGGTTGGCAACTTCTCTTCATTGTGCCCCGTAACTGCTAAACCATCGCGGCGGCCTCTGCATAACTGTGTTTTTATAATTTTTCTCTGTATGTGTAACTGATAAAATCAATTTCTTAAAAATACCAGATTATCCAAAAAAGCCAGTTATGCAGAAGTCTCTTGCATGGAGTGGGAGACGGCTCCATTGATGGCGCGCCTACGCGTGGAATCGTTATATAATTGGGGGCAGGCTGCACATCAAGCAAAAACTTTAAAAAGATAGCAGTCATTACATAATGCATGAAGTGCATGTCAATGCATCACAATTTTTATGGGATGTTGTCTTGCTTTAGACGTTGCCCCAGTTCCACTGATCCAAAACCCGCTTGTATCTTCTACACTACTGTCTTTTACCCGCTGCCAATTAATTGTTTATTCGGCTAACAGAGGAGGTTGTCCAGAAGCATTTTAGGGTTTTCCTTATCATTACTGCGATAATAAAATAGTCATTTGATGCGTTTATGCATCTATTACCTAAATGTATTAATGATCCACTCATCAAGTAAGACTGTATTCGATGGTTGGATTTGGTCTTTCAGCCAACGTTTGAAAAACTTGTCATCTTGTATCAGTTGTAAATCCTGCTGCATGGCGTCTATATCTGCTTTGAGCAATGTTTCTTCTCTCCTTAGACTGCGTCGTAAACTAGTTGAACTCGGAGTTTCATAAGAGCTGAGGCCGAATTCATGACGGGCAGCGTGGCGGCGGTGATACAATTCGCCCTCGAGTTCCTGGGCTTGCTCCTTGAGTAACCGCGTGAGCGAGGTAATTTTTTCTTCTGCCATTTTGGCGATGGAGGCTGGGTCAGTAAGCTCAGTGCGCAACTGGATCTGCAGCAGTGCTATTAAATCACGACGATCATAAGCAGCATTGGCTTCGCTCATCAAAGCCGTTTTGCGGGCACGTTCATCAGGGTCGTTTTCACGATCAGGGTGTAGAGCGCTGGCGAGCTGGCGGAATACCTTGCGTAAAGTGGTTTCTGCTTCCTCCTGCTCCGCCTCGGCCTTGAGCTGGGCGGCAGTAGGTTTTTTTTTGCGCGCGCGAGCCTGTCGGCGTGCCTTTTCTTCAGCTTCAGCCTCGCGTAACCGCGCCATGCCGGCGTTAAATACATCCTGCATGGTTTCTAGCGAGTCTTCGTCAGTCAGAGATTCGCCTAGCATGTCTTCCATCATCGTGCGTATTTCCTTAATGCTGGCCTGTTCTTTCTGCTCGAGGCTCTCCGTGCTGTGTTTATCATGCAGGACTTGCATTTCCTCATCACCCTGAGCCGCGAGCTGTTCAGAGAGGCCGCATAAAATCGTGGTGGCGATACGTTTTTGTGTGGGGGTTAAGCCCTTGCGCTGCAATCGTTCATCCAGCCATAACACCATTTCCCGCGTGAGCAGCCGCTCACGCTCGCGCAGGGGGGCAATCGCCTGATGGTATAGCGGACGATGCGCATCGCTGATGGCTTGTAATTCAAGAAGCTGTTTTTTGAGTTTTTCGATACGCTCGAGTAAACGGTTGAAGCGTTGCTGACTGGGCGTTAACTGGGAATCTTGTGTCGTCAGTTTCAGTGCAGTCGCAGAATTGTTTACAGTTTGCTCAGAGGTGGCAGGCGTTTCATTGTTGAATAAATCGAATTGGTGAGACATAATCATCCTGTCTAGTCAGTTAGGTTGGAGAATGAAAGTATTTTTAGAGTCCAAATAATTTTACAAAGTGCCCGGGTAGTGGAGAAAAGATTATATCTCTCTAAAAGATAGGAAGTCATAGAACTTTTTTCTTCAGCTGGGGTCGATAGATTCGAAGTTTTGATAAAAATGAAGTATTTTTAAACCGTCTATTGCAATATCGATGATGGAATCACCCGTCCTTCCGTTATATACTTATCAGGCTGTTCAAAATAATGCATTCAATTTCCAGCTAAGCTACTTGTAATATTCCGTGAGTAATAAACTATATATTAAGACTTTTGGTTGCCAGATGAACGAGTATGACTCGGATAAAATGGCGGATGTACTTCATGTTGCCAGGGGTATGGAGTTGACTGATAATCCCGATGCAGCCGATGTGATTTTGTTCAATACTTGCTCTGTGCGTGAGAAAGCGCAAGAAAAAGTTTTTCATGATCTCGGACGGGTGCGGCACCTGAAAAAAAATAAGCCGAATCTGTTAATTGGTGTGGGAGGCTGTGTCGCTAGTCAGGAAGGGGCAGAAATCGTTAAACGTGCTCCTTTTGTAGATCTCGTGTTTGGGCCACAAACATTGCATCGTTTGCCGGAATTGATCAAGGAACGTGAAGCTACCGGTCGGCCACAAGTGGATATTTCTTTTCCTGAAATTGAAAAGTTTGATCATTTGCCGCCCGCTCGCACAGAAGGAGTGACGGCTTTTGTCTCCATCATGGAAGGCTGCAGCAAGTACTGCAGTTTTTGTGTGGTGCCGTATACGCGTGGTGAAGAAGTATCGCGTCCGCTCAACGATGTGCTGGTTGAAGTGGCCGGTCTGGTGGTACAGGGTATCAAGGAAATTACCTTACTTGGACAGAATGTCAACGCCTATCGTGGCGAAATGGATGAGGGTGAAATCGCTGATTTTGCCCTGTTGCTTGAGTATATCCATGAGATTCCTGGCATAGAACGTATTCGCTATACCACCTCGCATCCTCGGGAATTTACTACTCGTCTGATTGAGGTTTATGCAAAATTGCCGAAAGTAGTCAGCCATTTGCACTTGCCCGTTCAATCGGGTGCAGACAGAGTTCTGGCAGCGATGAAACGTGGCTATACTGCGCTTGAATATAAGTCGATTATCCGCAAAATACGTGCAGTCCGTCCAGATATTTCCATTAGTTCCGATTTTATTATTGGATTTCCGAGTGAAACCGATGCCGATTTTGAAGCGACCATGAAGCTGGTTGAAGACGTAAATTTTGATGAATCATTCAGTTTTATTTATAGCCCACGGCCAGGTACCCCTGCTGCTGATTTGCCTGATGATACCTTCCATGAAACCAAGCTGGCGCGGCTCTATCGTCTCCAGGAAAAAATTGCTCAGCAGGCACAAGCTATTAGTCAGGGAATGGTAGGAACAAGTCAACGTATACTGGTAGAAGGACCTTCCAAAAAGAACCCTGATGAATTGTGTGGTCGAACGGATAATAATCGGGTAGTTAATTTTGCTGGGACACCTGATCTGGTGGGTCATTTTATCAATATCAGGGTTACAGCTGCCTTGTCGCATTCATTACGTGGAGAAATTATCCATGAGTCGCGATCGATTGGCCTATAAATGCTCTATTATTACTTGCAATCTATCGTAACCCCTGCGAGAATCAATACGTCGCATTTATTTAACAAAAGTCTTGAAACCTAAACCTGTCGAGATTACTTTTTCTCCGGTTGATAACCGGCGTCTAGCCAATCTCTGTGGCGCGCTAGATGAAAACCTTAAACAAATTGAAAATGCGCTGGATGTCGTAATCGCACGGCGCGGTGAACATTTTAGTCTGCGCGGCCAAGCAAATCAGACGCAGCTGGCTGCCCAAACCCTGAAGAATTTATACAACCAGTCACACCATCATCTTAGCGTAGAGCAAGTGCAACTCGGTTTGATCGAGATAACTAACGCGTCCCATGCTTCGCAGTCGGCTGGGGATGAACTGGCGGATGCTGATGCTGAGTTAGCGGTACCCAAACTGATCACGCGGCGCAGCAATTTACATGGTCGCACACCACGGCAGGTGCAATACCTGCAGCAAATCCAGGATCATGATATTACCTTTGGTATTGGCCCGGCAGGTACCGGTAAAACCTATCTGGCGGTTGCCAGCGCGGTCGACGCATTGGAACGCGAAACGGTTGCACGCATTATCCTGGTGCGGCCCGCAGTCGAAGCGGGGGAACGCTTGGGGTTTTTGCCAGGGGATATGGTGCAGAAAGTTGACCCCTATTTACGCCCGCTTTATGATGCGCTATATGATCTCATGGGATTTGATAAAACCGGCAAGCAGTTTGAACGCAGTACCATTGAGATTGCCCCGCTAGCATTCATGCGTGGACGTACCTTAAATCAATCGTTCATTATTCTGGATGAAGCCCAGAATACGACGCCAGAACAGATGAAAATGTTCCTGACACGAATAGGTTTTGGTTCCAAAGCCGTCATTACAGGCGATATTACCCAAATTGATCTACCCAAGAATCAGAAGAGTGGTTTGATCGATGCAGAGCATGCCTTGGGAAAGATACGGGGGATAGCCTTTACCCATTTCAAAACTGAAGACGTCGTACGCCATCCGCTGGTGCAGCGTATTGTCGACGCTTACGAGAAACATGAAAAACGTCAGTAAGGTTCCCGAACCTTCCTCTGCCACAAATCATAAAAAGTTTAAATTAGTGCTGCAATATGCTGCTGAATTTCCCGGAACACCCAGACGGTTGCAGTTTCGTAAATGGGTGAATGCGGCATTGATGCAGAGTGCGGAGATCGTCTTGCGCATTGTTAACGAAGAAGAAGGCAGAGAGCTCAACCGCCATTTTCGTGGTAAAGACAAAGCCACCAATGTCCTGACGTTTGTCTACGATGAACTGCAATCCTTATCAGGCGATATCGTGCTCTGTGCGCCGGTCATCATCAATGAAGCACAACAACAAAAAAAAATTTTGGCTGCACATTATGCTCATCTGACCGTACATGGGGTATTGCACTTGCAGGGTTATGATCACGAGCATGAAGCAGATGCGGCGATCATGGAGCAACTTGAAACAGAAATTGTCACCCAATTAGGTTATGCCGATCCTTATTATGAACAATAAGGTGCGATAGCTTTCGTTCACAGTCCAGTTTTTTTAAGCACTACACTATTTAAACAATGATGAAATTGATCATGAATAATTCCTCCCATAAAGTCAGTTGGTTTGAACATCTTGGTTCACTCCTTTTCCGCCAACCCGAAGATCGTGAGCAGCTGGTGGCTTTGCTGCACTCTGCGTATGAACGTAATTTGCTCGATTCCGATGCGCTGGCCATGATTGAAGGGGTGTTGCATGTATCCGAAATGCAGGTGCGTGATATTATGGTGCCGCGTTCACAAATGGATACTATTGATATCAGTGAAAAACCGGATGAATTCATTCCGTATGTTATTGAAAAGGGACATTCGCGTTTTCCTGTTACGGATGGCAATAAAGATCATGTGATTGGCATTTTGTTGGCAAAAGATTTGCTGCGCTATTACGCAGGAGAAGAAGCGTTTGATGTACGTGATATGCTCCGTCCAGCCGTGTTTATTCCTGAGTCCAAGCGTCTTAATATCTTACTCAAGGACTTCCGCCGTAGTCGCAATCATATCGCCATCGTGGTAGATGAATATGGCGGTGTAGCTGGTTTGGTCACCATCGAGGACGTACTGGAGCAGATTGTGGGGGAAATTGAAGATGAGTATGACTTTGATGAAGAGGAAGCGAACATCGTAGCGGATGCCAGCGGTTATTATCGCGTTAAAGCGATCACGGAAGTCGCCAGTTTTAATGAGGTACTAGCAGCCGCCTTCAGTGACGAGGATTTTGATACGATTGGCGGGCTCGTTACCAGCAAATTTGGCCGGCTACCCAAGAATGGCGAATCCATTGTGATCGATAATTTCAGATTTACCGTGTTACGAGCCGACAGCCGCCGCTTGCATCTCCTAAAAGTAGAAAAAGTGGAGCCAAGCGCTTAAAATTTTTCCATCTGTATTTTTAATATCGCGTACTACCCACTCATTCGCTTAGCGCAAAATACTTATCCGGGCTAACGTTTCAGAATGCCAGATGTTAAAATAACTGGCAAATGCCCAACATCACTACCCGCAATTTTTCTCAACACGCTTTTAACACGCTTAATCAATATGGTTTGCCTGCCGTATTGGCACGCATATACGCCGCGCGTGGCATTCAACAGCCTCAGCAGCTTGAGACAGAATTATCCCAGCTACTTTCATTTGAGCAGTTAACCCATGTTTCTCATATAGCGGTACTGCTGGCTGATGCCATTGCCGAGCGCAAACGTTTATTGATTGTGGCGGATTATGACTCGGATGGCGCGACTGCCTGTGCAGTGGCCATGCGCGCACTCAGAAAATTTGGTGCCATCGTCGATTATCTCGTTCCCAATCGTTTTGAATATGGCTATGGCTTGACGCCGGAAATCGTGCACCTTGCGGCTACCTCTTCTGCTGGACAGCCGGATATTCTCATAACCGTCGATAATGGGATTGCGAGTGTGGAAGGGGTGCGGGCGGCTAATCAGCTGGGGATACAAGTACTTATTACCGATCACCATCTACCGGGAGATCAATTACCCGCTGCGGCAGTGATCGTCAATCCCAATCAGCCTGGCTGCAATTTTCCCAGCAAGCATCTGGCTGGCGTAGGCGTCATTTTCTACGTGATGCTTGCGTTACGCGCGGAGTTGCGCAAGCGCAGTGCGTTCGCTGCTGGTAAAGAGCCCAATCTGGCGAGTTTGCTTGATCTGGTTGCGTTGGGGACAGTTGCGGATGTCGTCAGACTCGATAGCAATAACCGCATTCTGGTTCAGCAAGGTTTGCAGCGTATTCGCAAGGGACGGGCATGTGCCGGCATTAATGCCTTACTGCAGGTTGTAAAACGTGATTTCCGACAAGTCTCCACCTATGATCTGGGTTTCATCATTGGGCCAAGATTGAATGCAGCCGGCCGACTCGATGATATGACCCTGGGGATTGAGTGCCTGATCACAGATGATGAATCCAGAGCGAGTCAGCTTGCTGCGCAACTGGATGAGTTGAACCGTCAGCGGCGTGAAATCGAAGCAGATATGCAAAATGATGCGTTGAGCAAGCTGGCAACTGTCATTGAAACTCAGGAATGCGCAACCGGATCTGGTTATAGCTTATGTTTGTATGATCCAAGCTGGCATCAAGGTGTGATTGGTTTACTCGCCTCGCGTATCAAGGAAAAATTTCATCGTCCGGTGATTACTTTTGCGCCGGGCAATGAAGGTGAAATTAAAGGCTCAGGACGTTCCATTCCAAGTTTTCATTTGCGTGATGCATTGGATCTTGTTTCTAAAAGGTATCCAGGATTAATTTTGAAATTTGGTGGGCATGCTGCAGCAGCTGGCTTGACTGTGCATGAGCAAAATTTTGAGCGTTTTCGGGATGCGTTTGAGCAAATTGCGCAAGCACTGCTGACGCCTGCAGATTTAGTCCATATCATAGAGACCGATGGCGAACTGGATGAGGCTGAATTAAATCTGGATCTGGCGTACTGGTTGGCTGGCTGTGTCTGGGGACAAGGTTTTCCTGAGCCGAACTTTAATGCCTGTTTCTACGTGGAAAGCCAACGTGTAGTAGGTGAGAAACATTTAAAATTAAAATTGAAGAAATTTGATTCGCACCGCAGTTATGATGCCATCTTATTTTTTCAGGTGGAGTTGCTGCCGCCCATGATTAATGCAGTCTTTCGTGTACAAGCTAATGAATACAATGGTAATACGACCCTGCAATTGCTGCTTGAACACTGGTTTCCGATTGATTCAATGACGCTATGAATAATACCTTCCAACCGGGAGTAGAGCTTGAGCATTTGGCTCCCTTTGCTACCAGTCTTGCCATTGGTCTTTTAATCGGCCTCGAACGTGAGCGTAGCCCCACAGCGAGAGCGGGGTTAAGAACATTTGCCCTGGTCTCACTGTTTGGTACGCTTAGCGCCATGTTGTCGCAAAAAACAAATTCACCCTGGTTGCTATTTGGCGGACTGTTGCTAGTGGGAACCATGATGATTACTGCTTATATTCGTCATCGAAATGAATTGCCTGATCCTGGCACGACGACTGTTGCGGCTATCCTTATCTGTTATGGTCTGGGCGCCACAGTCTGGTATGGCGAATCCACGCTGGCGGGGATGCTCGCTATTGTTACGACTATGTTGCTTTATTTTAAAACAGAACTGCATGGCATCACACAAAAACTTGACCGGCGCGATCTGATTTCGATGCTGCAGTTTGCCGTACTCACTTTTATCGTGTTACCGGTCTTACCTAATCAGGATTATGGCCCCTATGATGCGCTTAACCCTTATCAGATCTGGCTGATGATCGTATTGATATCGGGTATCAGCCTCTCCGGCTATATCGCATTGCGCTTTATTGGTCAGCGCTATGGCGCTGTCCTGTTAGGAATACTGGGTGGGGTCGTATCCAGTACTGCTACTACCATGGTATTTACGCGTCGTAGCGAAGATAATCCGATGCTGACCAAATTAGCGGTGGTGGTGATTCTAGTGGCTAATTTAATGGTTTTGGTAAGACTTACCGTCATCAGTGCGGTCGTGGCGCCGGTGATATTACCCAACATATTGCCGATCCTGGGTATGGGCCTTTTTTTTGGCCTGATCGCCACTACTTTCTGGTGGCGTGATTTAACCCAGCAAGAGGAACTTTCTATACCTGAAACTAAGAACCCTGTTGAGCTTACGATTGCAATCGGCTTTGGGGCACTCTATGCGATCGTGTTGCTGTTAAGTGCCTGGTTATCGGACATTGCGGGTAGCAGCGGACTTTATATGGTGGCGATTATTTCCGGTTTGACGGATGTGGATGCCATTACGCTCAGCAGTCTGCGTTTGCTCGATCTAGGTCAGCTGCAGGTGACAGAAGCAGTCACTGCCATTACACTGGCCGTCATTTCAAATATTATCTTCAAGCTAGGATTGATACTAGCTATCGGTAGTTCGCTGCTAGCCAAGCGCAGTGCTTTAGGCATGATCATCACTGCAATCGGCTTGGGAAGCGCGCTGATATTGTTTGGAAAATGAAGTTGTAGACCATGTCATTTAAACTTAATTTACCCGCGCCAGGGATGCTGTCGCGTTATTTCGGATTTGACGGTTCGAGCGATACCTTGGCTCTTGCCGAACTGACACGTTCCGGGCAGCAATGGGCTAAGCCGCTGACCATCATTACTGCCAGTGCATTGGATGCACAGAGATTGCTCGAAGAGTTACCTTTTTTTGCACCTGAATTAAATGCGCATCTGCTGCCAGATTGGGAAACATTGCCTTACGATACTTTCTCGCCACACTTTGATCTGATATCTGAGCGACTGGCGACCCTTTATCAGGTCATGAACGGGTTCTGCGATGTATTGGTCGTGCCTGTGACAACCGCTTTGTATCGCATGCTACCTAAGGAATTTTTGGCAGCCCATACTTTTTTTATCAAGCAGGGCAGTGTACTTGATTTAGCTGCCTTCCGCAGTCAGATGACTTTGGCTGGCTATACGCATGTGACACAGGTATTGTCACCGGGTGAATATAGCATACGCGGGGGATTGATCGATTTATTCCCGATGGGCAATCCGCTGCCTTACCGTATGGACTTGCTTGATAACGAAATCGAGACCATCAGGACATTCGATGTCGATACCCAACGCAGCATTTATCCGGTCAAAGAGATCAGATTGCTGCCTGCGCGTGAGTTTCCCTTGGATGAAGCGGGGCGCACGCGCTTTCGTATCAATTTTCGCGAAAAATTTGAAGGCGACCCTTCTCGCAGCCGGATGTATAAAGAAATCAGCAAAGGGAACACGCCCGCAGGAATTGAGTATTATCTTCCGCTTTTTTTTGAGCAAACGGCTACCTTGTTCGATTATTTGCCTCAGAACAGCTTGTTATGCCTGCATCAGGATATTTATCCAGTGGTCGAAAATTTTTGGCGTGATACTCAGTCGCGTTACCAATTATTACGAGGGGATACCGATCGCCCCCTCTTGCCACCAACTGAACTGTTTCTGACCACGGATGGCTTTTTTGGCAAACTGAAACCTTATACGCGTATTCAAATTCAGGCTGATAAAGACCTGGCCGCCGAATCATTTACGCAACCTTTGCCGGCCGTGCGGGTGGATCGTCATGCAGCTAATCCACTTGAAAAATTGACTGCATTTGTTGACGATTATACGCTATCGGGCGGACGTGTCTTGCTACTGGCTGAGAGTATGGGGCGGCGTGAATTGATAGCTGAATATCTGCATGAATATGGTCTGTGCCCGACACTTTGTAAAAATTATGCAGAATTTCAGTCGAGCAATGAGCCTTTCATGCTGAGCGTTGCGCCGGTCCATACCGGCTATATCCTGAATGCTGATCGCTATGCGTTGATTACCGAGAGTGAGCTTTACGCAACGCATGTGCATGGGCGGCGTGAGCGTGAAACGCGCAAGGCTACCTCGACTGACGTTATGTTGCGCGATTTATCTGAAATCAAGCCTGGCGATCCAGTCGTACATGAACAACATGGCATTGGCCGTTATCTCGGGCTGGTCAATATGGATCTAGGCGAAGGGGAAGCCGGTCAAACCAGTGAGTTCCTCGCACTGGAATATGCCGGCGGCGACAAGCTGTATGTGCCTGTTTCTCAACTGCATGTGATTGGACGTTACAGCGGGGTCTCGCCTGAATCAGCCCCTCTGCATAAACTTGGCAGTGGACAGTGGGAAAAAGCCAAACGCAAGGCCATGCAGCAGGTGCGTGATACAGCAGCTGAGCTGCTGAATCTGTATGCGCAGCGTGCAGCGCGTCAAGGTCATGTTTTCAAATTTAAACAGCATGATTATGAAGCGTTTGCAGAAGGATTCGGCTTCGAAGAAACCGCTGATCAAGCGGCTGCTATTGAAGCGGTTATCAGCGATTTGACCTCGGGCAAACCGATGGATCGACTGATTTGTGGCGATGTCGGCTTTGGTAAAACAGAAGTTGCTCTGCGCGCGGCCTTTATTGCAGTGGCAGATGGTCAACAGGTGGCCGTACTGGTGCCTACCACTTTGCTCGCGGAGCAGCATTTTCAGAATTTCTCGGATCGCTTTGGCTTAATTGCTGAACAATGGCCCGTGAAAATCGCCGAGCTATCACGCTTTCGTTCAGCCAAAGAGCAAGGGCAAGCTTTGGAAGGCCTCGCCAGCGGGCAAATAGACATCATCATCGGCACACACAAGCTGATCCAGGAGAAGGTTAAATTCAAGAATCTCGGCTTGGTGATCATTGATGAAGAACACCGCTTTGGTGTTCGTCAAAAAGAGCAGCTAAAAAGAATGCGTACCGAAGTGGACGTGCTGACTCTGACGGCTACACCCATTCCCCGTACACTCGCCATGTCACTGGAAGGGCTGCGCGATTTTTCTATTATTGCTACTGCCCCGCAAAGACGGCTGGCCATCAAAACCTTCGTCCATCCTTTTTCGGAAGGGATTATCCGCGAAGCTTGTCTGCGGGAGCTGAAACGTGGTGGCCAAATTTATTTTCTTTATAATGAAGTGAGCACTATTCAACACATGTATGACAAGCTTACGCAACTTCTGCCGGAAGCGCGTATTCACATCGCCCACGGGCAGATGCGTGAAAGTGAGCTGGAGCATGTCATGCGCGATTTCTACCAGCAACGTTTCAATCTGCTGCTATGCACGACTATTATTGAGACGGGTATAGATATTCCCACTGCCAACACCATCCTCATCCATCGTGCAGATAAATTTGGTCTGGCGCAATTACATCAGTTGCGCGGTAGGGTAGGGCGTTCTCACCATCAAGCCTATGCCTATCTGCTGACGCCGGGTGATGAAGCACTCAGTGCGCAGGCCAAAAAAAGACTGGAGGCGATTCAATCAATGGAAGAGCTCGGATCAGGCTTTTATTTGGCCATGCATGATCTGGAAATCCGCGGTGCCGGTGCTGTGCTGAGCGAATCACAAAGTGGTGAAATGCAGGAAGTCGGTTTTAATCTCTACAGCACCATGCTGGAGAACGCGATTAAATCACTCAAAGCAGGCTGTGAGCCAGATATGCAGCATCCCCTTGGTATTGCCACTGAAATCAACCTGCATGTGCCTACTTTACTGCCAGAAGAGTATTGCAATGATATCCATGAACGCCTGGTGCTGTATAAACGCATGGCCAACTGCATCAATGATGGGCAACTGGATGATATGCACCGGGAACTGATTGATCGCTTCGGTTTGTTGCCTGACCCAGCCCGAGCGCTACTTGACTGTCACCGTTTGCGTATTGCTGCCAAAACGCTTGGCATTGTGCGGATTGATGCCAGCACCGACAGTATTCTTATTCATTTTGCGCCCAACCCCTCTGTGGAAGCAGGCAAAATTATCACACTTATCCAAAGTGGCCGGGAATACAGTCTGGCTGGCCCAGATCGCCTGAAAGTCCAAGTGAAAATTCCGGATGCGGCAGAACGGGTCAAGCGCATCAGGAAGCTGATGGAGATGTTGAGTTAGTCAATATCCAACTTATCTTAGCTAACTCCGTTTTGAATGAAGGAGCTTAATTAACGCGAGTTCGACATAAGAATTATGACACTACGGCTGGAATAGTTTGAGAAAATCTATAATGTTAAGTGAGTGTTTCTTCTCCCGAAAAGTGTAAGTACCAGCCCGGCTATCAGATTAACAAAGAAGTTAAATGGGTAGCGATGGCGGGAATGCTTGATTTGCGAGATATTTTTCAATTGATTATTGATGGTCTCAATAATGGAGTGCTTACGTAACAGGAGTTTGGCAAACAGCGGCAACAGCTTGTTTTTTATGTTCTTACGCACCTTGGTGACGAGCTGCACGCCCTGCTGCCAGAGTTGCTCAAAGAGCGGCTGCGAGAGATAGCCCCGATCACCAAAGAGTTTTCCAAACGAAGAGCGTGTCAGCGCTGGCAGGAAATCACGATCATCAACGTTGCCCACCGTTATTTTTACTCCCAGCAATTCCCCCGGGCATTGATGACCAAATGCAGTTTGAACCCATAAAACCAACCCATGCAGGTTTTTCCCCGAGCAGCAAACTCTGCCATCATTGTATGCGACCAAAATTTTATAAAAATATCTCAACGAATTTCACTACTGTTTTAACAGTAGAACTTGGGGAGTCGAGTTTCTTCTCGACTCCCCTATACAAGTTTGGTCCATATTCAAATTAAACTGAAAAGAGTTCAAAGGCATAAAGCTGAATTTTGAAATGCGATGAGTGATTTATCCAAGAATGATCATTCTGATTCTTCACCCCTCGGAACAGCAGGGCTCTTCATTTGGCTGCTTAGTTTGCCAATAATGCTATCGAGTGATGCTTTCAACTTCTTGGCTGCACCGTTTATGGCCTCATTCACAGTTCCTGCTTGATGCGTAACAGCAACGGGTTGGCGGCCCTCTAGCCGGACTTCCATCAAGCAGCGTTTATCGCGTGAGCCCCCTTTCTGGCTGTTTTCATCACTGAGATGGACTTCCACTCGAGTCACCTGATCACGAAAATGTCGTAAATTGCTCTCGATCACTTCCTCAACCTGCGCGTTCAGCACATCTGAACCTTGGATATTATCGTCGGTATTGACTTGGATTTTCATAATTATTCCTTTCAGCTTTGGTTTAATAACGGTAGATCGCGGCAACACCTGTTTGTGAAGGCATGTGTTCAGCAGGAATCACCCACACATGGCCTCCTTTGTTCGCAACCAGCTCTCCCAGATCGTCAAGCAGGTCATCCACGCCAGGATCGCTAAGCTCGCTGAGTTCGATACGCCCCGTTGTGGAATCGAGTCGGCCAGGAAGTTGACGGTCGCTTTCGAGCAGCAGCGTTTCCACGCGACCAGCTGTAACTGCAGCCGCAACCTCAGCGAGATCGTCACTACCCAGACCCTTAGAGTGAGCTTGCGCGAATACTTCAATTAGTTCAGTAAGCCGTACCTGGTACTGAGGTGCGACAACTTCCCACGCACGGGCTCGAAGTTCCTCAAGAGACACAGCATCGGGGCTAATCATGATCCCCTCAGTGGCAAGAAATGGATTATGGCTGACGCGGTGGAACAGAGCGTGATGCTCAGGCAGTGCTGCTAGGATTAAGGGAAGTCCAGTTGGTTGCGAGTAATGCTCAAGTACTGCGCGGTCAACCGCACGGAAGAATCGCTCGGTGTCCACATCCATCTCGTCTTTTTTGCCGCCGTGTCCGTGGTGCATCGGTGTACTCCCTGGTCCGGCGCCGCCACCATAAGAAGATACGGTCAAGCGTGGCTCAGTCAACTCATCACCGAGGGCATCGGTAATCGTGCGCGGGACGCCGGGAGTAAGATCAATCTCGTCGATCGCATCGTGGTTTCCTTCGAAAAGCCTAATCGCATGCTGGCTCAAACCGAGCACTTGATAACGATCAACGGTTTGTAATAAACGCCTGAGTGGTTTGGTATGGAAACTATCAGCCACTACAGCCAGCTCAATGACCGGGCGTTGCGTCCTAAATACCTGAAAAAGTCCTGATGCAGCAAATACTGCCAATCCATCAAGGGTATGATTCCAAAACGCCATATCATCGGCAAGGGCGTTAAAGGGCTCCAGAATCTTAGTGATTGCCACTGCAGGATACTTCTGCTGCAGCGATTGCTCTAGCTTTTTCACTAAATTCCGGAAACGAATGGGATCCTGCTGATTGTCGGGGTGGTGGCGGTGGGTTGACTGGTAAAGTGATAGGCAGGGTGGCTGTGCACCAGCGAGCGTAGTAGAAAAGTCGTGAGTAAGTAGATTCATGAGCAGTCTCCTTTGAGAAGAGCAAAGCGTGAAGTACGCAATGAGTTGACTTTCAATGGTTTCCGCACGATACACATTAGCAGCTTCATAAATATAGCAGATATAATATAGAGGCGCGGAAACCGCATCTGCCTTGTTAATTGTAACAGACTCAGTAAGGTCAACCACGATCAATCTCTTTTTATATGAAAGAGACTGAAAGGCCATATTTCCACCAAGAAATGAGTCTGAAATTGAATTGCTGAATCGAGTATTATGCAAAGCATGGCGATTAATATGGGAGAAGCGAAACTACAGGCTCTGGCACAGATCAAGGAATTCTTGGAGAAAACTACAGAGGTAGCATTTCGAATTTCCAAGGACGAGCGTAATCGATTAATAGAGCGTATATTCAAGCGGCTACGCCTCTGACACGGACGGGTAGAGGGCGTAATGCTGCGATACATCGAGCGTATGACTGGATTTTCACGGCAGCAAATGCGACATGATTAGCGTGAAAGAGCCCATGCTGAAGGCGAGCAAATCTCTGGCCAGTGAAGGCCATGATACGATAAATCATTATCAAGTTTTGGCTGGTGTGATAATGTCGAACTTGATCAGAGCATTAATCCAACGCGGAGCATTGCGTTGAGCGGAAAGTGCTTCATAGTCAGTGGCTGAATCCCGGTAATGTTCGTACCGTTTGAGCATGAAGAAAACAGTGCGTAGTATTTTGTGGCCGATAGCCACGATTGCGCGTTTGTAGCCGCGCCGAACGACGAGAGACTGGAACTTCGATTTGACCACCGATCGGGTACGACTGGCGGCATGAGCGAACTCGCAAAGTAACCGTCGAACACAAGGGTTGCCCTTGCGGGCACGTCCAGATTCATGTTTGCCGGCGGACTCATGGTTACCGGGACAGATGCCGACCTTTGACGCCATATGACCAGCGCTGCCGAAGGCATTCATATCAGTGCCAATTTCGACGAGCAGCATAGCTGCACCCATGAGGTCGACACCAGGCAAGGTTTGCAACAGTGCCAGCGTATTGTGTTCATCCTTAAGTTCATCCAGAAGCTTGGCATCGAAACGGGCGATACGTGCTTCGATCTGCTCGATATGTGGCATCAGTTCGTCGAGCACAAAATGGTGGCTTGTTGTCAGATCACACTGCAAGGCGTCGAAGATTTCAACACGGCTGGCCTTGAGCCGCCGACTGGCGAATTTGAGTACCTCATGGGGTGGCTGTCCGGCGATAATCGTCTTGACCACGACCCGCGCCAACTGACTGACCAGTTTCTGTCGCTGATGGGCAATCAGACGCAGCTCGCGTAGTCTTGCCGGCGGTATAAACAATCCTCGTAGCCAAGCCAGCGCACGCCAGTGTCGCCAGCCAGCGGGCGTCACTTTTGCCCGAATACCTACTGCTTCTAGCCAAGCCAAACGGGCTCTTCCAGTAGGTACCTGTGCTTTCCATCACAACCTCGTCGGGGTGAAGCCCCGCCATCCAGCATGCCCGTTCCCGGCGATCGCGTTTGAACGTACCAAACTGCCGTTACTCCATGCTCGTACTGTCATCGGCTTCCTCGATCAATGCACAGGCCGTAATTTGCGCGTGATGAACCTCGAGACCAACCACGCATTTGTACAGTACTATCAGTTTCCATATTAACTCCCGTCAATTATACTCAAGGGTGGAAGGGGGTGAGTGCCAGCCAGCACTGAATATGCCTGAAGGTGATAAGTCACCAGCAGCCTGTTTAGCGTGCCGGGATGCGAGTCAGCCCAGCGGATCACGTTAGAATCGGGGAATCAGATTACCAAAATCTATTACGATCTCTACTCGCCACTTTCCACCTTGAAGTTTCTTTCATTCTTCGGGATACAGGTAATCACCATGAGCGTTAGAAATAGAATTAATAGTATTTTTTAGAGTGACCTATAGATTGAGTTCAATGTTTTTTATAGATGCGTGATAGGCTCCCAGGTAACCGTTAGCGAGATGCGATATAAAAAGGATAGAAGATGGCAATAACATCAGGGAGTGCCAGTTCCATTCCCGAACTTAAAATAACTTCCGACAACATAATGCTTGCTGCACTTAATCTTTCTGCACGAGCTTATTCTGATAACCATCTCGACGATCAACCAGTTATTGATGCTGTGAATGGACGCATTCAAAGCTGGGTACCTTTAGATGCCACAGCTTTGGGTTTTGCAGGAAACGATTCTCGATTCAGCACGATAGGCGAGAGTTTGTTGCGATATGACAATGACAATGCTTCGGCAACGGTGGGTTTAACTATACTGGGTGGCAAACGCATGTTAGGCATTTCATTTGAGGGCTCTAATGATCTTTTTACAAAAAATGGCAGAAAAGATTGGAATAATAATGTTTTCAACATAAAAGGTTATTATGATCTTTTAAACGATGCGCGCAACGATAACGAAGTCGGCTTCCTTCAATCAATCGCCAACTATATTAGTAGCCAAGGTATTGAACAGGTGCTCGTGACCGGCCATAGCTTAGGAGGAGCCGCTGCACAATTCTTCATGCAAGACTATGGTGTTACCGATGCGAGATATATCGGGGTAACTTTTGGATCACCCGGTACTAATCATTTTCAAGCATTACCGGAAGAACGCTTCGTCAATATTCGTCATAATGACGATGAAGCGGTAATAGCAGGAGAGGCGAGGGGATATGAAATAAGTGGCTCGGTTATTAATGTACGGGTGGATGATTCCGGGATAAATGGATTATCAGAACATGCACTGTTCGTTCCGCTGGATGACACGGCAATCAATTACCGAAAAAGTATGGAATTTATCACTTCCCAATTGAATGCAAACACTTTGTTCCGGGATATGAATATTGTTCCTGGCACTCATGGCAACGACAATGTGAATGCAAAAGAAGGTCAAAACATTGAGGTACTGCTGGGTGGTGATGGCGCTGACAATATGACAGGTGAAATGCCGGGTGAGCAACATATACAGATTTTCAAAGGGAGTTTGGGCAACGATACGATTCATGGTGGGGGAGGAATCGATTATGCCCTCTACAGCGGTGCCCGTTCTCATTTTACTCATCAAGTTTCGCCAGCCGGTGAGTTGATCGTAATTGATCAACGGACAGGGTCGAATAATGAAGGAATCGATACGCTTCAAGGTATCGAGCGTATCATTTTCACTGATATGGCTTTTGCGCTCGATATGGATGGCTCGGCCGGGATAGTTGCGAAATTGATTGGAGCTGTTTTTGGCGCGGGAAGTATTTCCAATACCGATTATGTGGCAGTCGGCCTTTCTGAGCTGGAAAAAAATACTGGTTATGAAGATCTTGCTGCCTTCGCTATTGCCGCCACCAGTGCCAATACACCTGCGCAAATAACTTCGTTACTCTGGAGCAACCTCATGGGAACAGCACCCACAGCGGAACAGGCGCAGCCATACATTGATCTACTGAATTCAGGCACATCCATTGGAGAATTGGGTGTATTCGCCGCAGAGCATCCGCTCAATCAAGCGAATATAGCGCTGGCCGAGCTGAGGGAAAGTGGGATCATTTTTGATCCGCTCGGGTTTGTTGTTTAGCACATAGCGTGAGACCAGCCCGGACTGATTCTATCTCTCAATTAAAGCTGGCTTTGTCGGCTTTACATTGCCGTTTTATTTATATTGTCTGCGGTTCGCCTTCGCGTCATGTTTAATTTGGAAATAGAATGACTAACAGCCAGCAACACATGCTAGGTTGGATGATTAACCAAAGGAGCAATGGCTGCGTAGGTGGCAGATGGTTAAGCAATCGCCCAGTTGTAATGATTGCAGGCGCTGAGTATGGTACGGTGCAAGAAACGATGGATCGACCAGTAATCTTCCGTGCCGGCACCCGTAAACATGCCCACGATCAGCAGATTCAATGAGGAATTGGCCGCCTCATTGAATTCTACTAGCAGTCCCGTTAGATGAGGATGAAAGGGTTGTTGCGCCAACTGCTCTTCCAGATAGGCGCGTAATGTGGGCACAATATCGGTCAGAATAGTCTCATGATGCAGATAATTCAGTTTGAAGTTGATCGGTATAGCAAAACCATCTCGCGATAGGTTACGAGGTTTTTTGCCAAGATAGTTAGCTACGCTGAAGGTGGTAGTGGCTCCCATTATATGCATTTGCACTATTTCTGGCGTTTGAAGTAATACTTTGCCATAAATGTCGCCCTCCAGAATGACGATATCGCCTACTTGGCTGGGGAACCAGGGTTCTTCCGGGGAATATGGACGCGACTGCAAATCTACCAAGCGGTCAATAGGAAGACGCAGTAACCCCCCATCAAGCAAAGGATTGTACAGTGTTGAAAAGAGGTTAAGTGAAGCAATCCGCCAAGGTAGTCCATTGTATAAGATGCGTTCACCTTCTCGAACGCCACCCATATTGAGCAGAAGGCGAATTTCTCGGATATAACGTGGCAACGATTTTTGTAATCCCCAAATTAATGTGATCATCAGCAAAACCATGAGTCCAAATAACAGCCAGTCGCCAAGAACGTACAAAATAAGCATAGCGGTAAATAAAGCCAGGGTCACGGTCAGCGTTCGAAGCAACAAGGCAATAGCTCGAGCCAGTCGTCGTGTTCCGGGTTCATGCTTTCGACTTGGCAGCCGTCTGATCAATCGCCCGAGGCCTATCAGCACCAGATAAATCAACACAAAACCGCACAGCGCCAGTATTAAATTAAGCCCACGCCCGCTAGCAAACTTTTGCAATTTGGTGATCAATTCCTCACCCAGTTCCTCACTAGGGGCAATTAAACGCTGCAGTTCGGTATCAATTCGTTGCAGACGGCTTTCGGCATTTTTACGTGGCTCCTGCCATTGATTAAGCAAATCTTTAAGCGCGTGCCTGACTGTTGCATGCTTGCTTTGTGCCAGCGTTTTCTCCAGTTCTGCAATTGCTGCGTCAGCGAGCTGCAAGTGATCTTCTTGCAACATTTGTTCATTTTTTAGCTGCTCCATCTTGCGCGGTCGCTCGGTCAACTGCTTTAGATCATCCATGAGGGGCCGTACAATCTCCTCTAATTCCTTTTTCCAGTTGAATGGGGCTTTTTCTTCCGGTTTCTCGGCTAATGTTGCAAGACCTTGCCCTCCGGTGACCGTTTCTTCAAAAGAGTTCTTCAAATCAATTAAACGTTGATCGAGTGATTGCAATTGTTTTAGGGTCTGTTGTTTGTCCGCTGGATTGGAAGTGTCTTTTAATTGCTCGCTGAGAGCAGTGCGCTCATTTTCAGTTTCCTTGATAGTGGTCAGCAGTTCATACAGTGATTCATCTGACGAGGGTGACTCAGTAGATTGGGTTGTGGCTGGTGCCGCCGGCTTAGTTGCTGGTACTGGTTGTGCACAAATACCCGATGAGAGGAGAACGAGAAAGAAAAAAGGGACTAGCAAAGGGATTATTAAAGGGGTTAGCAAAGGGACTGGCTTGAGCAAGGCCATGACAATACTCCTCCTCTATCTCTTCTATCAAATAGATGCGAAGGTAAACCTAGACAGTATAAATAATATGGTAAGGTCGAACTGAAGAAAATAAGATTTGATAATGTGCACTAGGGTCTGTTGACATTTCACATAGGTAGCCACAGATATCCACACGCTATGGCTACCATACTCTCGTAATTTCGCTTCAGTTTGTCGTATCGCGTTGCTATTGCCCGATACTGCTTTAGCCGGGCAAAAGCATTCTCCACCAAATGCCGGTATTTATATAAACCCCAATCCATATCTGCATTACCCTTCAACGAGTTGCGCTTTCCCGGTATCACAGCCCGAGCTCCCTTCTTCGTTATCTGTTCCCGTAACCATTCGCTGTCATAGCCCTTGTCCGCAACGATTGTTTTTGCGTCAGGCAACCTGGCAATCAAATCAGGTGCGGCAGAACAGTCATTGACTTCTCCACCGGTAATTTCAAACTCAACTGGCAAACCATACCCATCGACCGCTAAATGGATCCTGGTGGTATTGCCTGCACGGCTTTTCCCGATAGCCTGCGATTCTTGACTCGCTGCTCCCGCACTATGTTGATGCGCTTTAACATAACTGCCATCCATAAATCTCCATTCCCAATCGGGATCAACAGCCAATGCTTTGAAAACATTGAGCCATTTCCTGCTCAATGACCATGCATTGAATCTTTTATAGATAGAATTCCAGCAGCCGAACACCCTGGGCAGATCGCGCCATGGACAGCCAACCCGCATTCGATACAGTATGCCTTCTACCGTCATGCGCAGATTGCGCTTGTTATAAATCGATTCTTGAAGCAGAATCTTCTCCAGCTTCGACCAGTACTCATCATTGAGCATCATTCGGGGCATCGCAAACTCGTTTTGTTGGTAGTGTAAAGAACCCCAATATTACGAGTTTGTTTTTACCTATGAAATACTTATCTTAAAACGTCAACAGACCCTAGTAGAGTGAGACTTAAAATAACGGTAAATTCATCATTGCAACACCACACTCACTCCTCGGATCAAGCTGAGCATTAATAAGAAGGAGCTCGCTTCTTCAAGAGGCCTTTCTAAAGCTGATGAACTTGATTTGCAGAAGGAATGAAGAAGCCTGGCAGTTCCCATATTATGATCGTGCGCTTAAAACCAACAGGGATAAAACTATGGGTCACAGAATGTATAAAGGGCGCCTCTAAAAACTTATATTTGCGAGTATCCGCTTCCTTCGCGGATTGCTTACTTACTCCGTCTCGTCTCAATGCTCTCTTGTTCAAAAAAATGTCTCATTACCAATCAATCATATGCTGCATGAATATTTTCTGTTCTCGCCTTTTCTTGTTTAGGAATCTGAATTTTTAGAGGCGCCCTAAAAACAAATTCAATACTCAGCGATATATTTTTTTTAATCAAACCTGCTGGATGGTTACCAAATTTCGACAGTTACCCCGGGTTTGAGCCATTTGCTGAGTTGATCAATCTGCGTATTGGTAAGTGCAATACAGCCATTAGTCCAGTTGTATAGCCCGTGGACCTGTTGATCTGCTCGTCCGAGTCCGTGAATACCTAAATGACCACCCAACGGCGTATTTTGAGGAGGCGTTCTTCCTGCCTCGATGGCATAGATAATGGATTGCCATGTTTCTTTAGTAATCCGATTTTCCGCCAGAGCAAGATCAGCGGCTTCTCGATTCGGGAAATCCAGACCAAAGAAACGGTAGTAGCGGCTGGGTTCTTTTATCCGATCGATCTTGAAACTACCGAGCGGTGTTCTGTTATCACCCATCATTCTGGCCTTGCTGGCACCAAAGCGTCCGATGGCGATATCTTTAAAAACCGCTTCTAGTATCATTCCTTTCATAACTGATAAGGTGGACGTTTTGGTATCTACCATTATCCAGACATGATTATGTGCGCTGGATAGGTTGGAGATGAACAGGCAAAAAATCAATACAAGTAATCGGCTATACATTTTAAAAAAATAAAAAATAGTAAAGAAATTTTTCTAGTCTGGTTAATAGTGTTAAATCACGTTATTATGGTTCTTTCGGAGGTGGTTTAGCAATAATCCGGGTAATTTTCCTATTTAAATGCATTATTGTCTGATGATTTAAATTCATTATGTGCCTCGCTATTCCTGCTTGCGTAGAAGAAATTGTCGCGGAAGATTGCGCAATCGTCAATTTAAGTGGAGTACGCCGAGAAGTTTCGCTGGCGCTGGTGGAAGATGTCAAACCTGGCGATTATGTTATCGTGCATGTCGGTTTCGCATTACAAAAAATAGATCCGAGTGAAGCAGAACATACTTTAGCACTGTTTGCTGAAATGCAAGCACAAAATGATCCATTTTCTGCTGAGTAATCAATATGAAATACATAGATGAATTCCGTGACGGGGGATTAGCAAAAAAAATTGCTGCTCGAATTGTGCGTGAAGTGGATCCTCGGCGGCACTACCATCTGATGGAATTTTGCGGCGGTCATACGCATGCCATTTCACGCTATGGCATACCCGATCTGCTGCCGAGCAACGTGCATATGATCCATGGGCCTGGCTGTCCGGTTTGCGTTTTGCCCATTGGACGGATTGAAAATGCCATTCAATTAGCGCAGCAAGCGGAGGTGATTTTATGCAGTTATGGCGATATGCTGCGTGTCCCGACTCATCGGGGTATGAGTTTGCTGAAAATCAAGGCACAAGGGGCCGATATACGGATGATCTATTCCAGTACGGATGCGATCAAGATTGCTCAGCAAAATCCACAGCGGCAGGTCGTCTTTCTTGCTATCGGTTTTGAGACCACTACGCCACCCAGCGCGATCGTGATCAAGCAAGCACAAGCATTGGGTTTGACCAATTTCAGCGTATTTTGCAATCACGTGCTGACGCCTTCCGCTATTTCTCACATCCTGCAGTCTCCGGAAGTGCGCCAGTTCGGCTGGGTGCCGCTGGATGGTTTTATCGGACCGGCTCATGTCTCGGCTGTCATAGGCAGCCGGCCTTATGAGTATTTCGCAGAAGAGTTTCAGAAACCTGTGGTGATTGCGGGCTTTGAACCGCTCGATGTCATGCAGGCGATTCTCATGCTGATCCGGCAGATCAACGAAGGGCGGGCGCAGGTGGAAAATGAGTTTACCCGTGCAGTAACGTATCAAGGCAATCTCAAGGCGCAGCATCTGGTCGCAGAAGTATTTGAGCTGCGGCGAGCGTTTGAATGGCGCGGTCTCGGTTGGGTGCCTTACAGCGCACTGCGCATCAAGGCAGCTTTTAGTGATTTTGATGCAGAAAAGCGCTTTCAAATACCCGCGCTCTCCATCGCTGATAATAAAGCATGCGAATGTGGCGCTATTCTGCGCGGCATCAAGCATCCCAAGGATTGCAAAATTTTTGGTACTGTCTGTACGCCTGACAATCCGATTGGTTCCTGCATGGTCTCATCGGAAGGGGCCTGTGCGGCATATTACAGTTATGGCCGTTTTCGACAGACGGCATGATATCAACTGGAAACCAGGTTAAAGTGAGCAAAACGGCTTATATTCGCCCGCTTGATTTCAAAAAAGGTCGGGTGGAAATGGCGCACGGCGGGGGCGGGCGCATGATGATGCAGCTGATCGATAGCTTGTTCCTCACTGCTTTTGATAACGACATGCTGCGCCAGATGAATGACCAGGCCTGTTTTGCAGTACCAGCAGGGCGCATGGTGATGTCGACCGATAGCCATGTGGTTTCACCCCTGTTTTTTCCGGGTGGCGATATCGGCAGCTTGTCGGTACATGGCACACTCAATGATGTAGCGATGTCTGGCGCCAGGCCGCTCTATTTATCTGCCAGCTTTATTCTGGAAGAAGGCTTCCCACTGGCAGATCTCAAGCGCATTGTTGAATCGATGGCAAAAGCGGCGCAACAGGCGGGGGTCTCCATTATTACCGGCGATACCAAAGTAGTGGAACAAGGCAAAGGGGACGGAATATTTATCACTACCACGGGTGTCGGGGTCGTGCCTGAAGGTCTTCAAATTTCAGCCGAGCGCGCGCAGCCCGGCGACAAGATTCTGGTGTCTGGCACGCTCGGTGATCATGGTATCGCTATTCTGTCACTGCGTGAAAATCTTACTTTTCATACTACTATCCAGTCTGATACTGCTTCCTTGCATGAGCTGGTAACCTGTATGATCGAAGCTGTTCCCACGATTCATGTGCTGCGCGACCCAACACGTGGTGGACTCGCGACTACACTGAATGAGATTGCACGCCAAGCTGGCGTGGGCATGATGGTGTATGAAAATAAACTCCCCATTCGTGAACAAGTCAGAGCTGCCTGCGAATTTTTGGGATTTGATCCGCTTTATATTGCCAACGAAGGTAAATTAGTCGCCATTTGCCCTGCAGCAGCAGCAGAGACATTATTACAAACCATGCAAGCGCATCCTCTGGGTAGTGAGGCAGCAGTTATTGGTGAAGTGATCGAAGATTCCCATCATTTCGTGCAGATGGAAACAAGTTTTGGCGGCCAGCGGGTGGTTGACTGGTTAAGTGGAGAACAGTTGCCACGTATTTGTTAAATAACGCTCGTGATGATTACTTATTACTTGATTTGATTTGATTCTACCAGACAAAAAAATACCCCGGTTAACCGGGGTATGTGGCTTACTTGTGCTCGAACTTATTGAGGCACAATATTTGATGCCTGCTTACCTTTGGGGCCGGTCGTGACGTCGAAGGTCACACGCTGTGCCTCGCGTAATGACTTGAAGCCATTAGCATTGATTGCAGAAAAGTGTGCAAATAAATCTTCTCCACCGTTGTCTGGAGTAATAAAACCAAACCCTTTAGCGTCGTTAAACCATTTTACAGTACCTGTTGCCATGTTCTATTTCCTTAATAATAAATTTATGATTACGGTTATCCGTATGTAGCCATCGAATGTCAAGGAAAAAGGGTCAACTATTAGTACCACATTTAACAACTTGAATCCAAAAGACGTTAGTAGGATACGCTTTTTTAAGTAAAGTTCAAGTATTTATTCAAGATCAAGAGCAAAAGCTAGCAAAAGGATCAGGTCGCGAATCAAGAAAAAACAAGCCTTATACTATAAGGCTAAGTTAAGAGACGAGACGAGATGACGACCACTCCGTTTTCTTTTAACTGTGAGTAAGTCAGAAACAATTCAATTTTCCTTTCTTCCATCGTATCGAAATGTTGCTTAGCTTATTCATCTATCATATTTATGGATCTAACAAAGTTTGTTATTATGATGAAAGCTAAATCAATACAATTCTATAAAAATAAGGAGATAGCATGCGACTTGTCGTGTTAGATATCGTTTTTGACATAATATATTTATATTGCGTCATTCTGGAGGCCTAATTTAGTTTCCCCCTTTTTTAGTATTCATCAATCTCGGAACCGTGATGGCAAAATTCTTAAACACAAGCGCCACGAATTACTTCCTCGAAGAACTCATTAAGAATGCCAGGGATCGCCTGATTCTTATTAGCCCTTTTCTCCGGCTAAATGATCGGATCAAAGAGCTCCTTGAAGACAAAAACCGTTTGAAGATTGATGTTCGTATCGTCTACGGCAAGAGCGAGCTTCAACCCGGTGAAATCAGTTGGCTTACTGCACTTTCCTATCTCCGCACAAGTTTTTGCAAGAATCTCCACGCCAAGTGCTACCTCAATGAGGAACTGTGCATTATTACCAGTCTAAACCTCTACGAGTTCAGCCAAGTAAACAACAACGAAATGGGTGTGCTCATCCGGCGTAGTGAAGATCCTGATCTATACAAAGAAGCTTACGAAGAAGCTCAGCGCATCATTCGCATCAGCGACGAAATCCGTATCTCTGTCGAAACGGTCGAAAAGGAAGTGGAAATCATCGCAGAGAATGAAGAGCCGTCCTGCGACAAATTAACTTCGTCCAAGCTGGCACAGAAGCTCGGGGTTAAAACCAATGAATTTATAGAGCAACTAGTCAAATCAGGTTATCTCGAAGCCCGAGATGGGAAGAACTACATCACCACGAAAGGAAAAGATGCAGGTGGTGAATTTCGGATGAGTCCAAAACATGGACCATACTTCCTCTGGCCCGAGGCCTTCCGTCCATGAAGGCAACCCATCATTCCACCGAATCTGCACGAAAAGACGCGCGGGTTGGGTATTTTGAACGTTCGACATCATGAAGCTTCAAACCGTCCATTACGCTGAGCTAAATGCGAGGCAGCAAGAGTCATACAACTTCCAGAGGGTGTCGGGGGTGCTTGCTGACTACGGGTTCACAACCATTCGGCTAACAGATGATTGGCAGGGTGCAGATTTCATCGTACAACACATCGACGGTGAACAGCTCTCGAAAGTCCAGCTCAAGGGTAGGTATACGCTTGCTAAAAAATACATGGACAAAGATTTGTATATCTGCTTTCAAGATCGTGGTGTTTGGTATCTTACTCCGCATGACGAACTTCTGGCGTGGGCGCAGCAGAACATGAATATAATAAACACAGAGAGAGTCGTGGAGAACAGCAGGCTTGTACTCGTTTCCACGTCTGTCAGCAGCATTGAAGTGGTATCTTGAACCCTATCGAATTGGCGCCGCCCAACCGAGCACTCCAGCCGATGTCCCTTCGATCCCTTCATCGCTCCAAGTCAGCGGCTGAGTTTGGGCGGTGGGTGCACCCTTCTGAACTAAAGTAAAGATTTTTAAAATGAAAGAAATTGAACGAGATGAAGAGCGTGAATGCCGAATAGAGGATGAAGTCATCGTGGATGCCTATGGACCAGAAGAGCAGGCGCTAGGATGGTATTACTACTTGGAAGGTAAAATTACCTTCCCATTTTCAGCCTGTTGTATCGAAGCAAGGCCTATTTCTCCCCTCAAAAAAGGTGAAAAGGTGTCGGTAATTAAAATGGCTCCTGAAGATGATTGTATGCATGAAATGTTCGTTATCGTGGAATGGCAAAGCCGAAGTTTTGGTGTTCCACTCGCACAGTTAGAGCCAGTTGATATTGATGGGCGGACTGAGGAAGCCATTGCCGATTGGCATTATTGGGTAAAACGCGGTTATCAACTCGGTTGAGACAAAATAAAAGTAATTTCAAATGACTACGTTTGCAGGTTCCTACCCAACAATTACCTGCTGGATCGAAGAACAAGGCTGGATAGAAATTGGAAGAGATGAATATAGCAGTTCGTTGGTACGCGCGCTTGATCCAGGTGGCATGGTCTGGGAAAGTGATTCAAATATTGATTCAATTGACGATGCATTGCAAGAGCCAGAGAAAGAATTGAAGGATTGGTTCAGGAAAAATGGGTGAATTTTTGAGCCTGAAGTGCGCCTAATACAACGTGCACTGGATGGCTGGGACTCTATACGCGTGTTTGGGGCTTATTCTAATTCTCAATAGAAAAATCAATTATAGGATTACATAATATATTGTAAATAAATAATTTTACTTAAAAGATTATTGACTTTTTTTATTGGGAATTGGAATTATTCTAGAGCTTTGACTGTTTCCATTTCCAAACTTTTTTCTTCCCGACTGCCAATAGCGCAGGCCGTTGGGCGGCAAGAAGAGTTAATAAAAGTCTGAGGAATGGGATGGTAATTTGACTTGGAGCATACAAGTACAGTTACATATCTTGCCGTTACTGATCGGTATAAGCCTATCAACCAACCTTGTGACAGAGGCGTGGCGCGCGAGTATGGTAAACCTATGCATCAAAATCTTTGCGCAAGGCAAGCTTGTGCGCAATAAAATAAATTATTTTACTGACCAAAATGACATTTGGCCTCTAGTGCATGAGTACTCGGGATAAAGGAGTAAAGCTTGATAGGAATTTCCACGACAAAAAACCTCGGTTAGGCTAAACCGGGGTTTTTTATCAGGCTGGGTTCATACTTATTGAGGCACAATATTGGTAGCTTGCTTACCTTTAGGACCCATCGTTACTTCGAAAGTCACGCGTTGAGCTTCGCGTAATGTTTTAAAACCCTTGCTATTGATTGCAGAGAAGTGGGCAAATAAATCTTCTCCACCATTATCGGGGGTGATAAAACCAAAACCTTTAGAATCATTGAACCATTTTACAATACCAGTTGCCATATTATTTCTCCTTCCTAATGAATTTATGCATATGGTAATTTATTTATGACTATCGAATACCAAGGTAAAAGAGTCAACCAGAGGTATCACTTTTTTGATAACTTGAATTCAATAGACGAAAGTATGAGATATATTTCATTGTAAAGTTCCAGGTATCTTCATGTTTCCATACGCATAGCGAATGTGGGTTCTTGCAATAAATAGCTGTGAAAGTTTGGTTACCTAAGATAGATAGGGAGCTCATTCAATGCGCCCTTATTATTCCATTGCTAAAATCAAAATTGACTTTGTCGGCTTCACCTTGCCGCATGATTGATACTGTCTGCGGCTCGCTTTGCGTCATTTTTGATTCAGAAATGGAATTATTCCTTGATTACACATTATTCAACGATCCATTCGTACTTTGGCAGAGCATAACTTGAATTAAGATCCCAAAATAAAGCAATATACTTATATGTAGCTAAAATAGCATCTGGGTTAATAAATTAGTGTGAACATTCTCTTTCTCACCCACAGTTTCAACAGCCTCGCGCAGCGCTTATTTATTGAGTTGACGCGCTGCGGGCATGATGTCTCGCTTGAGTTCGACATCAGCGATTCCATTACAGAGCAAGCGGTCGAGCTTTACCGCCCTGATCTCGTGATTGCACCCTTTCTCAAGCGGGCGATTCCTGAAACAGTATGGCGCAGCGTGCCTTGTTTTGTGGTGCATCCGGGTATTGTCGGTGATCGCGGCCCGTCTGCGCTGGACTGGGCGCTCATGCACGGCTACCGCGAGTGGGGAGTGACGGTATTGCAGGCGAATAGCGAAATGGATGCAGGCGATATCTGGGCGTATGAAACCTTTTTGATGCGCTTTGCCAGCAAGAGCAGTCTGTACCGGCATGAAGTAACCGAGGCGGCTGTTAACGCTGTGCTAACTGCAGTGGATCGTTTTCTGTCAGGTACGTATCAGCCCATACCGCTCGCTAAGGCATGTCAGCAGCTTGGCAATAACCATGGCAGGCAACATATGCTGATACGTCAGATGGATCGTGCC
This sequence comes from Nitrosomonas communis, assembly GCF_001007935.1. Lineage (NCBI taxonomy): Bacteria > Pseudomonadati > Pseudomonadota > Betaproteobacteria > Nitrosomonadales > Nitrosomonadaceae > Nitrosomonas > Nitrosomonas communis. The sequence goes on from NZ_CP011451.1 coordinate 2,165,144, forward strand.
ATTGAATGGCAGCAGGATGACACGCATACTGTCCTGAAAAAAATATTTGCGGCAGATGGTTTCCCGGGCGTACTCGATTCGCTGTATGGTGCTCATTTTTATTTATTTGATGCCTGGGCAGAAGCGGCGCTCCATGCAGATAAGCCAGGTGCCGTGATAGCACAACGGCAGGGTGCCATTTGTCGTGCGACAGTCGATGGCGCGGTGTGGATTGGTCATCTGAAGCGAAAAAGTGATGCCGAACCCACCCTCAAATTACCCGCTACAATGGCATTGAGCGAGTATATGGCCGATGTGCCCGTAATACCGCCTGAATCGTTGTCCACCAGTGATGAGAGGAGCGATGCCACTTATCGTGATATCTGGTTCGAACAAAGTAATCAGGTGGGCTATCTTCATTTTGTATTTTATAACGGGGCGATGAGCAGCAGCCAATGCGAGCGGCTACGTGAAGCATATGTGATGGCTAGTCAAAGCGAGGTGCGCGTAATCGTGCTGATGGGTGGGCCGGATTTCTGGTCAAATGGGATTCATCTTAATCTGATCGAGCATGCGGCGAGCCCCGCCGATGAATCCTGGCGCAATATCAATGCAATGAATGATCTCGTGCGCGCCATCATTACCAACACCCGCCAGCTTACCCTTGCAGCGTTACAAGGTAACGCGGGGGCAGGGGGGGTATTTTTATCGCTTGCAGCCGACAGGATTTATGCACGTAAAAGCGTGATCCTGAATCCGCACTACAAGAGTATGGGTAACTTGTATGGTTCAGAATATTGGACGTATCTGTTGCCTAAACGGGTCGGTAAAAAGAAGGCGAGCGAGCTGACTGATAATCGTTTGCCAATCGATGCCGCGGATGCACAGCAAATTGGCCTAATCGATGGCTGTTTTGAGCTAAATCATGCTGATTTCCGTGAAAAAATTGAACAGATTGCGCAACAGTTAGCAGCAGGCGCTGATTATGCCCATCTCCTTACCAGCAAACAGCAGCGACGAGAACGGGACGAACGGGAAAAACCACTGGACAGCTACCGGGCGGAAGAATTGCAGCAAATGCAACTTAATTTCTACGGTTTTGATCCGAGCTATCATGTTGCGCGCTATCATTTTGTGTTTCGCATCCCACACGCCTGGACCCCACTTTATCTTGCGCGACATCGGCAGAGATGTAAAAGGGAACTAGGCGAGTGAATTTAGCATGAGCAATGTAGTCAAATTTAACAATGTTTTCAGCTTAAAAATACCAGTAATAGGCTGATAGCGGTCACTCGTTTACCTATAAATGACTGGAGGACTCATCGATGCTTCTTTTTCGTCAATGTGCCAGCATGTTCTTTTTAATAACCCTATTGCTGCTGCAACCCTCTCCCGTACTCGCAACGACCGATGCTGAATCCAGCGATTCGTTTCCTTTGCAGCGCTTTCTTGATCTTGAAATCGAAGGTATCTCATTGAGTACTCTGCCAGAAGAAGTGCCAGTCATCCTGGAAGCAGCAGGCTATTTACAGCGAAGGAATTCGATGTTCATCAAGACTTTCATCAAGGAAGCCCCCCTTCCTGGCGGCCGGAGTTCGCTTTACCGGATAGAACTGGAAGATACCCCTCAGCATCGGACTATTACTTATTTGCGCGAAGAGGGTGGCGGCAGAAACAAAAGCTCGGTAGAAAAAAATAAGCCAATTCCGGATAATGAAGCTGCTTGGGCAAAAGCAATTTATGAACTGGTCTGTTTGAACGTGCCAGATAAAATGAATAAAGCGCGTTCCTGCCAGCCGTTGCAGGAACAGGAAATCCGTTTTGGTGAGGGTGGTTTTTTGAATATTTCGGCTCATGCAGGCGCTCAGGTTAATGCATCAGGCGCAAGCACGATCCTGGGGATTACATATTTCAAGCATAAACAGAGCGTTAATGACAAGGATTTATAGCTTTGCACCGATCGCGGATGAGCACGCTAAAGTCCTCATACTCGGCAGTATGCCGGGAATTGCGTCGTTAGCTGCGGGGCAATATTATGCGCATAAACAGAATGTTTTCTGGCGCATCATGGCTGAACTGCTCTCCTTTGACCCTGCGATATCTTATGCTGACAAAGTTCAGGAGTTGAAGTCTGCGCGCATTGCATTATGGGATGTGCTTCATTCCTGTAAAAGAGACGGTAGCTTGGACGCAAAAATTGAAATTGAAACGCAGATAGCCAACGATTTTGAAAACTTTTTCCATGGCCATCGCAATATCACCTACCTTTTCTTTAATGGTACCAAAGCAGAAATCAGTTTCAAGCAATTGGTCATGCCAAGAATGAAGAGCAATGCGCTCTGCTATAGCCGACTACCATCCACCAGTCCGGCTAATGCTTCAATATCTTTTGAAGGGAAACTTAAAGCATGGCAGGCGATTCTCAAGCCTATTGGCATGGAACCAAACCATTGCGGGTAGAATACGGAGCACACACTCAATGATAGGTGAGTCCGACTACCAGCGTGAAACTTCAACATGAGTCCCTGAAGAGCAGCGTCATCATCGGTAGTGATTCCATTTCCAAATCAAACATGACGTGAAGGCAAGCTGCAGACGGTACCAATTATCCAGCAAGAGGAAACAGGTAAAGTTAGTTTGGATTTAGAAATAGAATGATTACTTCACATTTTTGCATCATCTCTATTGCGGAAACACTGAACCTTCATGCGCAAACGCCTCACTTGATTAGCGAAGCGAAACGTGAAAACCAGCGTCCATCGATGGAAGCGACTCAGCCCATTGATATGCTGAATGGCTGCTGACCATTGAACGCGCCGAATAAATTCAATCAACTGGCGCCGCCTTTCCTTGACGAGCGGAGCCAGTAAAATGGCGGTCAAGGACGGGGCTTGATTTCTGTTAAAAAAATCACCAAACCCAAATACATCATGTTGCGGGGTTTGTATGAACAATTCCGCCAAGTCGACACTGGGGGCGCTTCGCAAGGTGGCCCACACTCTAAGCGCAGTGTTTTGAAGCTCACTCGCGCTTATTACGTATCGTTCTATATATAACCGCCAATGTTTGGCTGCTAGAAGTATCCCTTGTTGAAAATAACGCGTGAACTGGTCATAGGCCGCATTTTCATCCCCTGAGACTTGGCGGCAGGCGAGTATTTGATCAGGGGTTCGGCGGTAACCCACTACACTTCCTCCGGCAGACATACAAAGCATTTCTAGTGCGGCAAAAACCTCAAACAGATCATTCGCATTACTGCTGATATTTTCGTTGGGACCATAAGCTGACTTGGAAACATTATCAGGCTGGGGATTGACAAACCGCCGCAGACCTAAATACATGCCATGCAAATTCGTCTCTGACATAACAAGTGCGAGGTTGTCTTGGATGGTGCCACGCCAGCCAATATCCACCACACCTATTTTGACATCGGACTGCCATCCATTTTGTATCAAGTAATCACACAGAAGCGATTGCTGACGAGCAATGGAGTTTTGTAATGCATTTACAAACTCTGGCGTACCAAAGAGCTTATTTAAAGCAGAGTTTTGTTGGGGAATTTCAATCACATCCTCGGGTTTTAGTTCAAGCTGATTAAGAATTTCTTTGAAATCAGCGATATTGATGCCAAGTGTGACAAACATTCCGGCAACATTTTGTTCCTTGAATAAGTCCCAGATACGGGACATTTCGCCAATGGTTACCTCCCGTAATGATGAGACGAAAGTTGACAGTCGGCTGACGGCCAATATGTTTGACGGTGGCAAGGTATGGCCAAAAAATGTTTGCTGAGGGAACAGGGCGGTAAATACCTGATGGAAAAACTCACCTTCTCGCGTCAGGAAATGGAGCTGATCAAGCTTTTTTACCAGTGCTTGCTCAGCAATCCATAAAGCAAAACCGATAAAAAGCGGAGCAGCATCCGCCCCAAGTCGAAAAGCGGCAGCTTGTTTAGCTGACATACCTTGGCTAGCTTGTAGCGCTTCGTCGGCACATAAGGTTCTGATGTGTTCGAATAGGGCTTCGCGGGAAGAAAACAGCCGTTCTCGAGCCAGTCGCTCAGCATGCAAGGTGGCAGGCAGGTAATGGACAGCCGTCACGCCAGACTTTTCAGCCGCTTCGATATCTGACCAGCGATTGTCCCCCACATGGACATGTTCCTTGGGAAAAATGCCGTGGAGAGAGTGGACATGCTGGAAAAGGCGTCCTGAACGCTTATTCAGACCAATCTCGCAAGAGGCAATGCCTTCGCAAACTAAAGCGCCCAATCCTTTTTCTTCCAGAAGGCGTCCGAGCATGCTTGAATTCATATAAAAGTCTGAGAGAAAATAATTACGCTCTGCTGGATAAGCTAGCAGGAAATCTTCAATATCTGGGTCCTTGAATGATCTCGCTATTTCGACTTGCAATTCGAATTCCGCTAACTTGCATGGTAACGTTGTATCAAAAGGCCTGCAGAAAACTGCCAATAACCACTGATGCAAGACCGCAGAAATTTCGTATTCATCATCCTGCCCTTCAGAGCGGGCAGCCTCTGCGAGAAAGCGCTCGGCATCGATACGCGCTCGATAGAGTGCCCAATGTTCCTGGAAATCAGGCTTGAGATGGTCCGGCCACCCCAGAAGGACATGCCGCGCCGTAGCCAGCTTGATGCATTCTGGATGACAATCTCGTCTCAACAAGGTATCCCAGACATCAATGGTGCGGAGTTTATACCTCAATATGCTGTTCTCCTTCCCAACGCCACCTCACCGATTGCTTCTAGCTGCTTCACTTTCCGGATTACTGAGCGCGGAAAGCGTGATGCAAGCACACTCAATTTGTGTCGACGGATAATGGCAGGGTTTTGGGCAAGCCGTAATTGCTCATCGTGCGAATAGTCGGCAAAGGCTTGCTCGGTCATGGCTACCAGAACCGAACGATCTGGCGCCGAGCCTTGCAGGCAGCCTGCCACCCATTGGTGGAATTGTGCGGAGGATTCTTCCCAAGACGGCCAGGCAGTAGCCGTTTGTAATGCTCCCTGTTGCAGTTGCGACAAGGTATCGCGATCTGACAACAAACGCTGCAGTATGCTGACGACTCTATCAGCATTGCCACAAGAAATTACGCATGCATTTACGCCATTGACGATGTACTCGTCGTGACCTGTAACGTCAAACACGATGGCCGTTCCGCCGCAATGAAATATCTCCAAGGGAGGGCCGAACATCCCTTCTACTGTACTCAGCTTGACTAAAATATCGCAGGAACGATAGATCTGGGCAGTCTTTATCATAGGTACTTGCGAAAAGACTCTGTTTACCCCAGGAAGCCAACTAACCGGGGAGCCAGTGAGTACCCAGATATCTCTCGCACCTGCTTCCCGCGCTAGGCGAATACTTAGCGCGGTGTTTTTGAATGAAACACCGAAATGTCCTTCTACCAGTATGCGAGGCGGCCGAGCCAGGTTACGCGGTGCAATTGCCGGCCCTGATGGCGTATAGATATCCTTCCGAATGCCGTTACGCACGAGTGCAGCCGCCTGACCAAACTTTTCCGCCAGGTATTGCTGAATCCAGGTCGCTTCGGTCACGTACAGAATGGGGAAACGGTAGGTCGTTTCCACCAAAAACCTCAAGGGTACTTCTTCTTCAGGATAAAAATTGGATTCGATCGACTGAACAAAATAAGCATATTGTTTAGCCTGGAAATGACTTAGCTCAAACACTGTCTTCCACCAGGTCGCAATGACTAGATCGAAATGCTCTTTCTTGGCTTCTACAATGGGAATGCAGCGTAAAGCCGGCGCTTCGTCATGCCAGGCAAGCGTTAAGGCGGAAAATGGTTCTTGTACCGCAAGGGTCACCTCGAATCCATGATCACGTAAATAAGCTGCGTGCTGAACGATCACATAAGTGCCACCACTGATCGCCATCGAACCCACAAGAAAACACAATTTCATCTCTTATCTCTTGTTAAATTGTAAAAATTACCTTCACTATATTTAACAACAGACCAATGTTTTGTCAGAGAATTCGAAAAGAGATTGATCAAATTTTAGCAATCACTCCTTCATCGCACCCCCTATTAAAAATTACTACGCCAATTAAAGGCCGCCTCAGCGTCTTTGCCAACGTCGGAACCAGCTATATAGCCTGTCCAACCCTGGCAGCGCCCGTATTTTGATAGTAAGCCATGGCCAAGACCCCAGTTCTGATGGTCGACGACGACGTAACAAATGCCAGGTAAACATCATCTGGCTTAATCGAGACACGCGACTGTTGGCGTTACCGAACCGGGATTCTTCAAAAACCCCGAAGTTTTCCACATGGTAAACAGAAAATGTCCAATCGATCTCCTCTTGAGATGGATGGAAAACCATGCGCGCATGCCGTTTCAGCGTGAATTTAAGCAAATCGTTAGCGGCTAGCGGTATATTTGCCAAGGCCGCAGCAAGCTGTCCAAAGTAATCAAAAATAGGTTGAGAAACTGGCCATACCTTTTCCTCAATCATTTTTTTTTCTTTAAATTCATCTTGCACAATTTGTACATTCCCATTGGCGTCTAATCCATACCGTTGGGCTGAGCCGTGGTCAGCATGAAGAATGATCTCAAAAAGTGAGCGGTTTTCGTTAAAGATAGCAAAGCCTGGCGTTAATTGATTAATATTGGAAAAAAGTAAGCCGGTTTTGGCATTGCGGACAGTGAGACCGCCGCTTGCCACCAGCCCTAAATAATAACCCTCAATTCTGGCTTTCTCGCCATGCAAATGGCTGAGCCAATTAAAGAGATTGTCCTGAATCGATCCTTTCCAGCCGACATCAACCACATGCAGCAATTCGGGTATTGAGCCGCCTGCCAGGCTGGCAAGATAGCGTTCGAACGCAGTACTTCTGGCGACACGTTCTTCTTCATACAGTTGCTGGAATACCTTTAACTTGAGAAGGTTTTGAAAGAGCGGGTCATTTGGCAAATCTTCTTTGACCGTTTCAAAAGCGCGGACATCTACCCCGAGTGCTTGCGCCAGGGAAAGGGTATGCTCTTCGAGTGCCAGGCTTTTTAAAAAATCAATGAGCGCGATACGACGATATTGCCTGAAAAGAACATGAAATCTTTCTTGCGATAATGGCCCGAGCGAAATCAGGAAAGTAGAGCGCCTCGACACCTGAAGATAATGAGTGCGGATAGTGACTGGACTGTCTCTATACGATAGATAGAGATCAAACATTTCTTTAAGAGGTTGTCCTTCGCGGGAGAAGAAAAATAAATCTTGTGCGCCCGCTTTGAGCGCTGCTTGATAAAGCCTGGCTATAAAAAGGTAAAGACTGAAAGCCATGTCGAGGAATGGCGTGGAGGGATACTGTTTATTTTGTAGCATCTTTAAAAAAACTTCAGAGCCTATTTTTTCAGAAACCGCATTGAGCACACTTTTAAGCCCCCTGATGCCTCGTATCTGCAGGGCCACAGTTTCATCACGCTGGCGAATCTGCTCTTCCATCGACTGCATCACAGCCCAGCGTGCTTCGAGCATCTGCGCTTGGGCCACCATCGCCTGGTCACGTTGGTGAATCTGCTCCTCCATCGATTGCATCACAGCCCAGCGTTCCTCGAGTAACTTTGCTTGGGCTGCCATCGCTTCGTCACGTTGGCGTATCATATTTTCCGCGCGCTGAAAGGATAGCCTGACGGGTTCTACTTCTTCCTGGTCGAGAACAATCTTAGGTACGCTCTGGAGGAATTTCTGCATAAGACCCAGCTTGTTCAAGGCCGATCCAACCCGAGCCTTGCCACCGGCAATAAAGAACAGCGACCCTGCTACCTTGTTCAGATGGTTGTCACGTAAGATGATCTGCCCTGCAGAAGAGTCAGATGTCTTCTGATCGAGAGGACGAAAAAGAGTGCCCATAGCAAATTCAGCGGAAAACATGCGAGCCGAATTAAAATATCGGCCGAGTAAATCCTCGAGATCTTTGTGAGTAAAACGATGCAGATGAAAGGGATTAGGTCCGTATACCTGCTCGCACAGCTCCTCATAATCAGCACTCGGAACGCTTCCAATCAGTAGACCATCGGCTTTGAGGATGTGGCTAACATTCCGAATGCACCTCTCAGGATCGTGAGTGTGCTCAAGCGTTTCAAGCGTAACAAAAGTATCGACGCTGGCTGCTTCACATGAATTATCCTCAAGCGTACCTACAGTAAAGGTGAAACCTGGCCTGGCATAATTTTCTGTTGCATACCGGATGGCTTCCTCTGAAGGATCCATGCCAAGATAGGAAGTAACCGCTTTCTCTTGGTTTAACAGGGTACTGCCATAGCCAATGCCACAAGCACAATCAACCACCCTACCTTCAGCCAGCATAGAAGCAAGCGTATATCGATGGAAATGCTCGTCCCTTAACGATGAGCGTTCAAACAAATCTATTGTGGCACGTTCCATTCGGTTAATTTTTAGTTTGTTGCCCTACAATATTGACTGCTCTGGGAAGGGGCGTTCCGAAGTCTCGGTGATCGCGCTCACAGCTGGTTGTGTTCTCGACCCATTAGCAGGGCTAATTATCTCTCGGCTCCAAGTGTGCGGGATGTCGACAATGCCCACGGCTCTAAAGTCGTCATTCACCGAAAAATGGCAGACGGGGACAGCTTCAGCCAGGATGCTCATACCCCGACCATCGTTTACCGCTACCCGCCACTTATATTTGCCCGAAACAAGCGGTAACGAAGGAAAATATATGCTGACACGAGCCTCACTTTCAGGTGAAAACTCGGCTAGGCCTTGCATTCCGGTGGTCATGCCAAAAACATAAGTGTCGTCTTCACGATACAAATTTACCACGAACGAAATGGTGTCGGAATAGGTACCGTGTATTTCGTAATCGAACTCGATACAAACGGGGTCACAGCTGTTAATCTCGGTGGCATGCCGAACATTACCAGTAATCAAAGTAGGATTTTTGATCACGACAGCGAAACCAGCGTTTCCGCCAATATTCGAACGAGAGGAAGTGAAATCTGATGATTCGGCCTTGGCTTTTGAACCCGCAGCGGAGCAATAGGCAATATATTCATCCATGACTTTTTCGGAAGACTCAAACATACACTGCCTTCCTTCCTGCAACAACAGAGCTCTTCGACAAATTGATCGAATCTGATAGGCATCATGGGAAACCAGCAGAATGGAAACGCCATCATCCATCATTTGATAAAGTTTCTTGATGCACTTCTGTTGGAAGGGCACATCACCCACCGCTAATATTTCGTCTACAATCAACACATCCGGTTCGGCGTGAATCGCTGCAGAAAACGCCAGACGCGCATACATTCCGCTTGAGTAGATCTTGACCGGTTGATCTATAAATTCACCGATATCAGCAAAAGCAGCAATATCTTCGTATTTCTTATCAATCTGATCTGAACCAAATCCCTGCAGGGCAACGCTCAAATAGACATTATCTTTTCCACTGAATTCCGGATTAAATCCAGAGCCGAGTTCTAGAAGGGCACTTATTCGCCCAAAAGTTTCCACTGTCCCTGTGGTTGGTGTTAATGTTCCTGCAATAATCTGCAATAAGGTAGATTTCCCCGAACCATTCCGGCCCAGGATGCCCATGCTCTCGCCTTTTTTGATTTCGAATGAGACATCTCTCAGTGCCCAGAACTCCTTGAAGTACTGTTGTCCTGCTTCACCAACAAAGCGGTGAAGTCGAGGAAAGATAAACTGTTTCAACCGATCACGCGGGGTTGTATAGATGTGATAGCACTTGCTTAGGTTCTCAACCTTGATGGCAATCTCAGAGGACATCTGCGAATCCTTTGCGTGTTTTCTGGAACCAGGCAAATCCAAACCAAGCAATGATTGCAGCAAGTAACATGTACATTGCCCAAGCACCCCAATCTAATCCTTTACCCCAAATCATCACGTCCCGGGCTTGTTCAACGGTGAATGTTAACGGGCTGATTTGCATAAATAAATGGTATTCTTCAGGCAAAGCAGCGATGGGGTAAAAAATGGGCGATAAAAACATGAGCGCAGTCATCATTACCCCAATAATTTGACTGACATCACGCAGATAGACGCCTAGTGAAGCCAGGAACCAACTCAATCCCAGAGTCATTAAAAAGAAAGGGATCAACAGGACAGGTAGCAGTACAATAGTTGCTTGGGGAATCCCGAAAAAAATCAAGTAAAACGCCAACCAGACAAATAAGCTGATCAACAGGTGAAAAGCAGCAGAACCCATGGCTACAAAAGGGAGTATTTCGAGTGGAAAGACGACTTTTTTAACATAGTTAACATTCCCCAGAATCAGATTGGGTGCTCGATTTAAGCACTCTGCAAATAAATTAAAAAGCATAAGCCCCGCAAATAGCACCAAGGCAAATTCTGTTTTGGATTCAGTACCACCCACCCAGCGGGCCTTGAAAACCACACTGAAAACAAATGTATAAACAGTCAGCATGAGGACGGGATTGAAGAATGACCATAATAACCCCATGATAGATCCGCGATAACGACCAATTACTTCACGTTTAATCAGATTATAAATCAGGCCCCGGTTGGTCTTAAGCGTGTTAAGTAATACAAAGGGAGAAATCGATCGGGCTGCGTGCGGATTCAATTTTCAAACTCCAGCTTATGAATAGATTGGGTGAGCTTGCAAGGCAACAAGAAGCTTCCGGAAGGTAATTTGATTAAATGGTTTGATGGCATAGAAGACTGGAATAAATATCTTAATATGTTACCTAATCCTGACAATAATTGCAGGCACGCTCATGTGTCAGTAATGGCAGTCATGGTCAGCTTTAATCGGATACTTTCAAGAGAAGCCCCTTGAGGTAGGCGCCTTCTGGAAAACTAAGCAAGATGGGATGATCTGGCGCTGCCATCTGCTGTGCAATAATATGTGCGCTGATCCCTGCGTCCAAAGCAGCGCCAGCGATGATTTTCTGAAACAGATCACTACTGATTCCACTGGAGCAGGAATAAGTGGCTACTATGCCGCCAGGTCTGAGTAATTTAAAAGCGAGTAGATTGATATCCTTGTATCCACGCGCTGCTTTCGCCGCAAACGAAGCCGTCGGCGCAAATTTAGGGGGATCAAGAATGATCAGATCAAACTTTCGATTCTGATCACGCAATTTACGCAGCATTTGAAATACATCGGCACATTGCCATTCCTGGAAATCCGTTGCCAGTCCGTTCAGAGCAAAATTGCGCTGTGCGAGTTTCAATGCCTCTTCTGATGAATCTACTGACAGGACTGACTTGGCGCCTGCTCGTTTGGCGTAGACAGAAAATCCACCGCTGTAGCAGAAACAGTTGAGTATATCTTTATCTTTTGCCAAGATGCCGATTTTGGCGCGATTATCGCGCTGATCCAGATAGAACCCTGTTTTCTGTCCAGTCATGACATCCACAGCAAAATACAGACCATTTTCTTCAATAATCAGATCATGGGGCAATTCACCCCACAGCACACCAGTATGTTTGGTCAAGCCTTCTAATTCGCGTACATCGGTATCGGAGCGTTCGTAAATACAGTCGGGATTACATAAACCTTTTAATATATCCAGGATCACTTCCCGCCAGCGTTCTGCCCCGACACTGCCAATCTGCATAACCAGTATGCGACCGTATTGATCGATTACTAAGCCAGGCAAGCCGTCGGATTCACCGTGCACCAGACGGCAACCTGTACTAAACTGAGACAAACCCAGCTCTTTGCGAAACTCTAATGCGTGCGTCAATTTCCGGTAAAAGAAGGCTTCATCAATACGCTCATCTTGCTGCCACGACCAAACGCGAGCAGCAATCGGTGCTTTCGAATGGAAGGCTGCATGGGCAAGGAAAATCTTCTGGTTCGTGTATATTGAGACAGTGTCGCCATCGCTCGGATGACCTTCTACCCGGCTGATTGCACCCGAATAGACCCATGGGTGCCGGCGCAACAGGGATTTTTCTTTCCCTGCCTTGAGGATGATTTTCTTCATAACGCTTTCGGTAGTGAGCTCTCAGCAATCAAATGGTTGCTTACTTGAATAAATTGTTTTCTGGCGCAGCGTCGGGAATTTGTGCAATGTTATCCAGCCATAGGGTTGCTTCACTATCGCTGGGTGCTCGATAATCTCCACGCGGTGAAAGTGACCCACCTGAACCCACCTTGGGGGCATTAGGGATGCAACTGCGTTTGAATTGGCTGATCTGGAAAAAGCGGTAGGCGAAAACATGTAACCATTGTTTGATTTCACCAATGTTATATTGGTTGCGCCTGTATTCGGGTATACCAGGCCAGCGGCCTTGTGTACGGTCACGCCAGCTACAATAGGCGAGAAAAGCAATTTTGCTCGGCAGGTAACCAAAGCGGGTGGTGTAATATAAGTTGAAATCCTGTAGTTCATAAGGACCAATGATGGCTTCCGTGCGTTGAGCAGGCTGATTACTCTCTGTTTTTCCTGGAACGAGTTCAGGGCTGATTTCTGTGTCCAGTATGGCACGCAGGACGAGGCTGACTTTATGACCAAGTTGATCAGTTTCAGCAATCCAGCGAATCAGAAATTGAATCAGCGTTTTGGGGACGCTCGCGTTAATGGCATAGTGTGACATGTGGTCACCGACGCCATAAGTACACCAACCCAAAGCCAATTCACTCAGATCTCCCGTGCCAAGCACTAAGCCATGGTGATAATTTGCCAGACGAAAAAGGTGATTGGTACGTTCACCCGCCTGTACATTCTCAAAGGTGACATCATAGACCGGTTCACCATGAATGAAGGGATGGTCGAGATCCCGCAGCATTTGCTCACAACTTGGCCGGATATCGATTTGATGCGCAGTGCAGCCAAGCACCTGCATGAGGGCTGTGGCATTGGCCAAGGTATGCTCGCTGGTAGCAAAGCCGGGCATGGTATAGGCCAGAATATTGGTGCGTGGAAAGTGCATTACATCCATCGCGCGCGCTGCCACGATAAGCGCATGCGTGGAATCCAGCCCTCCTGAGACGCCAATCACGATCTTCTGGATACCTGTGTGTTTCAGCCGTTTGACTAAACCCTGCACCTGGATATGGTAAGCTTCAAAACAACGGCTATCGCGTGTAGCAGGATCGGCAGGAACATAAGGAAAGCGATCATACTGGCGCTGGCAAAGTAGCCGGGCGGTAGTGGGTAGGGTGATCACAAAGGGAATTTCCCGGAATTGTCGAATTTCTTCTCGATAATACTGCACGCTCTGACCAAAGCTGTTTTGCCGCATGCGCTCCTGAACCAGGTGATCCAGATCCACGTCTGCAAAAATTAATTGTGAGCCGTCATGAAACCGGCTGGATTCAGCCAGAAGAGCCCCATTTTCATAAACCATGGCATGACCGTCCCAAGCGAGATCGGTCGTCGATTCGCCGGTACCGGCTGCGGTATAAAGGTAGGCTGCAAGGCAGTGCGCTGACTGATTGGCTACCAGGCTATGGCGATATTCCTGTTTGCCAATCGTGACATTCGAGGCCGAAAGATTGAGCAGCAGGGTGGCACCGGCCAACGCGGCATGAGATGAAGGGGGGACTGGCACCCACAGATCCTCGCAGATTTCGGTAAAGAAACGGAAATGAGGTTGATTTTTGGCCAGAAACACCAGCTTCTCGCCAAAGGGGATAGCGCTTTGGCCACATAGCGTAATGATGTCGCAGCCAGCGGCGGTGGCAGGCGCAAATTGCCGCAGTTCATAGAATTCCCGATAATTGGGAAGGAAAGTCTTGGGAACGACACCCAGAATGCGGCCGCGATACACAATCGCGGCACAGTTGAAAAGCAGATGATTCACTTGCACAGGTAAGCCGACTACTGTGATCAGTTCTAGTTGCTCTGAAGCTTCTAGCACCCTGCTGAGTGCCTCCAGCGCGCCTGCCAGCAAGGTCTGCTGATGGAATAAGTCTTCACATGAGTAAGCAGTCAGCCCTAACTCTGGAAAGAGAGCGAGGATGGCATGTTGCTCAACCGCCTGTGTCATAAGCGCAATGGTGGCAGAAGCATTAAATACTGGATCGGCCACGCGCACATCAGGTACACCGACAGCGACACGGACAAAACCGTGCCGATATAAATTAAAAAATTCCGGATTGATTGGCATAATTATTTGGAATAAACTAGGCAGTCGGTAGAAAACGCATCGATAAATCCAATGCCTTGATATCTTTAGTCAGACTGCCGATAGAAATTCTGTCTACTCCTGTTTCCGCTACTGTACGCACATTCATCAGCGTGATATTGCCCGAGGCTTCCAGAATAGCGCGTTTACCTGTGAGTTGTTGATTCAATGCAACCGCATGGCGCAATCTTTCAGGATCAAAATTATCCAGCAGGATCATAGGAGCGCCTGCATGGAGTGCTTGTTGCAACTCATCCAGCGTTTCCACCTCAATTTGGATAAGTACGTTACGGGGTGTAATTTCCTTGGCTTTGCGTAAAGACAGCTCAATTCCTCCGGTAGCCAGAATGTGATTTTCCTTGATGAGAATCCCATCGTACAATCCGAAACGATGATTAATACCACCGCCGCATTTCACTGCATATTTTTGGGCAAGTCTTAATCCGGGCAAAGTTTTGCGTGTATCGACAATCACTGCATCTGTGCCTGAAATGGCATCGACATAGCGCCGCGTCTGGGTGGCCACCGCAGAAAGCATTTGCAGGAAATTCAATGCGGTGCGTTCTGCCGTTAACAGAGCTCTGGCATTTCCTGTGATTTCACATAGTTTTTGATCTGCCTGAACCCTCTCGCCTTCCTGCGCCAACCAGCTAATTCTGATCGTGGGAGACAGCTGCCGGAAACATTCTTCAAACCAGGCAACCCCGCACAATACTGCCTGCTCCCTACTGATCACGCTTGCAGCCAGAGTTTTATCGGTAGGGACCAGTAATGCCGTCAGATCACCTGCGCCAATATCTTCTGCTAGTGCCAAACTCACCTGCTTCTTGATTTCTTCATGCCCGATCATGGAATACTCAATCTTCACATATCACTCTATTCGTCATTATCTTATTGTATAGCAATTGGCTGCCTGTTGATTTGGTCTTGGTTCATCCGCTTCGAATTTTTCATTTATTCAACACCTAATCAGATGAAATCTAAAGGTTCATTTCATTTCCAAATAAAACATGACACGAAGGCGAGCCGCCGACAGTATCAATCATACGGCAAGGTGCAGCCGGCAAAATCAGTTTTGATTTGGAAATGGAATCAGATGTTTTCAATCCAGCAAAGAAAGATCACAACGATGGAGCCAATCACTTGGTAATTTTTTAAAGCAGTTTCTCTTCTTTTTTGGCTGAAATGGAAAAAAAAGAATATTTCAGTACATCTGGAATAACTTTTAATAGATTGGGCTGGTCATAATTTTTATTGGAAATTACAGATTTATCAAAAGCTTATTCGTCCATTATAGCCTTTATGACCTGGAATATAAGGGTTATCCCTTACGTGTTTGCACGTATTTAATTCTCTTCTATTTTTCGATCAAATATTACTTCTAGTGTAGTGATGTATTACTACGATCATCTTGTTAATTATTTGTAATTGTTTTTGCTTAAACGAAGGAGACAACATGAGACCAGCTAAGCCATTTGACCAGGATGTCAGGAAAAATAAAGCAGTGATAGGCAGTAGCGCGAGAAGCGGTAGCGCTAGAGCCAAATATAGAGACGAAGATCCTTTTTCCCGTTCTGCTGGTTCAGCTTATCACAAAGCGCAAGTGAGGGGACTCCACCCAAAACATAAATTACATGATTGGTATGCGGTAGAAGAGGAAAATTAGCGAGTATTCAGCAGCTTAAGCCGTATTTACTACGGCAATCGTTTGCTTGAATCCCGGATGCGTCCTGGCAAAACGAGAGGAGCGCGAAATGGATCCCTAGTCTTTAGCAAAAATAATTTTTGATGGCTTATTGCTGAAGTGACAGTATGCCTATTTATTATGAATTCTACTCCGATAAAAAAATGAGCCTATTTTTACTGTAAGTCGTGTCCATAAAAAAAATAGATGATTTTTTTCTGTATCGCTGTTTCGGCGCATTACAAAGCTCGAGAAAGAGAACTTCATCCAAGGCATAAACAGGATTATTGGTTAACTTGCAGAAGAGGAAAAATAATAATGAAAATCACCCCAGCTTCAATGACATTTACCCTATTCATGACCTGCGTTATCTTTGGATTTTCTCCGGCTAGTTGGGCGGATAAGGCGGATAGAGAAAAAACGAACGTCTCTGACAGTACAGAACAAAAGCAGAGCGAAGGACAAGAGATTTTTCGTTTTGATACCTTTGGCAATGAGCAATTATGGACCGACGTGTTACGGCTGCACGAGGCTATTGCGACAGTCGACCCTGCCACTGCGTTAGCGGTCGGCCTCAAGGTGGATGTCGATGCCTTACCGAAAGAGCTTGTCGCTGCGCTTCAGGCTGGTCAAGTTGATCTCAAAAAGCCAGAGGTGACAGTTGAGCTGTTACGCCTGAATGCAGTCGTCGGGGTAAAAGGCAGCGTCGATGAACTGGGCCGTCTCGCTACCATTGGCGTGACCTGTGCGCTGTGCCATTCATCCGTCGATGACTCGCTCGCGCCGGGCATCGGCAAGCGGCTCGATGGGTGGGCTAACATTGACTTGAATGTCGGCGCGATCATCGCGCTGTCGCCGGTACTGGACGATGCGACTAAAGCGGAATTCAATACCTGGGGGCCGGGTAAATACGATCCGGTCCGCCATTATTTTGATGGTGCCAACATCATTCCGCTCAATAGCCCCTCGCAGCCGGTCGTCATTCCCTCGATCTACGGATTGAAGGGCGTCGGTTTTGAGACGTACACTGCAGATGGGCCTATCTCCTATTGGAACAGCTATGTAGGCATAGGGCAAATGGGAGGTAAAGGAACCTTCACCGATCCACGCACCGGCCTCACGATTGAGCAGACTCCGGATCTGGTTACACCGAAGCTTCCTGCCCTGTACGAGTATCAATTGATTCTGAAGACGCCAAAGGCTGAAGCAGGGAGCTTTGACCGAGCTGCGGCTCAGCGAGGCAAGCATCTGTTCCGCAACAAAGCTACCTGCGATACCTGCCATCAGCCCCCGCACTTCACTGACGTGGTACGTAGTCCAAATCAGCAAGAACCATTCCTGCATGACCCAGCCGAAGTGGGGGCAGACCCAACCTACGCTAATAAATCAGCCACAAAGAAATACCGAACCACGCCATTGCGAGGGCTGCAAAAGCATCCGCCTTATTTTCATGATGGCAGCGCAGCAGACCTGCTTGCGGTGGTCAATCATTATGACAAGCACTTCGGGCTGAGTTTGACGGAGGAAGAGAAGGCAGATCTGGTTGAATATCTTAAGTCCATCTGATAGTGCATCTGGTTAGAGTCGTGATTTTTGAATGCTGATCGGTTCACTATAAGCTGCCGTCATCGCTAGGAAGGCTAGGATCAGTTGACGTTTTAAGATAAGTATTTCATAAATAGAAACAAACTCGTAATATTGGGGTACCATACCACCAGCAAAACGAGTTTGCGATGCCCCGAATGGTGCTCAATGATGAGTACTGGTCGAAGCTGGAGAAGATTCTGCTTCAAGAATCAATTGATAATAAGCGCAATCTGCGCATGACGGTAAAAGGCATACCTGTAACTGTATCGAATGCGGGTTGGCTGCCCTGGTGCGACCTACTCCAGGCGTTCGGCTGCTGGATCTTATAATTTTATATTGTTTATTTTTCTGATTTTGATTGATGCACGATATTTTTAAAAAAACAATGGGAACCACATCACTATGTAATGAATGGATTTGTAAAAATGATTACACATTACCCTTTTCCTGATGACGTACTAGAATTTCAAGAATTAATAGATTTATTGCCTTTAGCTATTTTTATAAAAGATGCCGAGAGTAAAATATTGGCAATGAACAAAGCTTGTGAATTGCAGTGGGGTATAAATTTTAAAAATGTACAAGGAACAGACGGCTGCCAATTCTTTCCACCAGAGCAAATGAAGCAATTTCTAGGGAGAGATAAACAAGTATTTAGAAATTTTCATCAAATTGAGTTTGAAGGAATAATTTGCAATTATTCTCTTGGACAAAATCGGTTTGTTCGCACCTCTAAGAAACCTTTGTATAACAAATGGGGGAAACCGGTATGTTTGATTGGCATATCCATGGACATCACTGAACGCAGAGAGGCGGAGCAAAGTATTATGGAGATGACAACATTGTCTATGAAACTACTGCATACTATTGCACGACTGTAGCTGGAATCTTGCTAGGGTCTGCTGACATTTCACATAGGTAGCCACAGATATCCACACGCTATGGCTACCATACTCTCGTAATTTCGCTTCAGTTTGTCGTATCGCGTTGCTATTGCCCGATACTGTTTTAGCCTGGCAAAAGCATTCTCCACCAAATGCCGGTATTTATATAAACCCCAATCCATATCTGCATTACCCTTCAACGAGTTGCGCTTTCTCGGTATCACAGCCTGAGCTCCCTTCTTCGTTATCTGTTCCCGTAACCATTCGCTGTCATAGCCCTTGTCCGCAACTATTGTTTTTGCGTCAGGCAACCTGGCAATCAAATCAGGTGCGGCAGAGCAGTCATTGACTTCTCCACCGGTGATTTTAAACTCAACTGGCAAACCATAACCATCGACCGCTAAATGGATCTTTGTGGTATTGCCTGCACGGCTTTCGGCCTTCAGCCTGCGATTCTTGATTCGCTGCTCCCGCACTATGGCTTTGCGCTTTAATATAGCTGCCATCCATATAGCAGATCCCATATAAAATGATTTAAATTTCATAAGCGGCAAAGAGCTGCTCGATGGAACAACCTTCCTTTTTTCTGATGGCTTTGGCCTGAGCCCATTTGGGTTCAATGTCATTTAAGTCAGGGGAATAAGGCGGCAGGTATTCAAGTGTATGCCCGGCATTGGCAATGGCGGTTTGGATATCCTGCCGTTTATGAAAGGTTGCGTTGTCCATGACAATCACGCAAGCGGGCAGAAGTTTAGGCAAAAGGTCCTGTGTTATCCACGCATAGAAAATGTCAGCGGTGATATTGGCGATGAACAGACTTATGGTCAGCAGCGTCTTTCCGATGAGAGCGCCAATCACATTGGTTCGACCTCGTGCATGCCAGTCTTTTACGCCATGGACGCGCTCACCCACTGGCGCATAGCCATGCGTGCGTGGCATGTCGTGCGCAAAGCCGCTTTCATCAAGGTAGACGATAACGCGGCCTGCTCGCTCATAGTCTTCAATTTTTTGCTGGAAGATACGCCGCTCTTTTTCGCTGGCTTTGGGGTGACACAGGCTTTTTTTTATAAGTCACGCCCAGACGCTTTAAAGCATGGTTAATGCCTTGCTTGCTGACACCCAACCGTTTGGCGCGCTCGTACTGATACGCGTCCGGATAATTCTTGATGTCCTGCGCCAACATTTCCATGTTGATCTTGGTGGCAGGTTTGTTGCGGGTGGTCTTGGGATCGGGAGTTTTGATCCAACGCATCACGCTGGCGACCCCTACACCAAAACGCTTGGCCACTTGCGCGATTGAGAGGTTCTCCTTCTCACGAACGGATAATACTTTACGGCGAAATAATATCGGATAGGTCATCTGTAAATTATAATCAATTTATAGGGGACATGCTATAAATCTCCATTCCCAATCCGGATCAATAGCCAATGCTTTGAAAATATTGATCCATTTCCTGCTCAATGATCATGCATTGCATTTTTTATAGATGTAATTCCAGCAGCCGAACGCCTGAGGCAGGTCGCGCCACGGACAGCCAACCCGCATTCGATACAGTATGCCTTCTACTATCATGCGCAGATTGCGCTTATTATAAATTGATTCTTGAAGCAGAATCTTCTCCAGCTTCGACCAGTACTCATCATTGAGCATCATTCGGGGCATCGCAAACTCGTTTTGTTGGTGGTATGGGGACCCCAATATTACGAGTTTGTTTCTATCTATGAAATACTTATCTTAAAACGTCAACAGACCCTAAGCTAACTTCACATTTCTGTGCAATTTCCGGCTGGATGCCACCAATTTTTTTGCCTGGTCAATCTTCACTCGAAAAAAAACAGAAATGCCTCTAGCCTCGGGATTCTTATTGCTATTTTACGCAAAAAAGGTGTTCCTTTGATCATTCAAAATATCGGTTCTGGCTAAACAGTCAGCGCTACGTCTATTTCATTTAAATTCTTGAGACTAAATTTCACGCCTCGTGGAGTATTAAAAATTAATATAAAAACGATCGTCCTGAAAGAAAGGAAGCGATACCTTGTGGTATGCCGCAGGATAGTCGTTTTAAGATTTTTGCTATCTAACTCAATTTTTACTGAATTGAATTAAATAACACATAGTCATAAATATTATCTAAAGTAAATAATCTTTGTGGCGTTAATAATTTCGACAAATTGAAATAAAAAAAGATTGCATTATTTTTTGCTGCTTGTGGGATAGTCGGTTTGAATTGGTTTCTTACCGTCTATACGCTGTAATCCGAATTTTTTTATGAATAAAATGACTGAGATACAAGCGCATCTGTACAAATTGTTTAGTACCTAGCAATAGAAGAGCCGATTAAAAGTGAAGCAAGAAAAATTGTTAATGCAAAGGATATGAAGCTTTGCTCCTAATCCTAATACTTATTTGTGATGATGGTTTATAGCAGTGGAGATCGTGAAATGGCATTTGTGAATGAAAGAAAAGAAGATGGCACATGGCAGACCATAGATCGGGAGAAAAATCTCGTTCTGCAAGAAGTGAGAGGTGGCAGGCCACAGGAGCCGATAGAATTTAATCTTAATATTGCCGGAGAGAATATTTATTTTAATGCCTTTCGGAGAATGAAGCAGTTAGAAACCAAGAAATACGTGGTCGAGTGGCGTATTGTACAAATATTTTCCTCGCCCCTTCTGAAGCTAGACAGATCTCAATTGCATGCATTGATTGAAGAAGCTCTGGATGCTTATGGTTCCACATTTTCCAGAAAATATGTCGAAAGCTTGACAGTTATTTTTTCCCCTAATCTATAGGAGCTTCGGAAGATGGATGAGCAATCCGCAATTAATGAAATTATTGCCAGAAATAATGCTAATAATCCAATGTCTGTTAACGAACTCCGAGCACTGGCAAATACCGTAGATGTCAGTACAGGAAATTCAACTATATTGTTGTATAGCGGGGGTGTAGGAGAAATTATAGATCCAGTTATTGGTTACAGAGAATTTAAAGCCTCAGATTTTGCAGAATCTCTTTCAAATGCTATTTCTGTAAGGACAATTACAGATACACAGGTAGGAATATTCTTAAAAAATGTGGATTTTAGGCAAGCATTAGAAGATGCCGCCAATCGCGAAGGGTTAAATTTTGATACTTTATACCTTGGAATCGATGCGAATGGTGCTCGCATCAACAACACTAGTTTTTGGGATGAGGCTTCAGCACGGCTTGTGAACAGCCATACAGGAGATTTCCGCTTGATTATGCCGCATGCACCTGACGGTAGTGTTGCTGTGGCAACGGAAATCCCGGCTTTGTTGAGTAAAACTATCCAGCCCGGACAGAAAGTGAATGGTATTAATCTCCAGGATTGGCAAGACAGGTATCGGGTGGAGAAATTATTGAATGGTGAGAATGCTGCAAAGACAGAGCTAGTCGATCTAATTCGCGCTACATCCAATGCAGATCTGGCAGGTATGAATGTGGGGCGTGATAGTTCAGGTAAGCTATATATTGATACGAATACTTATTTGGGAAGAGCACTTGGATTGCCAGCCAAGGAAATTCCTGCAGGTGTTGATGTTACCAGATTGGCATTATTAGAGGATATGCATTTGACAAATAGCGATATGACTCTGTATGTCAAATATGGTGATTTACTCAACAAGGCAGGTTTGGTTGGAGATGTTCTAGGCACAGCTTTGGCTATCGCACAGGCGCAGCATGCCTATAATAGTGGAAATCCTAATGAGGCAGGTGCTATTTTAGCTGCACATGCTGGTAGTTTAGTAGGTGGTTTTGCTGCTGGAACGGCCTCTGCTGCGCTTGTAGCAGGTCTTCTGCTGGCGCCTGGTATCAATGTTGGTGTCGGAGCCGGCATGGTAATAACGGGAGTAGCTGGATTGGCTGGTGGCTACTTTGGCGGGCTGGCTGGGGAGAAGCTTTTCGAGGATTTGTATAGGGATGTGACAAGTATCGATATGGCGCTCTTTTTCCAGAATCTTGCAGAAGATTTTTCGTGGGCAATCAATCGCCTCAGTACTTTTATTATGCAAGATCTAGGTGATCTTGCGGGTATATTAAACACCGTTAATAATTTCTTTCTCCAATTCAAAAACTGGGTACCGCCTCGGATAGATCCGTTGGTGCTTGATCTGGACAATGACGGTATCGAAACCATCGGTATCAATGGCTCGATTGTCTTTGATCATGATGGTGATGGTATTAAAACCGGTACAGGATGGGTGGGGAAAGATGATGGTTTTCTGGTACTGGATCGTAATGACAATGGCACCATTGATACAGGGGCAGAGCTGTTTGGAGTCGATACCGTAAAATCTGACGGAAAACTAGCTATCAATGGTTTTGATGCATTATCGGATCTCGATTCCAATGCAGATGGATTATTTAACCAGAATGATGCGCAATTCTCGCAGGTGCGGGTTTGGCAAGACCTGGACCAGAATGGTATTTCCACAGCCAATGAGTTGTTTTTATTATCACAACTGGGTGTGGTTAGTATTAATTTAAAAGCCACTGCCAAAAATGTCAATTTTGGTAACGGCAATGTGCAAACGGCCTCAGCGGCGCATTTGACTATAGATGGTGAGGGACAGACAGGTAACCTGGATCTTGCCAATAATCCGTTTTACCGGGAGTTTGTTAATAGCATTCCACTTACAGAGGAAGCATTCATTCTACCAAACGCAAAAGGATCTGGTCTGGTGCGTGATTTGCGAGAAGCAGCTAGCTTGTCTTCAGACTTAACCAATCTAGTCAAAAATTACGTTAGCCAGACTAGCTATGCTGGACAGAGAGCATTGCTGGATGACTTGTTAATTGCCTGGGCTGAAACTTCCACTATGAAAACCAGTGTCGATCAGGCTGTAGACAAAGGTTATTACCTGTTTTATTTGATCCCAGGCCAATCATGGCCAGATTATGATAAACATCTTAGTTATTGGGATTCAACGAATAGCAGTGTTGTAGATGCACTTAGCCTATCAATGCGCGAAGAATACCAAACGCTTCTGCAACAGCAGCAAGAAACAGTAGGAATTCTCAGTGTATTGGAGCGTTTTAATGCTTCACCTTTTGTAACGGTAGGTACAGACCGGGTAACTTTGGGTAATGGAGCACAGAACATGGTGAATCCGGCACCGATTAGTGATGGTACAAGTATAAGAAGAGTATTTGTATCTTTATCGGCTACGCAAACGGAGTTGATGCAGCAAGGTTATGAGACATTGAAGGAATCCGTATATGGAAGTCTTGTCTTGCAGACGCGCCTTTCACCATACTTGAATGAGATTACCCTGAATGTGACTGAAACGGCAGGAGTTTCTGTGGATTTTTCTAGAGTGAACTCGTTGCTTAATAATCAAAAAGTGGTAGATCCTGTTTCTGCATTGGCAGACTTAATCGAACTGAACAAATATGCGGGACATATATTATCCCAAAATGGCTGGAATGGCCTTGATTTGTTGCGAAACTGGATTGATGAAGGCGTCGGCGGTAAGCAAGCAGATGTCATCCTGCAGGATTTGAATGTTAGTATTATCGAACGGGATACCTCTGCCGGTAGTAAAGATGACATCATTTTTAGCGAACCAAGCAATATAGTATTAAACGGCTATATCGGTAACGATATGCTAAATGGTGGTGCTGGGAATGACACTCTTGCTGGCAGTAGTGGTAATGATATTCTTCAAGGTGGTAGTGGTCGCGATCTATTGATGGGGGGTGATGGTGACGATATCTTGCGTGGTGGTATGGGGGAAAACGATCACCTGAGAGGTGATAACGGTAACGATACTTATCTCTTTGCTGCTGGCGACGGTAATACTTCCATTGATAACAATGACACAGGCACAAGCTATGATGTGCTGCAATTTATGGAGGGGATTAATCCTGGCGAGGTGGTTGTGACGCGCGATAGCAGCAATCTCTACCTGACCCTGACTAGTACCAGCGAAAAAATTACTGTCAGCAACTACTTTTACCAGGATGGAGTGGGTCCTTATGTCCTGGATGCGATTGAGTTCAGTGATGGCACCAGCTGGGATGTTGCCACTGTTAAGCAGAAAGTAATGCAGGGCACGAGCGAGGCTGACAACCTCACTGGCTTTGCCAGCAATGATACGATTGACGGCCTGGAAGGCAACGATAGCTTGAATGGCGCGGCAGGCAACGATACCTTACTGGGTGGTGCGGGTAATGATACCCTCTCCGGAAGCGAGGGCAACGACATACTGGAAGGAGGCGACGGTACTGACGTGCTGTATGGCGGCAGCGGAGATGACACGCTGAGCGGGGGCGCAGGTGCCAACGATTCTCTGACAGGCGATGCCGGCAATGACACCTATTTATTTGCCGCTGGCGAAGGCCACACCAGCATTAATAATTACGATACCAGTACTAGCCGCCATGATGTGCTTCGTTTCCTCGAAGGGATCAATCCTGGCGATGTATTAGTAAGCCGTGATAGCAGCAATCTCTACCTGACCCTGGCTGGTACTGGTGAAAAAATCACCGTCAGCAGCTACTTTTACCAGGATGGAGCCGGCCCTTATGTCCTGGATGCGATTGAGTTCAGTAATGGTACCAGCTGGGATGTCGCCACCGTCAAACAGAAAGTACTGCAGGGCACGAGCGGAGCTGACAACCTCACTGGCTTTGCCAGCAATGATACGATTGACGGCCTGGAAGGCAACGATAGCTTGAATGGCGCGGCAGGCAACGATACCTTACTGGGTGGTGCGGGTAATGATACCCTCTCCGGAAGCGAGGGCAACGACGTGCTGGACGGAGGTGACGGTACTGACATGCTGTATGGTGGTGCTGGAGATGATACGCTGAGCGGGGGCGCCGGTACCAACGATTCCCTGACAGGTGATGCCGGCAACGATACCTATCTATTTGCCGCCGGCGAAGGCCACACCAGCATTAATAATTACGATACCAGTACTAGCCGCCATGATGTGCTTCGTTTCCTCGAAGGG